>JAJYYI010000082.1 GCA_021801125.1 Deltaproteobacteria bacterium | reverse complement strand
CCTGCTATCGCTTTCCATAGCGTCATCCTCCGGCACCCGCCGCCAAGCGGGCGCGAGTTGTGGCTCAACTCGCCGGATCTTGACGCTTTTTCACTTTTCCACCAACTCCCCGACACTACCCAAAGATGATCTTCAAAACAGTCAAAAAGATGCGCGCTTGCGCGACTTCATTCAATACGAGCCGAGGCACCGAAGCGTCCGTAACGGAGCGCGAGGCTTGGAAGCCCTAGAGAAGCTCTGCTGAGGGCGTGATGCGGTGACTATTTGAGATGGAGGCGGGCATCATCAAGGTAAGCGGCGACGGCGCGATGGCTCGGTGGTGCGGCCTAAGCGGTCGCGGGGAGCAGTGGTCTTATCAATCGTGTTCACAATACGCACCTCGCTCCAGCGGAAAGCAGTTCGCGCCGAAGCTGGTAGAGATTGGCCAGCGCGAACATGGTCTGGGCGCGCGCCAGATTCTTGGCCAGCCCCCGGTATCTGACCTTAGTGAAGCCCCACAACTGCTTGAGCACGCGGAAGGGATGCTCGCCGCAGGCGCGGGTGCGCGAGCGGACCCGGTCGATCATCCGCCAACGCGCACTCAAGGGCCGGCTGGAAGTCGGGCGCCGATTGATTCGATAGCGCACCCCACGCGCCGCGAACGCCTGGCGGTCGGCTTCCTTCCAATACACCTGATCGCCGAATATCACGCGCTCGCGCCCGTGCAGCAGATCTGGCAGTTCGGTGATGTCGGCTGCAGCCGCGTCGGTCGCGATAACGGTGTGCACCATGCCGCGCGGGTCCGCCCCGATGTGCAGCTTCATCCCGAAGTGCCAGTTGCGGCCCTTTCTGGTCTGCTTCATCTCAGGGTCGCGGCTCGCCGTGGCGTTCTTGGTCGAACTGGGCGCCGCGATGATGGTCGCGTCCACGATAGTTCCCGAGCGCAGCAACAGCCGGCGCTCTTCCAGGAGCCCGTGCACCGCATCGAAGATCGTCTGGGTCAGCCGGTAGCACTCCAGCAGATGGCGAAAGCGCAAAATCGTGCTCTCGTCCGGGACCACCTCGTCGCCCAACTCCACCCGCGCAAAGCGGCGCATCGACTCGCTGTCGCAGATCGCATCCTCAGCCTGCGGGTCGGAGAGGTTGAACCACTGCTGCAGGAAATAAATCCGCAGCATCTTCTCCAGTCCCAGCGGCTGACGGCCTTGGCTCGCCTTTGGGTAGTACGGTTCAATCAGCGCCACTAGCCGAGCCCAGGGAATCACCGCGCCCATCTCGGCCAGAAAACGCTCGCGCCGAGTCACTTTGCCTTTCGCCTGTCACGCCATCGAAGCGAACCCCCGCTGACTACCCATCACCTCACCTCCACATCTGCCAATCCACTTATTACCTTGCACACGAACCGATCAGCTTGTGCAGAGCTTACCTAGCGGAGACGAGCGCGTATCGGCGCCGCGAAAGACAGATCGATCCGACCTTTTGCGATTAACTTTTGTACTAACGCAACCGCAGGCGTCACTATATTCGTATGAAGAAATGGATTTTGCCCGCTCCAGCAACCGGGGTATGAGGACGAGCGGGACAAATTCGACGAAGCCGCACGGCGTTGCACTCGTGCGCGATTTGCGTCTGAATCGGTCGTTCACTTTCTCTAAGACCGAGCGCGAGTCCTTGGGTCTGCTGGGTTTGCTTCCGGAGTAATTGACAGCGAACAAATCGCTGTCCAGCCGATTTCCTCTCAGCTCGGAAGCAAGACGAGCGCTTTGGAGAAGTATCTATATCTCTGCGAGCTGCAGGACATCGACGAGGGCCTCTGCTATCGCGTGCTGGCGAGGGAACCAAGTCGCTACCCGCCGCTTGTCTATACGCCGACCGTTGGGGAAGCCCGTCTCAGATGGAGCCACATCATCCGGCGCCCCAAGGGTCTCGATCTTTCGATAGCGCGCAGAGGCCGCGTGCGTGAGATCCTTCGCAATTGGCCCGCGCGCGACGTGGATTCGTCGTCGTTATGAGCGGTGAGCGAATCCTGCGACTAGGAGACCTCAGCGGAAGTCCGTTTGCGCCAGTGACGTTTGAGGGACGGCGGCTCGTGCCCGGCCAAAGCAACAATCTCTACAGATTCCTGGCGATTTACAGCACCCGGGCCAAGCGCGTCACGGATGAGATGTTCATCGAGGCGGCGCGGGCCCTCGCAGAGCTTGTAACGCCGGCCGAACTCGAAATGGGTCTGCTCCATCCGTCGCAATCGAAGATTCTCTAGACCGAGCGACACGTCGCAAAGCGTGTGATCAAAGTAATTAAGGCGCACGCTGGCCGGCGAAGATGCGCCCGAGGCCTGAAACCGCGTGCCCGCGAAAAGCGGCCTCGGGAATCCCGGCGCGCGTTAGATTCCGCCACAAGCTAAGTCTATTTGCAGGCGACCGATCGGCCCCAGGTCAGCTGCGCTGATCTTTTGCGGGGCTCACGCCTGGAGATCAGCACCTGCGATTTTCTTTCGGCTGCATCAGGATATAAAAGACCGGCACAAACGGAATACCAAGCAAGGTTGCGGCGAGCATCCCGCCGAACACCACCGTGCCGAGCGCTTGCTGGCTGGCGGAGCCGGCGCCGCCAGCCGTCAACAGCGGCACGACGCCCAGGATGAACGCGACCGAGGTCATCACGATCGGCCTGAACCTGCGTCGGGTCGCCTCGATCGCAGCCTCAGGCGCGGACATTCCTTGTTCCTTCAATTCGCGCGCAAACTCGACGATAAGTATCGCGTTTTTCGCCGCCAGCGCAATCATCAAAACCAGGCCGACCTGTGAATAAAGGCTCATAGGAAAGTGCCGCACGAACAATGCCACAACGATCCCAACCAACGCCATCGGCACGGTCAGAATAACCGCGGCAGGATCGTGCCAGCTCTCGTATTGCCCGGCCAGCACGAGAAACACCAGGGTGATCGAAAGCGCAAAGATAAGGTACGCCTGATTGCCCACCAGCCTTTCCTGGTACGACAACCCCGTCCATTCAAACCCCAAGCTCGCGGGGAACACTCCATCCGCGATTTGCTCCATGCGGCTCATCGCCTGCCCCGAGCTGAATTTCGGCGTCGGGATGCCGATAACCGTCGCTGCCGGATAGAGGTTGTAGCGCGTGATCAACTCCGAGCCGAGGGTGCGGCGGACGCCCAGCAATGCGCCAAGGGGCACCATCTCGCCGGTGCGGTTGGCGACGTAGAGTTCTCCGATGTCCTCCAGGTGGCGACGAAACTCAGCGCTGGCCTGCGGGCGAACCTGAAAACTCTGGTTGAAGAGATTGAACTGATTGACATAGCCCGAGCCCAGAAACGTCTGCAGCGTTTCGAAGACGTCGTTGATAGTAACTCCCAGCGCCTCGGCTTGGGTGCGATCGATATCGAGAAAAAGCTGAGGACTCCGATCGTCGAAAGTCGTGAACCCGGTCATTAAGAAACCCGGGCGGCCGCGCGCGACGTTGAGCATTTCCTCGGTCGCCTGCTGCATGGTCCGTAATGTCGCGCTTCCCCGATCTTCGACCATCATCTCGAAACCAAAAGCCACGCCGAGCCCCGGAATCGGCGAGGGAGGCAGCACGCTGAAGCGCGCGCTGGAAATGGACGCAAGCTTCTCTTGGAGCTGGCGCAAAAACCTCGTCTGCTCGAACCCAACGGGCCGGCTGCCCCAGTCGTCGTAGATGACGAAAGTGGTGAAAACGTTCGCGATCTTCGCCGAGTCAAGCGCGGAGTAGCCGCCGATGGTCACCCATCCTTTGATACCCGGGGTCCGTGAGAGGATCGCGTCAGCACGCGCCGCCGCTGCGCGGACCCGTGGCTGCGAGGCGCCAGGCGGCAGTTGACCCACCACAATGCAATAACCTTGATCCTCAAGCGGCATCAACGCGGTCGGATAGATTGACGCGAACCACCCCGCGGCTAGGACGATAACACCGAAGAGCGTGGCCATGGCGCGCGGCCGATGCGCCATCCACGACACCAGCCCAACGTAACGGTGCTCCAACGCCTCGTACGCGTAGTTGAAACCCCGGAAAAACCAATTCTGCTTGCCGCCGCGGCGCGCTCGCAGATACTGCGCGCATTGCGTCGGCTTCAGCGTCAGCGCGTTCAGCGCGCTGATCACCGCCGTCGACGCTATCACCAATGCAAACTGCCGAAACATCTGCCCCGTGATCCCAGGCAAAAACGACGCCGGCAGAAATACCGACACCAGCACCAAAGTGATCCCCAACACCGGACCCGTCAGCTCGCCCATCGCGCGAATCGCCGCGTCCTTCGGCGTCAGCCCCTGCTCGATATAATGCGACGAGTTCTCCACGATCACGATCGCGTCGTCCACCACGATCCCGATCGCTAGGATCAGCGCAAACAGCGTCATCAGGTTCACCGTGAATCCCAACAACGCCATCGCCGCGAACGCCCCTATTATCGTCACCGGCACCGTCGTCGCCGGCACCAGCGTCGCCCGCCAGTCCTGCAAAAACAGCACGATCACCAGCAGCACCAGCACCCCTGCCTCGAACAACGCCTCGTAGACGGCCGAGATTGACTGGCTGATAAACAGGGTCGTGTCGTAGAGAGTCGTGTATTTCAGGCCGGGCGGGAAGCGCTTGCCCATCTGGGCCATCAGAGCGCGGGCCGCGTCGGCAACCTCCAGTGCGTTGGCGCCGGGCAGCGCGAAGATGGCGATGTGCGCCGTTTTTTTGCCGTTGAGGCTGGAGAAAACGTTATAGTTCTGCTGGCTCAGCTCAACGGAAGCGACGTCGCGCACGCGCACGATCGCGGCCGTCTGATCGGCCTCGCCCTTGAGGGTGCTTCCGGCGAATCGTTGCTCAGGTGGACGGCTTTTGATCACGATATTCTCGAACTGCTCCGCGTCCCACAGTCGCCCCAAGGTGTTGATCGTAAACTGAAATATTTCGCCTGCGGCCGTGGGCGGACCACCCAGCTGCCCCGCCGCCACCTGCACGTTCTGGGTCGCGATCGCCCGCTGCACGTCGAGCACCGTGAGCCCGTACGTCTTGAGCTTCGCCGGATCGAGCCAGACGCGCATGCTGTAGGGACCGGCGCCGAGAATCTGCACCTGCCCGATGCCGGGCACGCGCTGAATCGGCGCCAGCAGGTTAATCTGTGCATAGTTGCTGAGGAAGGTCTCGGTAAAGCGGTTATCGTCGGAATAGAGGCTCTCGATCATGAGAATGTTGGTGCTGACCTTCCGAACTTGCAGACCTTGCTTGCGAACCGGCTCGGGTAATAGGGGCACGGCGCTATTTACCGCGTTCTGCACAAGGGTCAATCCGCGGTTAAGGTCGCTTCCGACGGCGAAGGTGACGGTGAGCGTGTAGCTGCCGTCGCTGCCGCTGGTCGACTCCATGTAGAGCGACCCTTCCACGCCGTTGACCGCCTGCTCTATGGGAATTCCGACCGTGTTTGCCACGATGGCCGCGCTGGCTCCCGGGTACGACACGGAAACCTGGATGGTCGGCGGAACTATCTGCGGGTACTGCGCCACCGGCAGCGTGTACAAACACACCGCCCCCAACACGACCGTAATGATCGCGATTACGTTTGCGAGTATCGGTCGCTCGATGAAGAATCGAGACACGGGCGCTATGTTGCCCGGTCGGTCGCGACCGGGCCGCCAACCGGCGCTGCCGAACGCTTGCGCTTCCACTCGCTCAAGCGTTCCATCACGATGTAGAAAACCGGCACGAAAGGAATTGCCAACAGCGTCGAGGCGAGCATCCCGCCGAACACCACGGTGCCAAGCGCTTGCTGGCTGGCGGAGCCGGCGCCGCTGGCAGTCAGCAGCGGCACAACGCCCAAGATGAACGCGATCGAGGTCATCAGGATCGGCCGCAGGCGCCTGCGGGTCGCCTCCACCGCGGCGTCAACGGTCGATTGTCCTTCGGCGTGAAGCTCGCGCGCGAACTCGACAATCAAAATCGCATTCTTGGCGGCCAGCGCAATCATCAGGACCAAGCCGATCTGCGTGTATAGATCGGTCGGAAACCCCCGCGCGATCAACGCGGCCGCTACCCCCACTAACGCCATCGGCACGGTCAGCACGACGGCCGCCGGGTCCGCCCAGCTCTCGTACTGGCCCGCAAGGACGAGAAAGACCAGCGTGATCGACAACGCGAAAATGAAATAGGCCTGATTGCCGATCAGCTTTTCCTGATAGGAGAGGCCCGTCCAGTCATAGCCCATACTGAGCGGCAGGTGGTTGCGCGCTATCCGCTCCATCACGTCCAGAGCCTGACCGGAGCTGTAATCGGGTGCCGGCCGGCCCACGATCGTCGCGGCCGGGTAGAGATTGTACCGCGTAATCAGCTCAGGCCCGAGCATGTGATGCACGTCGAGGACCGCGCCGAGCGGCACCATCTCGCCGGTTCGGTTCGCCACGTAGAGGCGTCCAATGTCTTCCAGGCTGCGACGAAAATCGGGCGCCGCCTGCACGCGCACCTGGAAGCTCTGATTGAACAGGTTGAACTGATTCACGTAAGTCGAGCCGAGATAGGTCTGGAGCGTTTGGAAGACGTCGTTAATACTGACGCCGAGCGATTCGGCTTGGGTGCGATTAATATCGAGATAAAGCTGCGGGCTGCGCGCATCGAAAGTGGTTGCGACCTGCCGCAGCATGGGCGCCCGATCCGCGGACACCAGAATCACCTCCACAGCCTCCTGAAGCGGTTGCAGCCCCACGCCGGTGCGGTCCTCGATCATCATTTGAAATCCGCCGGCCTGACCGAGGCCCGAAATCGGCGGCGGAATCAGGACGTTGAACGCCGCCTCGTGAATCGAACTGAGGCGCCGCTGCAGGTCGGCAACGATCGCGCTCTGGCTAAGCCCCGGACCGCGCTCGCCAAAGTCCTGATACATGACGTATTCCGTCACGACATTAGATAGGTTCGCTGAATCAAGGGCCGAGAAGCCGCCGCTGGTAATCCATCCCTTGACGCCGGGAACATGGGAGAGAACGCTGTCGACCTGCGCGGCGAGTCGGCGCACGCGCGGCTGCGAGGCGCCAGGCGGCAGTTGACCCACCACAATGCAATAACCTTGATCCTCTGTCGGCAAAAACGCCGTGGGATGCATCGCGAAGACGCCGCCCGCGGCTAGGACGATAACACCGAAGAGCGTGGCCATGGCGCGCGGCCGATGCGCCATCCACGACACCAGCCCAACGTAACGGTGCTCCAACGCCTCGTACGCGTAGTTGAAACCCCGGAAAAACCAATTCTGCTTGCCGCCGCGGCGCGCTCGCAGATACTGCGCGCATTGCGTCGGCTTCAGCGTCAGCGCGTTCAGCGCGCTGATCACCGCCGTCGACGCTATCACCAATGCAAACTGCCGAAACATCTGCCCCGTGATCCCAGGCAAAAACGACGCCGGCAGAAATACCGACACCAGCACCAAAGTGATCCCCAACACCGGACCCGTCAGCTCGCCCATCGCGCGAATCGCCGCGTCCTTCGGCGTCAGCCCCTGCTCGATATAATGCGACGAGTTCTCCACGATCACGATCGCGTCGTCCACCACGATCCCGATCGCTAGGATCAGCGCAAACAGCGTCATCAGGTTCACCGTGAATCCCAACAACGCCATCGCCGCGAACGCCCCTATTATCGTCACCGGCACCGTCGTCGCCGGCACCAGCGTCGCCCGCCAGTCCTGCAAAAACAGCACGATCACCAGCAGCACCAGCACCCCTGCCTCGAACAACGCCTCGTAGACGCCGTGGATTGAGTCGCGGATGAACTTCGAGGTATCGAGCAGCGCTCGGTACTTCATACCGGGCGGGAAGCGCTCGCTCATCTTGGCCATCAGGCCCTCAACCGCCTGCGAGACTCGGAGCGAGTTGGCACCCGGCAACGTGTAGATGTTCATTTGCGCGGCTTTCCGGCCGCTGATGCCCGAAAAGGTGGTGAACATCTGCTGGCTCAGCTCAACGGAAGCGACGTCGCGCACGCGCACGATCGCGGCCGTCTGATCGACCTCGCCCTTGAGGGTGTTCCCGGCGAATCGTTGCTCAGGTGGACGGCTTTTGATCACGATATTCTCGAACTCCGCAACGTCCGACAGCCGCCCCAACGTGTTAACGGTAAACTGGAAAAGCTGCCCAGCCGGCACGGGTGGACCTCCCAGTTGGCCGGCCGCCACTTGCGCGTTCTGGGTCGCGATCGCCCGCTGCACGTCGAGCGCCGTGAGTCCGTAGGTCTTGAGCTTCGCCGGGTCGAGCCAGACGCGCATGCTGTAGGGACCAGCGCCGAGAATCTGCACCTGTCCGACGCCTGGCAGGCGCGCGATTGGCGCTCGCAAGTTGATCAGTGCGTAGTTGCTGAGAAAGGTTTCACTGTAACGGTTATCGTCCGAATAGAGGCTGCCGATCATCAAGACGTTGGTGCTCACCTTTTGCACGGTAACGCCCTGGGTTTGCACGGCATCCGGCAACTGCGCCAGGGCGCCGCTGACGGCGTTTTGCACCAACGCGATAGCGGCGTCCAGATCCGTCCCCACGGCGAAGGTGACGGTGAGTGTGTAACTGCCGTCACTGCCGCTGGTTGACTGCGTGTACAGGGACCCCTCCACGCCGTTCACCGCCTGTTCGATCGGGATTCCCACGGTGTTGGCCACGGTAGCCGCGCTCGCCCCCGGGTACGACGCCATGACCTGAATAGTCGGCGGGACAATCTGGGGATATTGCGTCACCGGCAGCGTGTATAGGCAGACCGCTCCCAGAACCACTGTGACGATGGCGATTACGTTGGCAAGTATGGGTCGTTCGATGAAAAATCGGGACATGCCAGCCCCCTCGGCGAGTCAGTTCGCCTTGTGAGCAGAGGCGGTGGCGGCCGGGCTGGCGGCAGCGACCGGCTGCGGATTCACCTTGCGGCCCGGGATGGCCTGTAGCAGCCCCGCGACAACCACCCGGTCATTGGACTTCAGCCCGTCCTCGATTACCAGCATCGTGCCGACCTGCGCGCCGGTTTTCACTGCCCGCCTTTCGACTATGTCGTGCTCGTTCACGACCAGGACGTACTGTCCCTGTTGGTCGAAATTGACCGCCTCGCCGGGAATCAGCAGCGCCTCGCGGCTGCTGCGCTCCGGAACGCGGACGTGAACGAACAGCCCCGGAAGCACGGTATGGTCTGGATTCGGAAAGATCCCGCGCAGTTGGAGCGTGCCTGTGGTGGGCGCCACGCTGATAGAGGCAAAGTCGAGCCGGCCGCGCCGCGGGTAGCCGTCGTCAGTGGTTAATCCATAATAGACCGGGATTGCCTGCTCATTGACCGGACGTGACGACAACTCGCGGTTGCGCGCGAGGATTCGCGACAAATCGCGCTCGTTGATTGTGAAGTAGACGTAGATCGGATCTATCCCGTTAATCTCGGCCAATTGGGTCTGCTTGCCAGCCGCGCCAACCAGGTTGCCTGGATTAATGAGATGGCGGCCTATTCTGCCGTCAAAGGGAGCTTTCACCTCCGTGTAGCTAAGGTTCAACTTGGCCAGAGCGATCTGCGCTTCGGCCGCCATCAGCGCAGCCGCTGCGGCATCGCGCTGATAATGCCATTGATCGACCTGCGTCTGCGTGGCCGCACTCTTGAGGAACAGGCCGCTATAACGCTTGAACTCGGTGGTCGCGTGCCATAACGACGCGCGTTGGGCCTCAGCCTCCGCCTCGGCTTTCTGCAATTGCGCGAGATACTGGTCGCGCTGAATCACGAACAGCAGGTCGCCCTTATGCACCCAGGCGCCATCGGTGAAGTAGATTTTTTCGAGATAACCCTCGACGCGAGCCACTAGAGTCACCGAATTGGTCGCCGCCGTATTGCCGGTGAAATCGAGATAGCTGGTTACCCGCTGCAGGACGGGATTGGTCACCTCCACGGTCGGCGGTGGCGGGGCGCTCTCGTTTTCGTTGGCTTTGCATCCCACCATCAAAACGATCAGAGCGACGAGTGCCAGCCGCAAAAGACCCGACCAGCGGTAAAAGATTTTTCCGCCATTCGTCATATCACGCGTCCAATAATCTCGCCGCCGCCTCACCATTCCGGCGGCCTGACCAACGGGCCCGTGTCTTGCGACGAAGGCAACCCGGGGGCCTCTGGTCGAAGCATATCGACCGGCGTCAGCAAATCGCCCCAATTCGTTCGTCGAGCCATCTCGGCGCGCGTCGGCTCCGGCACGAAATCGCCGCTCTGGCGGATTTGCCATCCGCCGCCCAGCGCGCGGTAGGTCTGGATTAGTCCGAGCGCGATCGTACCGGTCGCGGTTGCCAGATTATCCTGGGCCACGAGCAGATTCTGCTCGGCGGTCAAGACCGTGGTGAAATCCGCGGTGCCTTCGGTGTACTGGAGCATGGCGATCTCCAGGGCACGTTGAGCCGCGTCGACGCTATCGCGCAGGAATTTGGCCTGCTCCCGCGACTGCGTGAAGGTAGCGATACCGTTCTCGACCTCCTGCTGCGCGGCGAGAACCGTATTCTGATAGACGACCAGAAGCTCCTCAAATCTCGCGTCCTGCACTCGTACATTATTATCGAGGCGGCCGAAATTGAGGAAATTCCATTGGATTGTCGGTCCCACGCTATACAGCAGAGACCCTCCGGTGAATAAAGCGTCTAAGCCGGAGGCGCCCAACGTGGTTGTCAATGTTCCGATAGAGCCGCCAATGCTCAGTATGGGATAGAGGTACGCCTTGGCAACGCCGATTTGCGCGCATTGCGCCGCCGCGTCCAGCTCCGCTTTACGCACGTCGGGCCGCCGCTCGAGCAGGTCGGCTGGAATCCCTACCGCCACGCTAGCCGGCGCCGTGGGGATATCCGACGAACCGGCCAGCAGCTTGTCAAGCGGCTGGGGCGGTATCCCGAGAAGCACAGCGAGCGCATTCTCCGTCTCCGCGAGCCTCATCCTGAGCGCGGGAATCGTAGCTTCGGTCGCACCCAGAACATTTTTGGCCTGATCGACGTCGAGTTCAGTGGCCGTCCCTCCATGAAACTTCGCCTCGGCTATCTGCAAAGACTGACGCTGCTTCTCGACGTTCGCGCGCGCAATATCGATACGCTTTTGCAGCGTGCGAATCTGCACGTAGTCGCTCGCGACGTCTCCGATGAGCGTGACCAGCGCGGCGTCGTAATTCGCCACCGACCCCAGGAAGACGTCGTCAGCGTATTGGACCGCGCGCCGCAGTTGGCCCCAGAAATCGATCTCCCATCCTTCCTGTAGCATGAACGACGTCGTCCAGTAATTGGGAACGGTTTCATAGACGTAGGGCAGCTCGAGCGGCAGTCGGGTGTACGACAGGGCGGTAGAGATCTGTTGTTGCTGCGGATAAAGCCCCCCGATCGCGACCGCCAACTGCGCCCGTGCTCTCAACACCCGCAACCCAGCAACGCGCAGGGTTAAGTTCTGGCGGTAAGCGACCTCAATCAGACGCACAAGCACCGGGTCATGAAACACTGTCCACCACTGGAAGTCTTCTCGTCGCGACGAATCCACGACCGGGTCGTTGGTTTCACGCCATTGCCGCGCCACCGGCGCTCGCGGGCGGGAGAAATCCGGCCCCACCATCGTGCACCCGCATATTATCAGCATCATCGCCACGAGACAGAATCTCATGTAACGAAGGGGCATGCCATCGGGCATCCCATGCGCTGGCGCCTTGATCATTTCTTTCGCTCCTCTCACGAAAAACCATCCGACATGAGGGCATCTATCGCGCCCTGGTCATCGACGAGGTTCGACGTAGATATAGTGCTATCTACCGCAGGCTGTAAACGATCTGCACGATGCCGTCTCATCCTAGATCGCTCCGCGCTCGACGGCGGCGGAACGCGGCGACCTCCGTCGGGCGACGAACAACTCAAGCGAGCAACCATCGTAGGCATAATGAGCGCGTCAAGTACCACAGCGAATAGCGAATTCCCTCGCGAGATGTTCAGCAGACAGAGCCGAACTGATGAACGCTATACGAGGCAAGGATCGGAATACTAGGCAACATGGTTAACGTGTTGTTCCGTTCCCGCGGTTTGCGGGAGCAGGTATAATTTCGCCCCGGCTAAGCGAAAAGGTCGAGCCTGGCCGAAACTAAAATCGTTAAGAAGCATCGACGTGAGCGAGATCATGTTCAAGACCTCTCGCGCGGTTTTTGAAATACGGCAGCCGGCGGCGAGGAGCTTTCTCACGAAGGTGTGACCGCGCGACGAGGCGTCGGTCAAAGCGGCCGAGACTAGGTATCCGAACGGCGCGGAAAGTCGCGGACCGAAGCGGGCGCGACCTCGACATAGCGACGTCAAGCGCATCGAGACAGGTGAACTGCATCGTTTAGCGACTGGCTCAGCAATTCGACCAACCACTACGGTTCGCAACATGGGCGCAAGTGCCCGGATCGCTCGCGGGCGGCTTCCGTACGCTTGTACGCTGCTGACATGAATTGAACGTGTTCGGCACGCACAGGCAGCTCCCGAAGACGTCGATCATCGAATGTTCGTAGCAAGTGTAATCGTTGAGGTTGCCGTTTTGGTTTACGCACGGGCTTTGCGGAAATTGAAAAACAGGCGGCTGCCCCCACATCCGGGGTCATTGCTGGCGCACGGCGCGCCCAACGCGCGCCCGCAGCTAGCGGTACCTATCAACTCCCCGACTTGCATCTTCGGATGAAGGTCCGGCATGGCGGTCGCGCACACGTTGCCGGTGCATACGGGCTGCCCCTCGCCGCCACAGGCAACGCACGTGCCCCCCGAGTCCACGCCCGACACGCAGCCGGAAGGACATGCGGTCTGGTCGATTTGACCGAAGTGAACGGCGAACAAACCGCGTAGGAGAATTGCCAATTGAAGTTTTGAAACGATCCGTTCGAGCATTGCGGATTGCCGATTTATAATGATCGCCTCAGGCGGCAGCGATCCGGCCATGCTTAGATGGGTGCAGTTTGTAATGTTGCTGAAAGAAGAACCGTTAATGGTCAGGTAATTCGGATTGCCCGTAACCCGGATGCTCTGACATGCCGGCTGACCCATCTGACCGCAAGCGCATCCGGCAAGTAACGCGCTCGGCAGCAGGACAAGGCATTTCATAGACCTCTTCCCGGATTGGAGGCCGCCGTCATTCGCTCATCCTTACTATCAAGGCCGATCAGGAGTCGCCAAGAGAAAGGTCGAACGAAACGGCTCCAAGCGCGCGACATTTAACTCACTTGTCGCGCCAGCGTCAACTGCCTGCCGGCCGCGCGATTAATGTGTGGCGAATGAATTGCTTCTCGCGCGCTCGCTTCGTCGGCGCTCGGAGGTATGTTGATCGCGTGGTTGGGGGTGCAACCGTGGCGAATAAGGAGAGCACGATGAGTCGGGTTACACTCAAGTTTCTCGGTTCCGGCGACGCCTTCGGGAGCGGTGGCCGTTTTCAAACTTGCATGCTTCTGGCCGGGGGCGGCGACAAAGTAGTGATCGACTGCGGCGCGTCGTCGCTAATCGCGATGAAGCTTGCGCAGGTCAACCCATCGGAGCTTTCCTGGGTGATTCTCACGCACCTGCACGGCGACCATTTCGGCGGACTGCCTTTCTTGGTTCTCGACGGCCAGTTCAACCGACGAGCCGCGCAGCTTGTCGTTGCCGGTCCGCAAGGCACGCGCGCGAGGGTGGAGGCGGCGATGGAAGTTCTGTTCCCCGGCTCTTCACGCGTGGCACGGCGCTTCTCGGTCGATTTCATCGAGCTGACCGAGCGCGTGCCGTACCGCGTAGGGCCGGCAGCGGTAACACCGTTTCTCGTCGAGCATCCGAGCGGCGCACCCTCGCACGCCGTACGCGTCGAGTACGGCGGCAAAGTGATCGCCTATACAGGCGACACCGAATGGACCGACGCGCTGTTGGACGTCGCGCGCGGAGCGGACGTCTTTGTTTGCGAGGCGTACTTCTTCGAGCGCAAGGTCAAGTACCATCTGAACTATGCAACGTTGCTCGCTCAACGGCAAAATCTTGAATGCCGGCGAGTAGTCCTTACGCATATGAGCGCGGAGATGCTGGCCGCAGGCGCTCGTTTGGAGATGGAGTGCGCCCACGATGGCCAGGAGATCATTGTGTAGAGTACGCGACGGCGCGCCTACGCGGCCTTCGCGGCAGAGAGCTGGCGGCAGCGTTCGCTTCACGCCCCGTAGTCGAGTACGGTGCGAAGAACGCCCGTGCGGAACATGCGGGTTCCGCCCGCCATGCGGTCAGTCGACTGTCTGTCTACACGCGGGGCAAAAGGAACTCGACGCAATGGCTCTGCGCCGGGCGCGGACGCGCCTTGGCGGCTAAAGCCCAAGACACGAGCGAAAGGGGGCAACGGTGGTTCGGCAGTCAAGCATAACGCGCCAGCATCATCGTCGGCCCATGCGCTTGACAGCTTGGCCGGACAACATGAAAGCTTTAGACGAGGCGGACGTGGGTAGACAAGGCAAAGCGCGAAATCCGGAAGCGGGGGCCCGTGCCAACCACAATACCAAGGCTGGCACAGGCCTGCCAAAGGGCGCCGCGGGTGCTGCTCCGTAATGCCGCTTGCCGGTTACCAGCGGCATCAGCCAGCGCGCCCGCGCCGCAGTTTGCCTTGAGCTCGCGAGTCGAATGAATTTCAAGAGAATCTGGCTTCTACTGACGCCCACGCTTCTGCTTTTCGCCGCCACGCTTACTCAAAGCTGCGGCAATGGGCTTTTCGGGGTCGGCGGTGCTTGCGGGCAAAGCCTCAACCCTTTTGAATTCGTCCCGCTGGTTAGCTGCGCAGCACCCACCCCAACGCCCGGCCCACCGGGCCCCGGCATCACCTCGGTTTCAATCTGCCCGGCGGCGAGTTCATCGGCCTCACCGACTCCGTGTCCTTCTTTTACCGCAACTTCTGTTGCGGTCGGCGAGGTAGTAGCCTTCGAGGCTGTCGCCTTGTACAGCGACGGAACCACGCAAGACGTCACCGACGCCAGCACGACGTTTTGGAGCAACTCAAATCCGTCCGTACTCCAGCCGGCGCCGTCGCCTTCGCCTAGCCCTGGCGAATACAGCGCAGCCTGTCCCGGCACGTCGTTACTCGACGCCAGCCTAAATAGCGGGTTGCAGAGCCAGCACGTAACGGTGAGCGTGACCGGCTCGGCGCCCTCGGGATGCCCGACGGTATCGTCCGCTTCTCCCACGGTTGCCGCACAAGTGATTCGGCAGCAAGGCACGGTCCAGGCCCTGCCGACTCTGCAGTGGTCGTTCAACGCGCAAGCGCCGATCGCGCCTACGGTCGTGGTCGCGCCGTCCGGCACCATCTATTTCACTTCGAGTGACGGGACGCTGCACGCGCTGAGCGCGAGCGGCCAGGAGTTGTGGAGCGTCCAGGTGGGTGGACCGCAACTGCTGTTGGACCAGAGCGGGAACTTGTACGCCGTCGGCCAGCAAGGCTCCGTCGACGCGCTGGACAGCAATGGCATAACGCGCTGGCGCCTTGAGTTCGGCGGCATCACCGCTATGGCGCTCGGCCCGAACGGCGCGCTTTACGCAGCAGGGCTCGGGGGATTGGTCTCGTTCGATAAGAACGGCGCGACGGTCTGGTCGCTTCCAGGCATCTCGGGCAACGCGATTTCCGTTACGACCGAGGGCGAAGTTGTGTTGGGCACCATGGGCGGCGCGATCGTCGGCGTGACACCAGCCGGCCAGCAGAATTGGTCGTTCATGCCCGCGGGCGGCTTTGCCGGAGCGCTCGCCGCGGACAACAGCGGGAACGTGTACGCGGGCTCCGCCGCGGGCGTAGTGTACGCGCTAAGTTCCAGCGGGCGTCTCGCGTGGGAGTTCCAGGCTCCCAGCGCTATCCTCGCCGGCCCGGTCGTGGCGGCCGATGGAACCATCGATCTCGTCGCCGACGGTGTATATGCGCTCGACCCGTCAGGCCAACTCGCCTGGCATAGCCCGACCGCCTCGACCTCGAGCGACGCGATACTCACGGCGACGGCCTCCGCCCTCCTGACCACACAAACCGGAAGCGTGGCGTTGCTGCTCCAGACGGCCGGCGAGGCCAGCGCGGCGTTGAAGATCAACGGCACGATAAGCGCGCTCGCGGGTTCCGGCAGCGGTCAAATTTACCTTGGCTCGCAAAACGGCTACCTATACTCGGTCAAATAGACGACAGCGGCAAGACCGAACCTGCAGGGCACGCAGTCGCCCCAGCTGCGCGCCGCGATTGGCCGAGCGCCAAAACGAATGCGTCTTGGAATCCGAGGCCGCCGGCTCTCTGGCAAGCCTCGACCCGTATCCGCGGCCCGCACCGCGAAGCACTATTGACAACAATGGTTGGATGCGCTGTTGCGGCGTATAATCGCTTGCAGGGGGAAGATGCCATGCTATTTCGCGAGTTGAACCAGGCTAGTTGTAAAACTTATCTGGTGGCTTGCCAGGACACCAGACGGGCCGCGCTCATCGATCCGCTCAAAGATCATCTCGACCGCTATATCTCGATGCTCGCGTATCATCGGCTCGCGCTCGATCTGGCGATAGACACGCATACGCACGCCGACCATCGCTCCGGGGCGGCAGCGCTGCACGATCTTTTGGACGCGCGAGTTGTGATGCATAAGCGGGCGCCTTCGCCACGCGTCGATCTCCATGTTGATGACGGCGACCGGCTTGCAGTCGGCGAACTCGCTCTGCGCGTCCTCTACACCCCCGGCCACACGCCTGACGGTATCTCGCTGGTCGTCGAGGATCGGGTGTTCTGCGGCGATACGCTGCTTATCGGCGGCACCGGGCGCACCGATTTCGCCGGCGGAGACCCTGGGGCCCAATACGAAAGCATCACGCGCCAGCTCTTTGCACTTCCCGACAAGACGCTGCTATTCCCCGCGCATGATTATCGCGGCCGCACCTGCTCGACGATTGGCAAGGAGAAGAGGGACAATCCAAGGGTGGTCGGGAAAACGAAAGAGGAGTACGTCGACTTGATGAACCATCTGGGGCTTCCGCTGCCGGACAAGATACAAAGCGTGCTGCAGCCGAATCAGTGCGGCCTTGAAGAGAATGCGATCCCTTTTCCGACCCTCGAACAGCTAAGCCAGGTCCGTGAACTGACTGTCGCGGAACTCGCCGCGCGCCTGTCCGAGCCCAACCCGCCCATTCTTATCGACGTGCGGGAGGAACAGGAAGTGCAATGCGGCGGCTTGGGGATCATACCTGGAAGCCGGCTGATACCGCTGCGCGAACTCCCCGCGCGGCGACAGGAACTCAAAACGCTCAAGGACAGCGTGATAGTCACGCTGTGCCGTGCCGGCGTCAGAAGCGCGATCGCCGCGGCCATCCTCAGGAGCTTTGGCTTGGAGCAGGTCTACAACTTGACCGGCGGGATGCTGGAGTGGCATTCAAGTGGCTTTGCCCGCGACTTCTGACGCTTTCCGTCTTCAACCGCTCCAGACCCGTTTCGTTCGAGTCGGCAACGTTCGTCGATATTGCCATGAGGTCCGCTTAGAACCTTCCGATGGAGCACGGCGCGAGAGCGTCTAACGCAACACGGCGGCAGCAAACGCAGCGCGCAAGTCGACTGCCAGCACGATATTCGCTATAACTTCGCCTAACGCTCATGAGCGACGGAACGTCGATAGAATGGACCGATGCTACATGGAACCCCGTGCGGGGTTGCACGAAGATCAGCCCCGGCTGCAAGCATTGTTACGCTGAGAGGTTCGCCGAGCGCTTTCGCGGCGTCGCCGGTCATCCTTTTGAAAGAGGGTTTGACGTAAGGCTTGTCCCTGAAAAGGTCGCCGAACCGCTGCGCTGGCGGCGCCCCCGGCGCATTTTCGTCAACTCCATGAGCGACGTCTTCCACGAGCTTGTTCCAACTGAGTACATCGCCAGATTGGGGCGCGTGATGCAGCAGGCGCATTGGCACACCTATCAGTTGCTCACCAAGCGCCATGAGCGGATGCACGCGCTCCTTTGCGGCAAGCTGCGATGGTTGGCTGCCCTGCCCAACGTGTGGTTTGGCGCAAGCGTGGAGGATCGCCAGCACGGAATTCCGCGGATCGACTTCCTGCGCAGAACTCCCGCTTCGGTCCGCTTCTTGTGCATCGAGCCGCTCCTCGAGGATTTGGGAAAACTGGATCTGGCGGGAATCGATTGGGTAATCGTGGGCGGCGAGAGCGGCCCCTACGCGCGCGAAATGAAGGAAGAGTGGGTGCTCTCGATCCTGGAACATTGCCGCAGCCAGCAGGTGCCTTTCTTCTTCAAGCAGTGTGGAGGCGTCCGCAAGAATCGCAGCGGGCGGCAGTTGCGCGGCGTCACTTACGACGAGTTGCCGGCCGCGCTTTGGCGACGGTCCGCTGGCACTGCTCATCCCGTTGCGGCGGCGGAGTAACGCACTTTGCCGGTTCCGTATGAAAGACGGCTTTTGAGGATTTCCTGCGTTCTGAGTGTAGAGTTCCGTACGATGAAGCGTTTGCTAAAGCGCTTACCTTTCCGCTCGTCTGCAAGAGCGACTTGAAGGGCTGGAGCAGAGATTGGCAAAAAGACCCTCTATGCATCGAAGGTATGAGCAAGCGGCAAAAAGTCCCGAAACTTCGCAAAGGCAACCTGCTGGTCTGGCACGAGGCTCGGCGGAAAAGTGAGTAAAGTGCGACGGACAGCGCTAATCTTGGCGCCAAACGCAATTGCGGGCCGGCTGGGAAATGCGACCTATGGCAACACAGCGAACTGCTTAACGGTAAGATCGGCCTATCGAATAATTAAACGAAGGGTTTTGCCGTGCGTCGCCGCAATGGCGAGGAATCGCGATTCTCAAATCGGTGTGATCGCGATGTTTCGTCTAGACGCGGCTGCCGCCCGAATGACGGACAAACAGGGCCGCCCCCTCAAGCGCGGCAACCACTTCGCGCGACTTAAAGGCCAGAAGCGCCGGGCTCAAAACGTCGCCACAACTTCTTCGCGAATGGGCGTGCGTGAAGGCGGCGTTTCATGTGGTATCGGCCTGCCGTCATTTTTCCGGTGTGAGAACTAACCTTTGGCAAGCTTTTACAATCTTCGGACCAGCGGGGCGCAGTCGAGGTTGCGCAGCACAGCGCCTGGGCAGCTTAGCAGGCGTTAGCCGCGTCAGCCCGACGCGATGCGAACCATACTGGCCGCGCCGAAGCCAACTTAGGCTGCGGCTTGTTTTTGCGCCAGCTAGTCAGCTAGTGATTTTGCGGGCCGCCCTGAGCGTGGGAGCCGTCCTTGAAGATTGGTTGCACTCGCTCGCCTTCGACCGCACTCTGACCAACGTTCATCGCGATCAACTCATGGCCGGACAGGCCGCGGGTAATCTCCACCACGCGTCCGTCGTCATAGCCGAGCGTGACCTCAGCCAAATGAAGTCGCTCCTGGTCCACGGTGGGCACAAAGACCTTGCCGTTATTGAAGATCAGAATGTCGTCCGGCACCGTCGGCACGGTCTGGGGCGCCGAGACCCGTACCTCCATTTCGGCGTACATGCCGGGCAGCAAGGCATGATCCTTATTCTTTAAGTCCACTTCCACCAGCATCGTGCGCGTCGAGCTCATCAAGGCAGCCGGATGGCGCGTGACGGTACCCGAATAGTGACGTCCCGGGTATTCGGCGATGGTAACTACCGCTGGGTCGCCGTCCTTGATATAGGTGGCCGAACTCTGCGGCATATAGGCGTAAACTCGCACGGTATCGAGCAACGCCAGCGTAAACAGCGGAGTCTGGCTCGAGGCGGCGGCGGTGACTAGCGGAGCGGAAGAGGCGGCGGCGCTTGACTGAGCGACCAAGACGCCGGGATCGACGTTGCGGGCGCTGATCATCCCGGAGTAGGGAGCACGCACTTCTTGATAACGCGTGATGTCCCGAATCTGCTGCAGCGAGGCTTTCGCCTGTTGGAAGTTGGCTTCCGCCTGGTCCGCGTCCTGCTGCGCGATAACCTGGTTCCTCACCAACGCCTGATAGCGATCGTTGGTGATCTTCATGATCCGGTAATTGGCCATGGCATTGGCCATCTGTTTGTCGAGTTCTGGAGCCTCGATCACGGCGAGTAGCTGGTTCTGCTTGACCCAGTCGCCCTTGTCAACCAGCATCTTCTTAACGAAACCGCTGACCTTAGCGTAAATCGGAGTTTCGAGGTAGCCGTGAATCTCGGCCGGGATCTTCACTTCGCGGCCTTTCTCCGCGAAATCGAGGCGCTTCACTAGGACCCGCGGGCCTCGCTGTACCTCTTCCGAGCGTATCGCCTGCTGGCTACGCATCAGCTGCTCACGCGCCAGCACTATCCCCACGGTGACCCCAACCACCGCCAGTGCGGCGAGCACCCAGCCAAACAAGAACAGCTTGCCTGGTTTCACTGGGGTAGCCGATGTTGATTTATCTTCCATCGCGGGTATAGGGGCCTCGTTCTAGTGGCACAGAACTTATCAATCGCCTTCCGACTGTGCAACGAACGCGGCGATCTCGGCGTCGCGATGATGCTTGCGCAGGCGGTTGGTGCTGAATAGCGAGTAGACCGTCGGCACCACGAACAGCGTCATCAGGGTCGCCGCGATAAGTCCGCCGATTAATGCCAACCCGAGCGGAGCATTCTGTTCACCGGCCTCGCCCAAGGCCAACGCCGTCGGCAACATGCCGAGTAGCATCGCCAACGCCGTCATGAGCACCGGCCTCAATCTGATACGGCCCGCCTCTATCGCGGCGCTCACCGCGCTGTGGCCTTCTTCGCGCAGATCGTTGGCGAAGGTGATCACCAGGTTGCCGTTGGCAACGCCGACGCCCACCGCCATCACCGCGCCCATCAGCGATTCGACGTTGAGCGTGGTGTGCGTCAGCACGAGCATCCAGAGCACCCCGACCAGCGCGCCGGGAACCGCAACGATGATGATGAACGGATCAACCCAGCTCTGAAAGTTGGTCACCATCAGGAGGTACACCAAGATCACGGCCAGCACGATCCCCATTTCGAGGCCGCTGAACGATTGCCACATCGCCTGGCTTTGTCCTCTGATGGCGATGCGGACGCCGCGCGGGAGCTTGCCGAGGTCCTTGATCGCGCGCTCCACATCGGAGGTTACGCCTCCCAGGTCGCGCCCCTCGACCTCCGAGTCAACGTCGATCACGCGCTGCACGCTGTAGTGATTGACCACCCAGGGTTGCAACTCATGCTTGACCGCCGCGACGTTGGACAAAAACTGCGTGTCCAACGTGGCGCCGTCCGTGCGCGACCCCGGCGTAAGCGGCGTGTTCATCAGGCTCTGCAGGCTGTCTATTAGCTGAATGGGCGTCTCGACCGCGACGATATAGTTCACCGCGTTCACCGGATTGAGCCAATAGTTGGGCGCCGTCAGAGAACTCGACGAAAGCGAGGTGATCAAGCTTTCCGCAACGTCGTTTTCGGTCACTCCGAGCTGCAGCGCCTTGGACCGGTCGACGTACAGGCCAAGCGTGGGATAGTCCATGACCTGCGCAATACGCACGTCGGTGGTACCAGGTATTTCTTTGACCTTGTCCCTGAGCCTCTGCGCGATCTTGTAGGCCACGTTGAGATCCTGGCCTTCGACCTGGACGTCGATCGGCGCGGGCAGCCCGAAGTTAAGCACCTGGCTCACGATATCGGCCGCCTGGAAGTAGGCGGTCACTTCGGGAAACTCCCTGTGGAGCATCTCCCGTATGCGCTTGACGTAGATCTCGGTCGGGTGATGCCCGGGTTTCAACGAGATCTGCATATCGGCGTCTTGCGAGCCTATGCTATCAGTCTGGTAGAAGGCGAGGTTGTAATAAATCGGGAGGCCGATGTCGTCGGTGATGTTGTCGAGTTCTTTGGGAGGAATTATCTGCTGAATCCGGCGCTCGATCGCGTCAATGATTCGCTCGGTCTCCTCTATACGCGTTCCCGGGCTGACACGTACATGCAGCTTCATCATTCCCGCGTCGGCCTTGGGAAAGAAGTCCACGCCAACCGCCCTCACTAGCGCGGCCGAGGCGACAATCATCAGCACGGTGCATGCCAGCACCCATCCGCGCGCCCCTATCACGCGCGCCAGCAAGCGCGCATAAGCGTCGCGCAGGGCGTCGAAGTAATAATCGCGGCCGCGGTTGAACCGGGGCCAAAATCCGCGCGCTTCGTCTCCTTCCTCGTGCTCCTTGCGGATTAGGTGGCGCGCCATGGTGGTGACCAGCGTGCGTGACAGAAGGTACGACGTCAGCATCGAGTAGACCACCGACAGCCCCAGAGGAAGGAACAGGTACTTGGCCACTCCTTCGAGCAGGACGATCGGGAAAAAGACGATGCAGATGGCGAGTGTGCCGACGAAGGCCGGCGCCGCAATCTGGCGCGCGCCGTCGAGAATCGCAACCTCCAGCACCTTGCCCATCGCGAAATTGCGATGGATGTTCTCCACCTCGACGGTGGCGTCGTCAACCAGCATTCCAACCGCGAGAGCGAGTCCGCCAAGGCTCATGATGTTGATCGTCTGGCCGGTGAGGTACAACCCGACGATCGCCGTCATAACGCACAACGGAATCGATATGATCACAATTAGCGTGCTGCGCCACGACCCGATGAACAGCAGCACCATCAACGCCACCAACAACGCGGCAAGCGAGGCTTCAACCACCACGCCCTTAAGCGCGCCGCGGACAAACACCGACTGATCGAAGTCGACCGATACGTTCATCCCCTTTGGCGCGGTCGCCATAATGAGCGGAATCACCTCGCGAACCTCGCTGACCACGCGCATCGTCGAGGCCGAAGCGTGCTTGAAAATCGCCATGAACGTCGCGCGCCGTCGGTTCACGCGAACGATATTGGTCTGAGGCGCATGACCGTCGATTACCGAGCCTACGTCGCCCATATAAACGACGCTGTTGCCCACCGCCTTGATCGGCAGATGGTTAAAATCCCGAATCGACGGAGGATTACCGTTTAGCGTGACGTTGTACTCGTAATTCCCGATGCGCGCGATACCGGCGGGAAGGATGACGTTGGTCTGCTGCAGGGCATTGACCACGTCTTGCGGCGACAACCCCCTGGAATACAGCTGGACCGGGTTGATATTGACCATCACCTGGCGCTGCGTGCCGCCAAACGGCGCCGGCGACGACAAACCGCGAATCGTAAACAATCGGACGCGCGCGAAGTTAAGGCCGTAGTCGAAAAGCTCCTGCTCGGAAAGCGTGTCGCTCCATACCGTGAGCTGGGCCACCGGAACGTTGGCCGCGTTATAATCGACGATATTGGGCGGAAAGATCCCGGGCGGGGCGATGCGCAGCAGAGTCTCCGAGACCGCGCTGATTTGCGCGATACCTTCGCCGACGCTGACGCCGGGATGGAAGTAGATGCGCATGATCCCGACGCCGCTGAGGCATTCCGACTCCATGTGCTCGATACCGTTCACGGTGGTGGAATATGCGCGTTCCGCAATCAGCACGACGCGCCGCTCCATATCGACCGCGGAAAGACCCGGGTAGTTCCACACCGCTATGACGACCGGGATGTCGATCGCCGGAAAGATGTCGAAGCTCATGCGCGACAGCGAAACGACGGCCATCAAAACCATCAAGATCGCTAACACCGCAGTAGACAACGGCCGGCGCAGCGCGAGGCGGACAATCCACATGGCGTCCTTAGCTTACCGAGTGAGGATTTCGTGACCAGCGGTCACAAAATTAAAATATGCACAACGAAATACAGCGCGCAATCGCGGAGATTGCACGAACGGTGTTCGCGACCCGACACCTCGTGGTAGCTCGCAGTTATGTTATCATGAGCGATTGTCAGGTTGCTCGATAAGCCGGAAAATGGCAAAAGTTAGCTCTGCGGGGTCGTAGTTCAGCCCGGTTAGAACGCCGGCCTGTCACGTCGGAAGTCGTGGGTTCAAATCCCATCGGCCCCGCCATATGATTGGTGGTACGGGTGACCCTAAGGCGCCCGTACGGACGCCGCGCCAACAGCGGCAGTAATTGAGGCTACCTAATTGAAGCTGAGCGAACAAACGGCGAGCGTTTCGCGCGAGGAAGCGTTGCGCGACCGGCGATGGGTCCTGGTCGACGCGGCCGGATGTCCTTTGGGCCGGTTGGCCGCGCGTGTAGCGAGCATGCTACGCGGTAAAGACCGCCCGGACTTCACGCCCAACCAGAACTGCGGCGATTTCGTCGTGGTCGTCAATGCGCAACTGGTTGAACTGACCGGGGCGAAGATGGAGCAAAAGGTTTACTACAGGCACAGCGGCTATCCTGGCGGAATCCGCAAGACCACGGCACGCCAACTTCTCCAGTCAAGGCCCGAGCGTCTGATCGAGATGGCAGTACGCGGTATGTTGCCCAAAAACCGTTTGGGCAGGCAACTTTTCACCAAGCTTAAGGTCTACCGCGGTGGAGAGCATCCGCATGCGGCGCAGGCCCCTGTGAGCATAGCCATCAAGACGAGAAGCTGAAAACCGATCATGACAAGCAAAACGCCCGCAATCTGGGCTACCGGCAAACGCAAGACCGCGATCGCCAGGGTGAGACTTATCCCCGGCAGCGGCTCGGTACGAGTTAACGAACGCAGCCTCGAAGACTACTTTCCGCGCGAGACCGCGCGCATGCAGATCCTTGAACCGTTCGAGGTCACCAAAACCGGCGGCGACTACGATGTTCTGGTTAGCGTAGGAGGCGGTGGTGTGGCCGCTCAGGCAACTGCCGTGCAACTTGGGATCGCGCGCGCTTTGGTGAAAGCGACAGAAGGTTTGCGCCCTGCGCTACGCAAGGCTGGCTTGCTCACGCGCGACCCTCGGGAGGTGGAAAGGAAAAAATATGGCCGGCATAAGGCTCGCAAACGGCCGCAGTACTCCAAGCGCTAAACTGGCGAGCTTTGTCGGTGCGAACCTATCGCGCCCGTAGGTGAAAAGGGCGCGGAATCCGGCCCAGCGGCGGCGAGCGTCGAAATCCTTCAGCGCGCGTTTGCTGCCGAGACCTCGTCAGATTTGAGTCTTGTCTCCTCGCGTAAGGAATCGGCATCGCCTTCCAGAGAACAATGACGGTTTGAGGTTTTAAATGACGCGTCACAATCGAGTCAAAGTGGCGATCTTAGGCGCCACGGGCTATTCGGGAATCGAAGCCGTGCGGCTGCTGGCGTGCCATCCCTTGGTCGAGTTGACCGTGCTAACTTCCGAGCATTATGCCGGACGCGAGGTGGCGGACGTTTATCGCCATCTGTCCGGACTCGACCTGCCCTCGCTCGAGGATCTGCGTCCAAATCTTCTCAAGGGACGGGCCGAGATTGTCCTCTCTTGCCTTCCAGAGGGAGCTGGCATCGAAGTGGTCGGGAGCCTGGTCAAGAGCGGCAGGCGGGTGATCGATTTTTCGGCCGACTTTCGTCTGCGTGACCCCGAGGTCTACCGTCGCACCTACGGCATGGAGCATCCGGCACCGGAGCTTTTGCGGGAGGCGGTGTACGGACTATCGGAGTTTCACCGCCACGCGCTCGCCGAAGCGCGCTTGGTGGCCAATCCGGGATGCTATCCCACCGCGGTATTGTTAGGTTTGCTGCCGCTTATCAGGCAAGGGCTCGTCGATCCGTCGATGATCCTCATCGACGCCAAGTCCGGCACCACCGGAGCGCGCCGCGCAGCCAGCGTGGAACAGCTCTTCGCCGAAGTTAATGAAAACTGCCGGCCTTACAAGGTCGGTAGTCATCGCCATACCCCTGAGATGGAGCAGGAAATCGGCGCGCTGCTGGACCGCGACGTCGCGCTGATGTTCGTACCTCATCTGCTGCCGGTGAGTCGAGGCATCTTGACGTCGATCTTTCTGCGGCCGCGGGCCGGCACGCTCGCCGAGGATGTGCGAGCCGCGTTCGAGACGGCCTTCGCCAAGTCGCCATTCGTCAGGCTTCTGGGCGAAGGGCAACTGCCGGAACTCAAGAACGTCCGCGCAACGAACTTCTGCGAGATCGGCTTTGTGCTCAACCATCGCGCGCAGGCGCTGTGCGTAATGACGGCGATCGACAACCTCGGCAAGGGCGCCGCCGGACAAGCGGTCCAAAATCTCAATTTGATGCTCGGTTGGGACGAAGGCGCGGGATTGCGCAACCTCGCGCCCGTCCCCTAGACGCGCGGCTTAGCTTCCCCGCCGCATTAGCTCGATAATGTCGTAGCCGGTCACGGCTCGGCTTTTCTCGGACCATTGCGCCAGTTCCTGCGCCGCTACCATCCCCGCCTGCACTCCTTTGGCGAGATCCATGAGCGCGATCTTCACGGTGGCCTCGTCGGCCATCTCCCCGGTCTGCGGGTCAGTCATCGAGCCGCCGCCCTGGGCGTGATAAAGCGTCAGTAGCCGGCGCGCGAACTCCACGTGCTCGGCCGTCGGCGTGAAGCAGGCGTTGGCAATCTCCGCCTGCTGGGGATGAATCACCCACGTGCCGTCCATCCCTAGGCTGGCCGCGCCGAGGTTTTTTTCGCGCAACTGACGCTGGATCTGCGCGACTTTCTCGGGCGGGTCGTCGGTGCGCCACAACTTCACGAAAACGTTGTCGATCGCGTGCAGGCCGGCCGCCTTGGCCGCGACGACGGTAGCCTGTTTGGCGTAATGAAAATTCTGATTCTGGTTCTCGAAGATATCGCGAATCCCCAGATTAGCGGCAAAATCGGCGATGCCAAAGATCAGGCCCGCCATGCGGTCCGAGGCGCGAGCGATGCCGTAGGCGTTGATTAGCGCCTGGGGCGTTTCGATCAACACCTCGAGCTGAAGCTTGTAGCGCCACTTGCCGCGCGGCTCGAGCGCGTCAAGTAGCTGAGCCACCTCACGCACCTCGTCCGGCTCCCTCACTTTGGGCAGGATAAACCCATGAAAACGATTGGGTGCTCCGAGCACGACGCTCTCGACGTCCTCGCGAAAAAATGGCGACCGCAGGTTATTGGGGCGCACGGTCACAACTTTGTTCCCAAAGTCGAGCGTGTTCAGCGCTTCCAGCGCCACTTTGCGGCTCTTGTCCCCCTTGAATTCGTAGGGACAGGCGTCCTCGAAGTCCGCCATCACCAAGTCCACCGGCGAGCGCACCGAATCGGCGGCGTTGCGATGAAACTTGAGGCTGTGCGCCGGGTACGTCAGTTCGGTGCGTGGAATTACGAAGCGTTTCCCGTTGTCGATTACGTACATCGCTATGCGTTCTCCCCTATGCTTGAGCTAAGAAGCCCCTCGGCTGAGGAAACCAGCTTGGCATAAGCATAAGGCCGCGTGTAGTCAGGCAGCGGCCGGCTGCGCGGGATCTTTCGCTCTCGCATGGCTTGCCGAGGAGCACCTAACCATTCACCCTTCCCAACACTTGACGCGCAACCAAAGGCTGTGCAGGAACTCTAGGAGGTGGAGGTTTTGCGATGGCCGCGTTGTCAATCGAGCGTTTGCAAAAGGAGCTTCGCCGGCGCATCGACGGCGAAGTGCGCTTCGACCGCGCCACGCTGGCCGTCTATTCCACTGACGCTTCGAACTATCGGCTGGTCCCGCTCGGAGTCGTCATTCCGCGCCATGAGGGAGATTTGCGCGCCACATTGGGCTTGGCGCGGGAAAATGCCGTCGCCGTGCTCGCGCGCGGCGGAGGAACCAGCCTGGGCGGACAGACCTGCAACAGCGCGCTGGTGCTCGATTTTTCCAAGTACATCAACCGCACAATTAAGGTCGACCCGGACCGCCGCCTGGCGGTGGTGGAACCGGGGGTCGTACAAAGCCAGCTCAACGCCGCACTTGCTCCCTACGGCTTGTTTTTCGCGCCCGACCCGACGACCAAGGACCGATGCAACATCGGCGGAATGATCGGTAATAACTCCTGCGGCGCCCATTCGCTGCGTTACGGAAAGACCGTCGACAATCTGGAGCGGCTTGAGGTGTTGCTTTACGACGGCACCGTCTTGAGCGCCGGGGGGAGCAACGAAGCGCTCGCGGCGGAACGCGCGGCGTTGCCCGGCCGAGAGGGTGCGATTTTTCGCCGGTTGTTGGAGCTGCGCAACCGATGCGCCGAGCGGGTTCGCGAACGCTATCCGAAGATTCCGCGGCGCGTCTCGGGCTACAACCTCGACCAACTTCTGCCGGAGCACGGTTTTAATCTGGCTGGCGCGCTTGCGGGTTCGGAAGGTACTCTCGCGCTCACTCTGCAGGCCACGGTGAAGCTGGTGCCGTTGCCCCGCAGGCGAATCACCGTAGCAGTCGGCTGTGATGACATCTTCGCCGCCGCGGACCAGGTGGCTTGGCTGCTTGAATATCGACCTCAGGCGGTCGAGGGGTTCGACGATCGGATCGTGCCGCTCGCCCGCCACCGAGGAATCGCGCTCGACGCGGTGAAGCTGCTACCCGACGGCCGCGGCTGGCTGCTCGTCGAGCTCGCCGCGGACCACACCGACGAGGCGCGCGACCAAGCCGAGGCGCTCGCGGCCCGCGCCGCGACGCAATCCGGCGTAACTCAGGCGCGCGTGCTGGCGGATTCAAACGAACAGCAGGCGGTGTGGGGCCTGCGCGAATCAGGTCTGGGCTCCAGCGTGGCTATCGAAGGGATGCCGCGCACCTGGCCCGGGGCTGAAGACACGGCGGTAGCACCGCAAAAACTTGGCAGCTATTTGCGGGAGTTTCACCGCCTGTTGACCGCGCACGGCCTTAAAGTTGCGGTTTATTACGGTCATTTCGGCGACGGCTGCCTTCACTGCCGAATCGATTTCCCCTTCGCCGATCCGCAGGGAGCCGAGCGGTATCGCACGGCGATGCTAAAGATCGGCGACCTTGTGGTCGAAAACGGCGGATCCCTGTCAGGCGAGCACGGAGACGGCCGCGCCCGTTCTCAGATGCTCGACAAGATGTTCGGTACCCAATTGTTGGGCGATTTCGCCGAGTTCAAGCGCATCTTCGACCCGGACGGAATGATGAACCCGGGAGTCGTAGTGCGCCCTGACGCATTGGACGCTCACTTGCGCCCCGGCGCCTGGCGCCGAACACCGGCGATAAAAACCCATATGGATTTCAGCCGCGAGCAAGGTCTGGAAGGCGTCGCCCTGGGATGCGCTGGAATCGGCAAGTGCCGCAAGCTCGAGGCCGGCACGATGTGCCCCTCATACATGGCAACCCGCGAAGAGGTGCATTCCACGCGCGGGCGCGCGCGGCTGCTTTTCGAGGCGCTTTACAGCGGCGTCCTGGATGGCGGGTTTGAGGATCCCGCCCTTTATGCCGCGCTCGAACTCTGCCTTTCTTGCAAAGGATGCAAACGCGAATGCCCCGCCGAAGTGGACATGGCGGCCTACAAAGCGGAATTTCTCGCCCATTACTATCGCTCCCACCGCCGCTCGGCGCATGACCTGTTCCTGGGCTACTTGCACGAGCTTGCGGCATGGGGGGCAAAGACTCCGCGGTTGGCCAACTTTTTCTCACGAAAGCCGCCGTTCGCGGAACTGGTCAAACGCGCCTTGAAGGTTCATCCTGAACGGCCTCTTCCCGCACTCGCGCAGCACTCGTTTCGCGACTGGTTCAGAGCCCGGCGGCTGCCCTACGGCAACGGGCGCGAGGTGGTTCTGTTCGTGGATACGTTCACGAACTTTTTCGATCCGGACGTCGGACGATGCGCGGTAGAGGTGCTTGAGCGGGCCGGCTTCGCGGTCACCGTTGCCGAACAGGATCTGTGCTGCGGGCGTCCCTTGTATGACGTCGGGATGCTGGCCCAGGCTCGGCAGCGCCTGGCCAAAATTCTGACCGTTCTCTCGCCGTTCGCCGAGCGCGGTATTTACATAGTCGGTCTCGAACCGAGTTGCCTGCTGACCTTTCGCGATGAGGCCTTGCGTTTCTTCCCGAAAGACCCCAGGGCAAAAATGCTGTCGGAAAAGGCCCTGCTGCTCGATGAGTTTCTGTCGCGCCAAGGGCTGGGCGAAAGCCCGCTCGCCTTGCCGGCGAAGGTGCTGCTGCACGGGCATTGCCATCAGAAGGCGATTGCGGGCACCGCGTCCGCGCGCAGCCTCCTTGGACAAGTTGAAGGGCTTGAGCTAAGGGAACTCGATGCGGGATGCTGCGGCATGGCCGGCGCTTTCGGGTACCATCGCGACCGCTTCGAGATTTCGCGCATGCTCGGCGAGCGAATACTGGCTCCGGCCATTCGCAAAAGCTCGCCCGACACTCTGGTGCTTGCCGACGGCTTTTCCTGTCGGACCCAGATCGCGAGCCTTTGCCACGGACGGCGGCCGCTTCACCTGGCCCAGGTGCTTAATATGGCTCAGACCGATGGAAAATGAAGCAATTTCGCGCCGCGCCCGCAGGCCGCTTGCGGGCAGCCAGCGCGGTTGCTCGCGTACGTTCGCGGCTTAACACAAGCTTGCGCCGTGTCCTGACCGGGTGGCGCTAACCGAAGTAGTCTTCGACGCGGATGCCTGCGACTTCCAGCGTATGCACTTTATTGTCGCGAAAAATTCGCAGGTTCAACGCCTCGCCAGGCTGGCGCGACCGCAGTGCTTCATAAAGGGCGCGCCGCTCGCTCAAGCCTTGGCCGTCGATCGCAAGAATAACGTCCCCTTGCTTCAGCCCGGCTTTTTCGGCAGGTCCGCCCGGCAAAAGGCCGGCCACGACTACATGCTCGCGTAGAGTATAGGAGAGCAACCCGAGCCACGCCCACGGCCGCGCGCTCACGCGCCGCCCTTGGCTGACCAGCTCGTCGCGCACGTCCAGAAAACACTCGGTCGGGATTGCAAGCACCGCGCGGCCTACTTCGGCCATGCTAAGGTACGATACGCCGAAGAGCTCTCCCTTGACGTTACAGACCGGGGCACCGCCAAAGCCAAGGTTCATGGCCGACACCATGACGCAGCGCTCCAGGACAAACTCCCATAGCGCGTCGAACGGGCCGATATAGCTGACCAACCCGGAATCAGCTCGCCGCGCTTCATTGCCGGTGCTCGCGACAATGAACGCGTCCTGGCCGGGCACTAAATCTCTCGACGAAGTGATCCTAAGGTGGGGTAGCTGCGCGCTGGGTTCGATCTTCACCAACGCGAGATTGCTCGTGAAGTCCTGGGCCGCGATTCGCCCGTCGTACTGCGTCCCGTCAGTGAGGGTCACGATCAGCCGGCGCGCTCCCATCACCACGTAGTTGACCGTGAGCACCAAGCCTTCCGCGCTTATCAACGTGCCGCTGCCGCGTCGGTCAGCACCCAACCCAACCGCGACCGAAGGATGCTCCCGTGGTACGCTGGCGTGGATTCCTACCACTGAGGCAGCGACTTGTTCTAACAGATGTACCGCCCCATTCACCTCGCTGTACCTCCGCAACCGGACCGGGCTAGCTCAAAACCTCCTCAACACCGATTGCCGGCGCTTCTACCTCGCAGACTCGTTGAAAAAGCTTTCGACCCACACGCGACCGATGCCAACCAATCAAAAAGCCCTTTACGGCATCAAAATCGGCCGCTAAACGTCGTCAACGAACGAGCTTAATTTTTGGCGGGATTCTGCTCGGCCTTGGGCGGCTTTTCCGATTGATTCTCGGTCCGAATATTGACCAGTTGCAGCGCCGACCCCAAATCGAGATCGCTGTACTTCCGATCCGAATAGAGGTGATCGAGTTGCTGCATCAGCTTCTCCGGCCCGACGTCCGCCATGCGAAGCTCGCGTGACACTTGGCCGATAATCTTGCGCGCGCTCTTCCAGCGAAAGAGTTCGGCGGCAACTTCCAGGTTTTCGAGCTTGCCGACGCTAATCTTCATCGCGTCGGAGTAGCCCGTCAGATAACCTCGCTTACCCGAGAGGTCAAGCCCCATCCAGAACACACCATTGTGACCGAAATCCTCGGCGGCGAGCGCGAGACCACAGCTTAAGATAAAGCCCGTAACAACTCCGGCAACAAATTTTTTCATTGTCCCTAGGCTTCCGAAAGAGCCTTCCATGCTTCACGTAGCATAGCCTTAAGCAAATGGCAAAGCGACCTTCAAACGCAAGTCGCGTTGCCGCCTGACCGATGCGGATGCAATTATTGCAATTACCGTTGTAGTAACCTCGCGTCCGTTAAGACCGCAGGGAAAAGAAACTCCGTACACAGACGGTTGTCGCAAGCCGAAGGTTGACGACGTAAAGCACCGTAGTACAGTGCAAAAAGGCGCCCGGGCGCGCAACGAAGCCGCGGGGACCGCAACGTTGACCCCAACCTCACTCGTCCGTTAGTCATTTTTTGGCTAGAAAACAGCGTGTTGGCTAACCGTGGCGCACCCCGCTGAGTCGGCAACCGAAGAGGGGCTCGATGGGGCTGAATGACACAGAGCACCGGAACCTAACAGAAATTAGCCTTAGGAATCCGACGCTAACGGAGCCGTCCCGGTCGCGCTGCGCGGGGAAAATAGGATCCGCTGAGAACAGGGCCGGCCAAAGCTTCCGCGTTCCGTTGGCGTCGCCTGCGGAGCATAAAGGGGCATCAAGGCGAAACGCGTGCTTTTCGGACACGCCTGGAAGCTTACTTAGTCCACGGGCCAGTTGATACACATTCCGCCACCGCCGCCACCAAGGCCCAACTGAAAATGACCCGAATCGAGGTTCGGTCAAGAATGACTATCTACGACGAAGTGCTTGACTATATCCAGATGCCCAGGCCTGAACGTTTCGAGCCGCTAGCACTTAAGGTTTTCGCCTATCAATTCGCCGCCGTCGGCGCATATCGGGCATTTTGCCTGAGCGTTGGGCGCAATACTAGCACGGTGCGCCGGTTGAACGATATTCCAGCCGTCAGTACCCTCGCATTCAAGTATGCCCGGCTGCAAAACGGACAGGCCGAACGGGTCTTTCGCAGCAGCGGGACTAGTCGGGGAAAGCAACGGCGCGGACAACACTTCATAGCGCGCCTGGACGTTTACCGCGCGTCCGCCCTTTCTCACTTACGCGCAATGTTGTTTCCGGATGGTGCGCGAATGCCAATGCTGGCTTTGCATCCCACCGCTAATCGGATGCCCGAATCGTCGCTCGCCCAGATGCTTACTTGGTGTATCGAGGAGTTTGCGCAGCCGCCTACGTTATGCGCCGCAACTAGGCGCGCGGTGGACCTTGCCGCGGCGCGCCGCTTTTTGCGCACGGTCGCGCGCGCGGGAACCCCGGTCTGCATCCTTGGCACGACCGCCGCCCTGGGCGCGCTGCTCGAGGACTTGCGTAAAAGGCATACCCCGATTGAACTCCCGCGCGGCTCCCGCGTCATGGACACCGGCGGCGCCAAAGGACAGGTGCGCCCGCTAAGCGTCTCGGACGTCCTGGAACTATGCTGGCGATGGCTGGGCGTACATCCCGACCTGGTCGTCAACGAGTACGGCATGAGCGAGATGTGCTCGCAGCTATACGACGCAACTCCATTCAATTCACAGGTGCAGCCAGCCGAGGGCCAGCGCCTTAAGGTTGCCCCGCCCTGGCTCCATGTCAGCGCGGTAGATCCGATTAACTTAGCCTCGGTCGCCCAGGGGCAGCCTGGCCTGCTTAAGTTTTTCGACCTGGCCAACGTTGGCTCGGTCTCAGCGCTGCTAACCGAGGACGTCGGTGTGGTGAGCGGCGGTTTGGTACAGATCCTCGGCCGCGCGGCACTTAGCGAGCCGCGCGGATGCGCGCTCGGGATCGCTCAGTTCGCCGAGCCCGCACTGACCAGCGAAGCGCCGGGCCGATGAAGGTGATGCGCCCCTTGGACGCGCTCGACTTAAGCCGCGATAAGTGAGCAAACGATGCGTCCACCCGCACGCAAACATCAGTATCTGCGTCGCGCGCGAATTCGCACCGCGGAAGCTGCTCCGTCCGGCACTAAAGCCGCTCTGTTGACGAAAGCCGACCGGCGGGCCGTCAATGGCTTCGAGCCGGCCCTGAACCCGGCGTTTTTAGCGTACTGCGCCCGCCGGCTGCGTGCCGCGTCGGCGGCGCCACCGGAGCCGGAGCGGGTGGCCGCGACCCTCGCACTGGTTTGCGAAAAGTGGCGCGACCCCGCTTACAAGCGGCGGCGCAACCTGCTCGAACAAGTCTCGCTGCGCTCGGGCTTTAGTATCGATCTTCTCGACGAGTCGCTAAACGCGCTGCTCGAACCCTTCGAACCAGCCGCCTTCAAGTACTTGGCTAAGCGCGCGTCTGGCCGGCGCGAGCTGCTAGGCTTTATCATGCCCGGCAATGTGGTAGGCGCCGGGCTGCACGAGGTGGTACAGGCGCTCGTCGCGGGCGCCGCGGTAATCGTCAAGAGTGCGACCGCCGAGCCGCTTTTTTTCGATGAGTTCGCGTGTACTGTCGCGGAGAGCGACCCTGTGCTGGCGAACCTAATCGTGGTGACGGCCTTCGAGCGCGAGCGCGCGGATCTCACCCGGGCGCTAGCGGTCAATTGCGATGCTCTGGTTGCTTTCGGCGCGGACAGCACGATGGAAGCGTTACAGGCCCTGACACCAAAACTAATTCCGTTCGGCAGTCGGGCAAGCGGCGGATTCGTGGAGATCGAGAACGTCGCGCCGGCGTGTATCACGGCGCTGGCCGCTGCGGTGGCGCGCGACGTCGCCCTGTTCGAGCAGCGTGGATGCCTTTCGCTGCATCACGTCTTCGTGCGAACGCGAGAGCCGAAATCAGCGCTACGCTTTGCGATGCGGATGGCTCGGGCTCTGAAACAGGTCGCGGACCGTCTTCCACCGCCCCGCCAGCTAAGCCTCGGCACGGCGGCTCCGCTACGCTCGGCGCGTGAAGAGGCGCGATGGCGCAAAATCGGCGGCGAGGCTGTGGATTTCTGGGAAGGGAGCGAATTTTCCTACAACGTGATCTTCGAGCCGGCCGCAAGCTTTCGCCTCTCGCCTGGGTACCGAACGGTGTACGTCTCGATGGTCTCCGACCAAACCGAATTGGAACGGCGCCTTTGTCCGTTCAAGGGCAAGCTCGAGGCCTTCGCCGTTTTCGACCCGCACGGCCGATGGCCGCGGCTGGCGTCGCGGCTCAGGGCCTTTGGTGTGTCGCATGTCTGCGCGCCTGGCCGGATGCAATCGCCACCGCTTGACTGGCCGCACGACCGTGGGCGATTACTTAAGCACCTGGGCTATCGCGTGTGAGTAATCTCCGAGAAGGCTTCGTGCGCCACCTGGCGCAGACTTCGCCAGCTCCGATAGGTCTAGAAATAGAACGGGCCAGCGGTTGCTGGCTGATCGCGCGCGACGGTCGGCGTTACTTGGACTTCATCGCCGGAATCGGCGTCTGCGCGCTCGGCCATGGCCATCCGGTGGTGCTGGAAGCCATAGCGAGGCAGTCCGCACGTCACTTGCACGTGATGGTTTACGGCGAGTACGTGCTCGAAGCGCAAGTTGCGCTGGCATCTCGTCTCGCCGCGCTGCTGCCTTCTCCAATCGACCGAGTCTACTTCACCAACTCGGGGACCGAAGCTATCGAAGGCACGCTCAAGACGGCGCGCAAATATACGGGCCGCGCGGGATGGGCAGCCTTCGACGGAGCCTATCACGGCGACACGATGGGCGCCCTGGCGCTGGCCGGCAATACGAGCTTCCGCGCACCCTTTGAACCGCTTGCTGGTCCGGTGCTTCATCTACCCTACGATGACGAGGGCGCGCTGGCTAAGCTCGACCAAACGATAAGCGCCGTCGTCATCGAGCCGGTCCAAGCCGAGGCTGGAGTCAGAATCCCGAGCGTCGAATTTATGCGCGCGCTTCGCAAGCGATGCGACGAGGTGGGCGCGCTGCTCGTCTTTGATGAAGTGCTGACCGGTTTCGGCCGCACCGGCAAGCTCTTCGCGCTCGAGCATTTCGGTGTCACGCCCGATTTCGTCGTCCTCGCTAAGGCGCTGGGAGGCGGCTTACCGCTGGGCGCGTTTTGCGCGCCTAGCGTCGTGCTCGACACGCTTTCGCACGACCCGCCGCTGGGCCATATCACGACGTTCGGCGGCCATCCCCTGTCCTGCGCAACCGGCCTTGCCGCGCTGGAGTTCATCGTGGCCAATCGCCTTGCAGAGCGTGCGCGTCACTCCGGCGCGCAATTACTGCAGCAACTTAGCGAGCTTATCGACTCAAAACAGGTGCACGCCGTGCGCGGTATCGGTCTGCTGCTCGGTATCGAGCTTACCAGCGCGACGCTTGCCCAGCGCTTCGTCGAGAAGACCATCGCCGGCGGCGTGATCGTCAACTGGACGCTCAACGCGGACAATGTAGTGAGGCTTGCGCCGCCGCTGACGATCTCCGACGACGAAATAAAGTTCGCCGTCGGTGTGATGCGCGAGGCGCTGGCGGGTTCGTCCGTTCCCTAATACGGTCCCGCGATCCTCGCCTAGGAAAACCGACCGGCCTCGAGTGCGCTTAGGCCGTGGTGCCGGTGGCGCCGCGCGAACTGCGCAGTTTCTTTCACACAGCAGCTACTGACAGATTGCGACTGCGTCCACTTCGTACTTTTGAGCAACGAAGAAATTGCGCATGCTCAGTTCGGTCTGTACATCAGTAAACCTGCCGCTCGGACAGGCGCTTGCAAGCTGTTGGTTAGCCGCCGCGGTCAACCCCTCGGGAATGGTGAGCATCAAGATGCCCCAGTCGCTTACGCTTGCGGTGGCGGTATTCCCGGCACCGGTCTTGGTCGAGTCGGAAATGGAGCTTGAAGTGAGCATCACGCACCCGCCGAGCACGAGCACCATCGACAGATACAGAACGGCCACAAACTTATGGAAGTGGCGCATACTTCCTCCCTAGACGAAAAGGATTGAGCGGCAGCGACCACGCCATCCGCTGCATAATTGGCAGGGCCCCGTTGCAGCAAGAGTGCGGTTTTTCCGGGCCGGAAATTCGGCCCCTTCGGAATTGAACTCACCCTCTCTTATCGCGCAGGAAGTGCGAATGTCAACCCGCTTCGCGCAAGGGCGCGGCCGCCGGGCTCATGCGGAAAGTCGCTTCTCGCCGACCTTGACTGGCTCCACGTCAGGAATCCGCTCCAGCTGCTTGAGCCATACCGACGCCCGGCTGTCGCTGGGAGCGCGATAATCACCGCGCGGCGACAGCGAACCGCCGGAGCCTACCTTGGGCGCGTTGGGCATGCAGCTTCGTTTGAACTGCGTTAGTTCGAAGAAGCGGCGGACGAAAACGCCGAGCCAATGCTTGATCTCGCGGATTCCGTACTGGCTGCGCTGACCGACGGAGCGGCCGTCGGGCCATAGTCCCTGCGTTCGGTCATGCCACGCGGACCAAGCAAGGAAGGCTATTTTCGCCGGCGTATAGCCGAAACGCAGCGTGTAATACAAATGGAAGTCCTGCAGCTCGTAAGGACCGATATGGTCTTCGGAGCGCTGCGCGGGCTGGCCGGCAGCCTCGCCTGGAATTAACTCCGGACTGATTTCCGTCGCAAGAACTTCTTCGAGCACGGCGCCGAGTTCCGCCCCCAGCTGACCGCTTTCGGCAACCCAGCGTATCAGATACTGAATCAGCGTTTTGGGAACGCTCGCATTAACGTGGTAATGCGACATGTGATCGCCCACGCCGTAAGTGCACCATCCGAGCGCAAGCTCGCTCAAGTCGCTGGTGCCGACGACCAGCGCATGGTGAAGATTTGCCAAGCGGAACAGATAATTTGCTCGTTCGCCCGCTTGAACATTCTCGAAGGTCACGTCGTAGGTCGGCACGCCGTCGGCGTACGGATGGCCGATCGCCTTAAGCATTTGCATGCAGCTCGGGCGAATGTCGATATGAGAGGACTTGCAACCGATCGCTGCCATCAAGCGACGCGCCTGTTCCAGCGTGCGCTCGCTGGTGGCAAAGCCCGGCATCGTGTACGCCAGAATATGGTCCCGCGGAAGCCCCATCAGATCCACCGCGCGCGAGCATACGAGCAGCGCATGAGTTGAGTCGAGGCCGCCGGAAATGCCGATTACGATTTTATCGATCTTAGCGCTTTCGAGCCGCGTCACCAGACCCTGCACCTGGATTTCGTAGACCTCGTGACAGCGCAGATCGCGCATCGCGGGCTCGGCCGGCACGTAGGGAAAGCGCTCGTAAGAACGGGCGAGCGGCAAAAAGCCTCGCGTCGGCACGTCAACGTGAAAATCGACCGTCTCGAATTTGGACAACACTTCGCGGTGATGTTGCACGGCCTGCCCGAAGGTGTTTTGCCGCATGCGGTCCATTACCAGCCGGTCCAAATCAATATCGGCGGTCAAGAGCTGGGGCGTGTATGCGAAACGTTGCGTCTCGCCGAGGCAGGTGCCGTTCTCGTAGACCATGCCGTGGCCATCCCAGGCCAGATCGGTGGTGGACTCGCCGGCACCGGCGCCGGCGTAAACATAGGCAGCCAAGCATCTGCCGGACAAATTGCTCACCAACTGGCGCCGGTAATCTTCTTTCCCCACGGTCACGTTGGAGGCGGACAGGTTGACGAGCACGGTGGCGCCTGCCAGCGCGCCATACGAGGACGGCGGGATCGGAACCCACAGATCCTCGCAAATCTCGACGTAAAACGAGAGCGAAGGATGGTTTTCCGCTCTAAACACCAGTCGATTTCCGAAAGGAACGTCGCGATGGCCGCAAAGATCGATGCGATCGCGCAAGCGGAAATCGGCGGGGACGAACTGCCGCCCTTCGTAATACTCGCGGTAGTTGGGAAGGTAGGTCTTGGGGACCACGCCCAGAATCTTTGAGCGATACAGCACCGCGGCGCAGTTGAAGAGCATCCCGTCAACCTCGATCGGCAACCCAACGACCGTGATGACCGGACTGGCCTTGGTCGCCGTCAACACCTCGGCCAGCGCGTCCAGGGAACCGCCGAGCAGCGCTTGCTGATGAAACAGGTCATCGCAGGTGTAGGATGAAAGCCCCAGTTCCGGAAAGACGGCGAGCAGCGCGCCGCGCTCGGCCGCCTGCCGCATCAGGGCTATCGTCTGCTCGCCGTTGAATTGGGGATCGGCGACGCGAACTCGTGGAATTCCTACTGCGGCCCGGACGAAATTATGCTGGTAGAGATTGAAAAAGGAATTTTTCTCCGACATCGCCGGCCTCTGGGTCATATTATAAGGAAGTGGCGCGGTCCGTGCTGCACACGCGAGGACAACGAAATGGGCGCCGACGCAGTCCTCAAAGCTTCGCGCACGGGTGGCCGGCGCGACACGACGGTTTCGCGCACAACCGTCCTTCGGGTGCTAGGCTTGGTCCTTCTCGCGCGCGAGCCTTTTCAGCAACAGTGGTTTATACCGCCGTGGCGCCTGACCAGGGCGTCTTTCACCATGCGCACGCGCTCGCGACGGCTTCGCCGCCTAAGCTCGTCGGCGTCGAGGCCGGCGCTGTTGAGCCGTCGCAGTTCGTCACCCGTCGCTCGCCATGCGGCCACAGCCCGGCGCATCAGGTTTGCACCGCAGCGAGCGACGCTAGAACCAAACGCGCTCCAGCGTCGGCAACGCTCATCGGCCGGCGCCACGTGCACGGCTTTCAGGAACCCGCGATTCACGACGCCTTCGATACGACGCGCCCTTCGGCACGCTCGGCCACGATCTCGGGCGGAGCCAGAATCAGGCGCGTCCAGACGCGGATCGCGTCAAGCAAAACGGTGAGCACCACCCCGATAAACACGATTGTGAGAACGCCGTCGATGCGGTCGTTCCAGACCATCTGAACAAGCGTGCTTGACCGTTCGGCCGGCAGCGCCGACGAGGTGACAAGCTGATGCTGAAGCGCGTTCGCGTGAGCGAAAAAGCCCACGTTGGGAAGCGGACTTAGCACCTTTTGGAATCCCGCCGTCATCGTTACGGCGACGAGCCAAGTCAACGGCAGCAGCGTGACAAAAGCGTAACGGGCCTTGCCCGAGCGGATTATTATCGTTGTGGCTACGCACAGCGCGATACTTGCCAGCATCTGGTTGGCAATGCCAAAGAGCGGCCAGAGCGAATTGATGCCTCCGAGCGGATCAATGGTGCCGGAGTAGACAAAGTAGCCCCACGCCAAGCAGACCAGGAAGGAGGTCACCAGAGTATTCAGGTAGGACGTGGACGCCGCCGCGAACGGTTTGTAAAGATGCCCGATTAAATCCTGGAACATAAATCGAGCGACGCGGGTTCCGGCGTCCAGAGTGGTCAAGATGAACAAGGCCTCGAACATGATTGCAAAATGGTACCAAAGCGCCATCAGGGCCTTCCCGCCCAACGTGTTCGAGAAGATCTCGGCCATTCCGACCGCCAGCGTCGGGGCTCCGCCCGCGCGCGCGTAAAGCGTGGTTTCACCGACGTCGTTTGCGAGCTTTTGCATGTCGGCGTCGGTCACCTCATAGCCCCACGACGAAACCGTTGTGGCTGCGGCGACCCCGGTTCCAACCCTGCCGACCGGGCTGTTCATCGCGAAGTAAACGCCGGGCTTGAGCGTAATCGCGGCGATAATCGCCGTCACGGCCACGAAGGATTCCATCATCATGCTGCCGTAGCCAACCATCCGCGCGTCGCGCTCCTTAATCAGCATCTTGGGCGTCGTGCCCGATGACACTAGGGCATGAAAGCCGGATATAGCGCCGCACGCGATGGTGATAAACGCGAAGGGAAACACCTTGCCGCCAAAGACCGGCCCGGTCCCGTTGGTGAACTGGGTCAGCGCCGGCATATGGGTCGGCGGATGGATTGCGACGATGCACAAGGCAAGAAAAAGGATCGTCGCCACCTTGATAAAGGCCGAGAGATAGTCGCGCGGTCCGAGCAACAACCAGATCGGCAACACCGAGGCCAGGAAGCCGTATCCGATGATCCACAATGCCAGCTCAGGGGCGCTGCGCAGGAAGTAGTGACCCCAGCTGAAATCGCCGACGTAGCGCCCGCCCACGACGGCGAAGGCGATCAATATAAGGCCGATCGTGGTGGCCTCGACGATCCGGCCGGGGCGCACAAAGGTGAGGTAGAGCCCGACCAACATCGCGATCGGAATCGTCGCCGCCACCGTCGAAGTCGCCCATACGCTGTGCTTGAGCGCATTCACCACGACCAGTCCCAGCGCGGCGATCAGGATGACCATGATCATCATCACGCCGAAAAGCGCGACGACCCCGCCCAGCGGACCGATCTCGTCCCGCGCCATCTTGCCCAGCGAGCGTCCGTCACGGCGCAATGAACAACCAAGGATAACGAAGTCCTGCACACAACCGCCGAGCACCGCGCCGATCACGATCCAAAGGATTCCAGGGAGGTAGCCGAACTGAGCGGCCAGCACCGGTCCCACCAGCGGCCCTGGCCCCGCTATAGCGGCAAAGTGATGACCCAGCGTGATCCAGCGGTTGGTCGGAACGTAATCGCGCCCGTTGTTAAGCCGCACGGCAGGGGTGATGCGGGCGTCGTCCAGTTCCAGGACGCGGTCGGCGATAAAGCGGGAGTAAAAGCGGTAGGCAACGGTGTAGATGCATGCGGCCGCAACCACGAACCACATCGCGCCGGGCTGCTCCCCCCTGGCAAAGGCCACAAACCCAAGCGCGCCGGCGCCCACAACGGCCACCAGAAACCAACCTAAAAGGCGTAAAATTCGGCTCATGACAAATCCCCTGAGCGCGTTCCGAAAGACCTCAAGCGCGGGCTCCAGGTTAGGCGAAAACCCCCGACTTGGCTGAAAAGGCCCACCGGCCGTTGCGCCTTGCTTAGCTTTGTCGAACCCTTGGGACTAACTTCACATTAGCCCTTGGCCCGCCCATTTTAAAGGTTTCGGGGCGCGCCGGCTCAATCGGCCTGCGGCGGCCGCTCGGTGCGGACGATGTCCGTCAGGTAGGGGCGAGCGCGCTCAACAGCGGCCTTGCGATGGCTTATCGCCGCAGCCTCGCGCTCGTCGAGCTCAGCGTAGTAGCATCCGCGTTCGGGCAAAAACAGCACCGCGCGATAGGGGAATCCCAACTTATAGCTGGGATGGGCGTTTTGGGCGATAATCCCTTCGAGCGCGGCCTCGACCACCGCCTCTCGTTCCCGGCCGTCGACACTGTAGGCGAGAGCGAGCGCAACCTTAAGCCGCGCGGTCCTGCGCTCGTCTCGGACGCCTTCCATCCGGCGCAGCACCTCGGCGATCAACGCCTGGTCGTCCGCTTCGCTTCCGTCAAGCCAGCGATGGGAGCGAACACCCGGCTCGCCGCCGAGAGCATCGACCTCCAGTCCGCCGTCATCGGCAAGCGTCGCAAGGCCGGTCATGCGACGATAAAAGCGCGCCTTGACCAGCGCATTCTCGGCGAAGGTGGAGCCGCTTTCTCTTGGCGCAGCCTCAACACCGACATCGGCCAACGAAACCAAAGTGAGCGGAAGCTCTGCCAGCAGGAGCCGGTATTCGTCCAGCTTGGCGCGATTCGTCGAAGCGATCAAAAGCCGCGGAGCAGTGTTTGTCATGGGGAATTCGGGGCACACCGACCGCCGAGCATGGCGCTATCGCATCACCCCTCGACCTTCAAGTTTGCGTCTTTGCCTTGTAGGTGAAGCTCAACGCTCGGCGCTCGGCGTGCTCTTCGAGTGCGAGTTCGATCAGACGGTCCACCAACTTCGCCATCGGCATCCCGTCCGCCTCCCACAGCTTGGGGTACATGCTTATGTTGGTGAAACCGGGGATGGTGTTGACCTCGTTAACGAAAATCTCACTTAAGTCCTTGCGCGCCAAGAAGTCCACGCGCGCCATCCCGCGCAGGTCGAGCGCGAGAAACGCCGCGCGGGAGATCGCGCGCATCCGCTCGGCCACCTCGGACGGCAGCTCGGCGGGAATTCTGAGGCTTGCGCCCTCGGGATCGACGTACTTGGACTCATAGCTATAAAAAGAATGTCCATGTTCGACCACAATTTCGCCGGGGCCGGCGACCTCGGGCCGCCGGTTCCCCAGAACCGCGCATTCCAACTCACGGCCTTCGCACGCCGCTTCTACAAGCACTTTGCGATCGTATTGCAACGCGTCCAAAATCGCCGGCTCGAGTTCCCGCGGCCCACAGACCCGGTTGACTCCGATCGATGAACCCAGACAACTAGGCTTGACGTAAACCGGATAGCCCAATCCCTCTGCCAGCTTAAGCGCTTGCTTGCGATTTTCCTCCCAGTTCGCCACGCTCAGGACGACGAACTCCGTAACCGGAATTCCCGCCTCCCGCATCAAGCGCTTTTGCACGTTCTTGCTCATCCCCACGGCCGAGCCCAACACGCCGGAACCCACGTAGGGGACCCCGGCCAACTCGAACAGTCCTTGTATAGTCCCGTCCTCGCCGTAGGTTCCATGCAAAATCGGAAAGACGACATCAACCTGCTCACTGGCCGCGAACTTGACCGCCTCAAAGCCGTTCCCCGCACCCGACCTACATAGCGCTCCCTGCGCCAGCGGGTACGGCAACAAGGCAGCGGGAAGGCCGCCCGGCCCGAGTTCCGCCAGCTGCCCGCTGGCGTCGGGCAAAGCCGAAAGGGCATCGTCCCGCACGAACCAACGCCCGCTTCGGTCGATGTTGATAGGAATGATCTCGTAGCGCGCCGGGTCCATCGCGGACATCACCGCCAGCGCCGAGCGCAGCGAGATCTCATGCTCGCCTGAACGTCCGCCGAATAAGACCGCGACCCTAAGCTTTGCCATGAAACTCTCGCCGTGGTTGCGCCGTCCGGACCGTGGTCAGATCGCTCGGCGCTCTGGCCTGAATCGCCGTTCTAATGTCCACACCGCGTTCATTGGTAAGGCTTTGCCGTCGCCGCAGCGCATGGCGGCTTACAGCCGATAATTAGGCGTTTCCTTGGTGATGAAGACATCATGGACGTGGCTTTCCCGCTGGCCTGCCTCGCTAACCCGGATAAAGCGCGCGCGACGCCTGAGCTCGGCCAGGTTGCACGCACCGACGTATCCCATTCCAGCCTGCAGCCCGCCGACGAGCTGCTCCACGTTCGAGGCCAGTGGGCCGCGATATGGAACGCGGCCCTCAATTCCTTCGGGGACCAGTTTGTCGTCGCTGAGGTCCTGTTGCCCGTAACGGTCGCGGGCGCGCTCCATCATCGCGCCGAGCGAGCCCATGCCGCGGTAAACCTTGTACGCGCGCCCCTGATAAATCACCACCTCGCCCGGGCTTTCCTCGGTGCCGGCGAAAAGCGAGCCAATCATCGCGCTGTCGGCGCCGGCACCCAGCGCTTTGGTGATATCGCCGGAAAAGCGAATGCCGCCGTCGGCAATCACGGGCACTTTGCGCGACGCTGCCGCTGGAACGCAATCGAGGATCGCCGTAAACTGCGGCACGCCCACGCCGGAGATCACCCGCGTGGTGCATATGGAGCCCGGGCCCATCCCGACGCGGATCGCGTCGGCTCCAGCTTCGATCAAGGCCGTCACGCCATCGGGTGTCGCCACACTTCCCGCGACGACCTCCATATCCGGAAACCGCCGCTTGGTCGCTTTGAGTGTCTCGATCACGTTGCGCGAATGACCGTGAGCGGAATCGATACAGACTACGTCAACACCGGCTTGTTTCAGCGCCTCAACCCGAGCCTCGGCCTCTGCTCCCACGCCGATCGCCGCGCCTACGCGCAACCGACCCAACGCGTCCTTGCATGCTTTCGGGTAGCGCGAGGCCTTCTCCATGTCCTTGACCGTAATTAGCCCGCAAAGGTGATGATGCTCGTCAACCAACGGCAACTTTTCGATTCGATGCTGCTGAAGGATTTCTTTGGCTCGCTCAAGCGAGATTCCTGGGCTCGCCGTGATCACTTTGGTCGTCATGACCTCGCGCACGGGCCGCTCCAGCTGCCCTTCAAAGCGCAGGTCGCGATGAGTCACGATTCCAACCAAGCGACCTTCAACAGCCACGGGCAGGCCGGAAATCCTGCAACGGCGCATCACCTCGAGCGCGTCTTCGATTTTCTGATCGGGATGCACCGTGACCGGATCAACGATCATCCCGCTCTCGAACTTTTTGACCGCGGCGACCTCGGCGACTTGAGTTTCGATCGAGAGGTTGCGATGGATGAAAGCGATCCCTCCGCTTTGCGCCATCACAATAGCGGCGCGCGACTCGCTGACCGTATCCATCGGGCTGGCCACCAAGGGGATGTTTAGGCGAATTTTGCGCGTTAGGAAAGTCGAAACGTCGCACTGAGATGGCAGTAAATCAGATTCCTGAGGGAGCAGGAGCACGTCGTCAAAGGCTAGTCCCTCGCGCAGCTCCGCGTGACGCATAAGCTTCTCCCAATGAAAAAGCCCGCACGCGGGTGCGGGCTGTATCTGCTAAAAAGCGACACCTTTCGGTTGACAGAGGCATACTATTGACTAGCAATTTGCCGCCGCTTGCGCAACGGACCACAGTTCCGCTACCAGGTATCATCGCGATGCATGAACGCCATGCCTCTCGAACTCCCGCCTGCGAGCGCGCCCTTCGCCGATGAACTGGGAGTTGCGCCTATACCTGGCGGCGATCGTCCTATGCTCGGTTGCGGGAGGCGGTGCGCGTCTGCTTTTTTCCGGACAGCGCACCGACAGCCAACTCGTGCCCGCAAGCTTCGCCGGTGGCATCTTGCTCGGCGTCGCCTTCTTTCACATGATCCCGAACGCCGCCCCATTGTTGGGGCAGGGCCTGGGCTTACCGCTGGTAGGCGGTTTCTCAATAATCGCGGTGCTCGAACACTTCTTGATCGTGCATCCGCACCCCGAGCATCCTGCCGAGCATGGCCAGAAACGCCACGTTCATGTCGGCGCCGCGGTCGCGATCGGCATTTCGTTCCATAGCATGCTCGACGGCCTGGCGGTCGCCGCCTCATTCGGCCAGGGAAAACTGGGTGCCGTGGTATTGGTGGCGGTCATCGCGCACAAAATACCCGAGGCGTTCGCCCTGGTCACGCTCCTTCTGCTCGACCATTGGCGCCGGACGGCCACGACCGTGTGGCTTGTCGCCTACTCCATAACGACACCCGTTGGCGCCTTCTTAACAATCGACTTTTTACGAAATGCGGACCCGTCTTCCATTGCTGCGGCCGTCGCCTTCTCCGCTGGAACCTTCCTTGCTATCGCCGCCTCGGACATCCTGCCGCGAATTCAAGTGGAGCGCTCCTACAGCGGCCGCGCACTGCCCCTTATGGCATTTCTTGCCGGTGTCGTCCTTAGCTGGGCCGCAGCAGCATTAGAGCGCGCGCTTTAAAGCCCTGGGAGGAGTTCCCACGTGATGGTTGTGCGAGCGGTTGATACGAGCGATGGGGCACGCGGCAGCGACCTCTCTTCAGAGCCCCAGTGGCGCAGGCGTAAAAACCGAAAAGGAGCCCTCGCTATTACGCGAGGGCTCCTTTTCTTCTGCGAGACCAGTAACGGTCCCTATACTTAAGAATCGGCGCTAGCGCACTAAAACCGAGTGTTGCCGCTAGAATTACAGGGGCGGCGGAGGCTGAGATAAAACGTTACTTCTTTTTCTTCGTGGTCTTTTTCTTCATCGCGGCTTTGGTAGCCTTTTTTGCTGCAGGCATAAGCTCCTCCTTGCCAAAATCACTTGCGCTAGCGCCGCGGGGGCATCCCGGCTTAAGCTAGCCTTTGATGCCATGCCGCTTTCCCTCGAATTTATATAAAAACGTTATTGCTAAATCAAGAGAAACTTTTCGAAATATAGAAAAAAATTTTAAAGCGGCCGAAACCCGCTTATCAAAGCGCTTTAAAGGCCGCTAGAATGGTGTTCGCGGATAAGTGTGCTTAATTTGCAATTGCGCAGGGAATTAGAGTGCTGGGCCGGAATCGATTAGTGGAGTCATTGCGACAACGCCTCTTTTTGATTGGTCTGCTCCTAGCCCTCGGGGTGGCGGTCTTTCACCTGACTTGGTCTCGCCGTGGGCTGCGAGACCTCCTCGCTTTGCGCGAAGAGGAGGTTCAGCTACGCGCCCAGTGCCAGCAGATCGAAAGCGAGAACGCGGTTTTAACTGCGCAGATCGAACAACTCCGTTTTGACGACGAGTATCTCCAGAGCCTGATCAGGCGCAAGCTAGGCCTGGTTAGGCAGGACGAGTTAATTTATCGCTTCGGCTTCGAACGGCACCCAGCAACGCGCTAAACTGGTTGGCGCGCTTATGGGTCGCTAGAATTACCTGCTAACGAACTCGCTTTTTACGCCTTCCAGCGGCTGCGTTCGGCGCGATTGGGTCGATACCGACCTCTTCTCACCAACGCGGATTGGGCTGAAACGGAACACGGGAAATGGGAGCACCACAAACCCTAAGGACCGAGGCTTCTCCGCGCCCTGCTGCTCGCTCGGCGCGCCTGATTCTGTTTGTAACGGTTTTCATCGATCTCCTCGGCTTCGGCATAGTTATCCCGTTCCTGCCGCTGTTCGCGGCTCGCCTAGGGGTCGGCGCCGCTGGAGTCGGTCTGGTTCTGGCTGCTTATTCAGGGGCGCAGCTTTTGTCTGCTCCGGTGCTGGGCAACCTCTCCGACCGCGTGGGACGCCGCCCGATTCTGTTGCTTGGCCTTGCAGGTTCCGCCGTTGGTTACCTGCTTTACGGCGACGCCAGTTCGTTCCTTTGGCTACTGATTTCACGGATTGTGCATGGCGCCTGTGCGGGTACGGTGTCAACGGCGCAGGCCTACATGTCGGACGTCACACCTCCCGAGAAGCGGGCGCACGCGATGGGGCTAATCGGCGCCGCTTTCGGCCTGGGTTTCGTTTTGGGGCCGGCATTGGGAGGTTTGCTGGGTCATTCGAGCCTACGTGTGCCGGCTTATTTCGCGAGCGGTCTTGCAGCGGCCAATTTTCTTTTCGCGCTGTACAGCTTGCCTGAATCACTAGCGGTTGTTTCCTCCGAAAGGTCTGCAAAGCCGAGGCGTCAAGGCCTGCGCACATTGGTGATTCCGTCAGGGTTGACACATCCTGACCTGCGGCGCCTGTTCGTTCTAGCCTTTCTATGCACACTTGTGTTCGCGGCCTTTGAGACGACCTTTGCGCTGGTAGCGGCTGCGCGCTACGGCTACGGGCCCCGCGCCGTGGGCGGCGCGCTGGCCTGGGCCGGGATTGCGCAGGCTCTGGCACAGGGTTTCCTGGTAGGCAAGCTTGCGCGCAACCTTGGCGAGTCGCGGCTCATCCGGCTTGGTATGATCGCCCTGGCTATCGGCATGGGACCGTTGGCCAGTTTTTCATCCAGCGCCTGGCTGCTGTCGCTGCTGGGGCTGGCCGCCGCCGGCTACGGTTTTGCCAACCCCTCAATCGCGAGCCTGCTATCGAAGCTTGCCAGTCCGGGGAGCAAAGGCGAGGCGCTGGGGGTTAACCAGTCGGCCTTGTCGCTCGCACGGATCGCAGGGCCATTGATTGGCGGTGTGGCCTATGAGTCTCTGGGCCCGGCGGCGCCGTACGTGGGCGGTGCTCTCGTGATGCTGGTCGGGCTGATTGTTGCGCGCGACGTAACGGACGCTGCGGATTAGAAGAGGTCTACTTAAGTCATGATTTCAGTGCTACGGGTCCTGCACTTGTTCGGTGTGATCCTTTGGATAGGCGGCTTACTGGCGGTCACGTCCGCCTTGCGCATCGCAAGCGGGCAATCCGACGCGGAAAAGCGCTCAAGCTACGCGTTGGCTCGGCGCATGCTTAGCGCCGGAGCAAACGCCGGGGCGGCGGTCGCGATTGTTCTGGGCGTACTGCTGCTCATCGCGGAGCCCAAGCTTTTGCACGAGGGATGGCTTCACGCCAAGCTCCTGCTGGTATTGGTGCTGATCTTCTTACATGGGCGCCTTTTCTTGCGCGCGCGCGTGCTGGAAAGCGAGCCGTCGTACCCCGCGACCGCCAAGCAGTTCGCCACGCTTCACGGAGCCTTCAGTCTTATCCTGCTCGTAATCCTATTTTTGGTGCTGGTCAGGCCGTTCTAGCCGAGCACGCGCCAGAAGTCGCGCGCAGCGGCGGCCGCAGGCTCAGAAGCGGTCCTTCATCTCGCGCAGCTTGGCAAAGATCTCGACCGAGTCGTCGCTGAGGCCCGGATTGACGCGCTTGAGGTTGGCGCGGATCTCCGCGCTATCGGTACGCAGAAATGGATTGGTCCGCTTCTCCTCAGCGATCGTCGAAGGAATCGTCGATTGCTTTTCGCGCCGCCGCTCACGCGCCCAGTCGTACTTCTTTTTCAACGCGTCGTTACCAGGCTCGACCGTGAGCGCGAAGCGCAGATTGTTCTCGGTGTATTCGTGACCGCAGAATACCTGCGTGTCGTCGGGCAACGACGCCAGTTTGTTCAGCGAGGCGACCATGGTGGCCGCTCGTCCTTCGAATACGCGTCCGCAGCCCGCAACAAACAGCGTGTCTCCGCAGAAGAGCGCCTTGAGCGAGGCAAAGTAGTAGGCCACGTGGCCGTTGGTATGGGCCGGAATCCCCAGCACCCGTCCGACAAGGTTCCCAACTTTGACCGTGTCGCCGTCATCGACCGGGTCGGTCAGGGCGGGTATTCGGCCGCCCTCGGCGCGCGCGCCGTATATCTTTATTCCGGGAACCTTGGCGGCGAGAGCCGAGTTGCCGCCGGTATGGTCACCGTGCCAATGGGTGGAAAGCACCGCTTCAAGCTTAAGACCGCGTTTCCCGACCGCATCCAGCACCGCCGCGGGTTCCGCGCAGTCAACAACGGCCGCCTTTCCGCTCGCATCGTCGACTACCAGATAGGCGTAGTTATCAGTTAGCTGGGGAACCGTAATTACGCTCATCGTTCCCTCCTTTGGCGAGCGGGCCGCGCAGCACGCCGGCGTTGGGATTCGACCTGACACCTGACGCCCGTATTCGACCCGCGCTGTTCCCTAGTTTCTCCGCAGCTTGCCTTCTCGGTCACATAAGCCCGGCGCGTTACACCACCGATTCCAGTAGATATTCTCGCGCCGCGCCAGTCACAAGCCAACGATGCTATAGCCGAGGTCAACGTAAACCGTCTGCCCGGTGACGCCGCTGCCCAAGGTGCTTAACAGCGCGACAGCCATCGAGCCGACCTCCTCTCGGTTGAGCGCCCGCCTTAGCGGCGAGCGCCGTTCAACCTCGTGCATCATGTCGTAAAAGCCGCGAATCGCCGCGGCCGACAAGGTCCGCACCGGCGCGGCGCTAATCGCGTTGACGCGGATGCTCTTCTCGCCCAGATCAACGGCCAGATAGCGCACACAGGCCTCCAAAGCCGCTTTCGCCACCCCCATCACATTGTAGTTCGGCACCGCGCGCACCGCCCCGAGGTAGGTAAGGGTGAGTATCGAACCGCCGCCGCGCTTCTCCATCAGGGGCTCAGCCGCCCGCGCCAAACTAACCAGGGAGTATGCGCTGACCTCGACGGCGCGGCTGAAATTCTGTCGGCTCACATTCAGAAACCTACCCTGCAGGTCTTCGCGCTCGGCAAAGGCCACGGAATGAACCAGCATGTCGAGCCCACCCCAGAGTTCGTCGACTCGGGCGAAAGCGGCGCCGACGCTCTCCTCGTTCATCACGTCCATTTCGCCGACCACCGTCGCTCCAACCTGCTCGGCGAGCGGGCGAACGCGCCGCTCCAGCGGCTCGCCTTGATAGGTGAGGGCGACCTTTGCGCCCTGAGCAACAAGGTTTTGCACAATTCCCCAGGCCAAGCTTCTCTCATTGGCCACACCCACGACCAAGGCAGTTTTTCCTTCGGCGATCCCCATTCCGATCTGACCTCCTGCAAACCGCGCCGAGATTAATCGCAGCTCGGAAACTCGGATTGCGCGCCGCTAGCCTGAACCTCGGGCGCGCACCGATCTTAGCCCAATTAGACAAAGGTCAACAGCACTGCGAACCACCAATCCGGTCGGGAAAAGGGCAGACATCTCAAGGTGCACGGCGCAACCCACGGCGGGCTCTGCCGGCATCGACTCCGAATCACAAGGCCAGCGTCATGCCGTCGTACGCGATCTCCAGATCAATCTCGTCGCTGTGGCGCAACGCCTCGCGTCCCAGGTGCGTCAAGACGAGGCGACGCGCCCTGAAGCGGTCGAGATTAGCGGAGATCCGAGGATAGTTAAGATGAAATGGCGCTTCGGTTTCGAAATAGGTACATTCGAGGAGCATCAGATCAGCGTTCGCGCTAAAGGGGACAAGATCCTCGGTCCAGCCCGTATCGCCTGAGAACACCAGCGACTTCCCGTCCGTCGTAAGCTTGAACGCCAAGGAGACGTCGGTCGTGGTGTGAGGGGTGCGGATGCACTCGACGCTGACGGCGCCAAATCGTGAACGCGTCGCGGGTTTGAGCGTTACGAACCTGATCTTACGCGCCAGGCGCTCGCCGGGCGATTTGGGGAACATCAGGCGGAACAGGGCCCAGACGCGGTTTTCGAGATTGCGCGGCCCCGCGATCGTAAGCCGGCGCGGGGCGGGGCTTTCGTACAGATACTCGAGAAAGAGAAAGGGCAAGCCGGCGAAATGGTCGCCGTGCAAGTGCGTCACCAGGATTAGATCGAGTGCGCCGGGCTTGATTGCCGCGCGCTTGAGCCCGGCGAGCAGCGTCGGCCCGGCATCGATCAGCACGTTGGCGGACTTGCTTCTTAAAACATAACTCGCTTGCATCCGGCCGCCGCTGGCAAACGCATCGCCCGCGCCGAGCACGGTTAGAGTCGGCTCGCCCGGACCGTGGCCGTCGCCACTGGCGCCAGTCGGTCCTTGGCGAACGGCGCGCGCAAGATTATGTGCGACACGCGGTCGCCGTCGCCTCTCGCCACGTGCATCCCCCCGCCCACCTTCAACACGTTTGCGCGCGCGCATCAATCCTCGACCTCCTCTTGGAGCGACGCGCAGGCCAATGTGTGCGGGTCGATGTCCTGCAAAAAACGCGACACCTGGCCCATCGTGTAACCTACGCTGCGCTCGAATACGTAAATCGGATAGACGATGTAAAGCTCGTCGCGAGCGCGCGTGATTGCCACGTATGTCAAGCGTCGTTCTTCTTCGAGCTCGTCGACATGCATGCTCTGCGGCGGTGGGAAGCGTCCGTCCGCGGCCCAGATCAAAAAGACCACCTTCCACTCCAGCCCCTTGGCCGAATGAATCGTGCTGAGCGTCAAGCACTCGGTTTCACTGTCGGCCGCGAGCACGCCGCCGATCGAATCGGAGGGTGGCTCAAGCGCCATATCCGCGAGCATCGCCTGCAAGCTTCGATAACGCTGGGCAATCTGCTGAAAGTGCTCCAGGTCCCGTTCGCGGCGGGGATAGTCATCCGGGTACGCGTCACGCATCAGCGGCAAATAATAATCTATCACGGCGCCAACCTGGTTTGCCGGGGGCTCCAAATTACGTCTGAGCGAGCCCATCAACGCGCCCAACTTGACCAACTCCTGAGCCGCGGTGGGATGTTTGCCGGCTACTTCCGTCGCCTTGTTCCTAAGAGATTGCTCCGGATCATCCGCCCGCGCCAGAGCCTCGACCAGGCGCTGGCCCTTGCGGCTGCCAACGCCGTGAATCAGCGTCAGAGCGCGAAGCCAAGATACGGCGTCCGCCGGATTCGCGGCAACCCGCAAATGGGCCATCACGTCCTTGACATGGGCCGTCTCGACAAACTTAAAACCGCCCCGTTTGACAAAAGGTATATCGCGACGCTGAAGCTCGAGCTCGAGGTCGAAGGAGTGGAAGCTCGAGCGGAAGAGCACCGCGATTTCGTTCAGCTCAACGCCCTCTTCGCGCAACTCAAGTATTCGCTGCGCCACGAAGCGCGACTGCATATGCTCATCTTGGGCCCGCACAAGCAAGGGCCGGAACTCGCCGCTGCGACGCGTGAAAAGCGTCTTGCTGTATTTATGAGCGGCGCTCGCCAGGACCTCGTTAGCAAGGTTCAGTATCCCTTGCAGCGAGCGGTAGTTTTCTTCGAGCTTGATAATGCGGGCCCCGCGAAACCGCTGCGGGAACTCCAGGATATTGCGGAAGTCGGCGCCGCGGAAGGAGTAAATCGACTGGCCGTCGTCGCCCACGGCCATCACGTTCTGATGCGTCGCGGCAAGAAGGCTTACCAACTCGGCCTGAATCGGGTTGGTGTCTTGATACTCGTCAACCAGGATGTAGCGAAAAAAGTCCGAGACACGCCGGCGCACTGCGGGATCGTCCTTAAGCAACTCGGCCAGCAGGTGTAGCAGGTCATCGTAATCCAGCAGCGCGCGCGCACGCTTGTAACGCGCGTAATTCTCGGCCAGGAGCGCGATGTCCGCGGAGTGATCGAGCAGATGGGGGAAGTCAGCTTCCAATTCCTGTTCGAGCGAGCGCGCCTTGTTGCGCGCCATGCTGATAACTTCCGCCAGCGTGCTTTTGTTGGGAAACCGCCGTTCCCTGGACGCGAGCCCCATCTGCCCGCGCAGAAGGTTGATCAGGTCTTCCATGTCGCCGCGGTCGAGGATCGTGAAATTGCCCGGCAGGCCCATCGCCTTGCCGTTGCGCCTCAACACACCGTTGGCGAAGGAATGAAACGTGCCGCCGGTGACCGATCGGCTCCGCTCGCCGACCAATCGCTCGACGCGCGAGAGCATCTCTTGCGCCGCGCGACGCGTGAAGGTAAGCATCAAGATCGCCTGCGGCGCAACGCCGCTTTCGATCAGCCGCGCGACGCGATAAACCAGCGTGCGCGTCTTGCCCGACCCGGCTCCGGCGACGACCAGCGCCGGCCCTTCATCGTGCATGACGGCTTCGAGTTGGGCAGGATTCAACAGCGACGAGTAATCGACCTGAAAGCGCCGGCCGGCTGAAGCGTCCTTGCGCAAAAGGATAACTTTGTCGTCCAAAGCGCCGCTCATCCTACCACAACAGGCATTTCTCTCGATCGATCCAAACGCATTCTGTCATCTTCCGGACGAGAATCAAAAGTTACGAGCGCCGTCGCCGCATCGCCTGAAGCGCTTGCCAACCGCGCAAGCGTCACGCGGCGGGCGCGTGCAAGTACGAGTCGCGGGACACGCAAAATCACGGCGCACGAATTGCTCGCCGCGTCGGTTCGGCACGCGGTGGACGCTATTTCCATTGATGAGCGGGGCGGCAATCTCGGAGACCGGCGCGGCAGGCGGCGTATCGTTACGGGCTTAACGGTGCCCCAGCCCTCCCATAGGCCGGAAATGACCGAGAGGCAGCCCGGTTTCAAAGCCAGGGCGGCCCGGACCAAATGCACCCGCACTTGCCGGCGCGCCGGCGCCGCCCATGCCGGGTCCGCCCGCCCCGACGAGACCCGAGCCGACCGGAGCAACGCTGGGAACGGTGCCGACCGCCGGATGAACTGTTGAGGGATTGAACCCGATCACCGGAATGCCGAAGAAAAGCGGCAATCCGACCAGAGTTCCAGCACCAAGAAAGGGGACGACACCGGCAAACGCGCCGAGCCCAGGCCCCAACATCTCGGTCTCAAACTGCTCCTCGTAGGCCTGTATATCATTGGGCATCTCCGCGGCGTTGGGCTGCGCCTGCGCGGCCGGTTGAGCCGCCGAGTCAGCGCCTGCGCCATCGCTCGCGCTGGCGGAGGGAGCGGGCGGCGTCGTCTTCGGTTGCTGCTCGGCTGCGCGCAATTCAGGACGAATCTTTATCTGATCGTCGATATCGATCCACGGATTACTCAGGAACTCCTCTGCACGCAACTCGGCCGTGATCCTTTCATCCGTGCTGGCAACGAAACCGAACAGGATAACTTTGCGGTCGCCGAAACTGTTGTCCAGAACCTGCGCTCTGACTAACGGAAAATGATTGTTGATCTGCAGGTAACTGGTGAGCGCGCGGCTCAATGATGCGTTCTGGGAGAAACTAGCCGCGCATAAAACTGAAGGTGCGAGCGCCAAGCAGACGCCAATAATTATCGCAACCCGGGCGGGCCTACGCCGAATAACGGCCATCATCCTCACCCAATATTGAGCATATGAGCAATCTGGCCTTGCCGCAAGGGTGCGCGCCGGCCAGTCCGGCTGCGGCGCACTGCGCGCGGCACCTATCATGAATAAAGCCTCGCGGCGTCACGTCCAGTCATAGCCTTATCGTTCGCGCTGTGAGGCAGAAGTGGCGCAGGAAGCGCGAAGCCGCGCCTGTTGCTCTGCTTGTTCCGTCAGAGAGCATCGCCTATTGCTGGACTCGCGAGCAGGCTTATAGCGTATTCTCGCGACTCATCAGGGTGCGAGCCGGCGCGTTGAATTCGCCCTCGGTCACTTCCGCGAGGTTAACCGGTTAGCGTGATGCTCGCGCAGTCGCATTAACAAAGAGCGGAGAAGGTCCATTATGGGAAGCTGTCGCACAAGATTAACGATGTGGATTCTTTTGGCCGCCGTGGCAGCTGGCCCGATAGGCTTGGGCGCTTGGAGCTCGGCGGCAACGGTTGAGGAGTATCCGATCACGCCCGGCACCGAGTTGACGCTCAAGCAAGCCATTCTAATCGCGCTGCGTTATCACCCCAGGCGCAAGCAGCGGATTTACGAGGCCAGCGCGGCGCGGGAGAAAATCGGAGAGGCACGAGCGCTCATGGGCCCGCAACTTCACGGCGTCGCCGAGGAGATCGGCGCCACCGACAACCCGGTGGGCGACACCCAATACATCGCGTATCCGTTCTACAACATGCCCACTATCCACTCGAGCAACTTCTCGCGGCCTGAGCCGGCGCGCATGGGCAATACTTTCGACTGGTACAACAATTTCCTCACCGGATATTCGCTCGATCAATTCCTGTTCGACTTCGGTCGCCATCGTGGCTTCGTCAAGCAGCGTCAGTTCGAGGCGCAAGCGGCAGAGGACCGGCAGCTATTAACCGACCTCAACCTGATCTTCGAAGTGTCTCGACGCTATTTCGCACTGCTGCGGGCAAAGCAAATGGTGCGTGTTTTCGAAAAGGCGGTCGAGCAGCGCCGCTTCCATCTTCACGAGGCTCAAGTGAAAGCGTCGGCCAAACTGCGACCTGACGTTGACGTCTACACGATGGAAGCGGAGTTGCAACGCGCTGAGCTTCATATGGTCGACGCGCGCTACGCGTTGGCCGACGCCAAGGTGGCGCTCGATAATGCGATGGGCTTGAGCGATTTGGCTCCGAGTTACGAACCGGCGGACGTGCTCACATACGGGAAGATTAGCGACACCATGAGAGCTTTGTTGCAGCTCGCCTACCGCACCCGACCGGACGTCAAAATGTTCCAGGCGCTGATCGAAGCGATGGGCGCTCAGGTCGTGCAATTCCGTAGCGACTATTTCCCGAGCGCCGGCGCGTTCTCCGAGGGGACAACCATGGGGAGTTCATTGACGGGATCGCCGAGTTTCGCTCAGCCCGCCAACAACTGGGCCGTGGGCCTGGTCGTTCATTGGCCCATCTTCAACAGCTTCCTAACCACCCATCAGCTACAGGCCGCCAAGCTCAGTCAAAAAGCGATAGAATACGCTCTCGCCGACCTGAATCAGCGGGTTATCTTCCAAGTCAAGACCGCGTTTTTAAACTGGCAGGCCTCCGTCGAGCGGATCGAGCGCGCCGAGAAGGCATTGGCCGCCTCGCGCGTGGAGCTCGAACTGGTCGAGAAGCGCTATGAGGCCGGCCTTACGAATATCGTCTTCCTGGAAGATGCCGAGCGTCACTACACGGACGACGACGCGCAATATGCCGATTCGCTATACGATTTTTCCTACGCCAAGGCCCAGGTCGACCACGCCACCGGCCGCGCCCTGGAGGTCGAGGCCCGCTAAGCGAGGCTTCGCGGGCACGGTTGGCTGATGCGCGTGAAGCTTTATCGTAAAAAGAGTCGGGTAACGTGAGAGGGCGACCAGGCTGGGGTGCACGCCGTCTCAGCCGGCGCGAGCCGCTAGGGATGCGGCCACGCCGGCTGTTTCATATTCGAGCGGCGTTTGAGGGAAAGCCACGTTCGCCTTGTCGGTCGCTGTTTTACTGAACCGTCGCGGCGCGATCGATTCGATTAAGACCGTTGGTCTCGAAGACGTAGTGCGGCTTGCCGGGCTCGGCATATATGAACATCTTGCCGCCCGTAGGTGGGAACGGGATCGTCTGCGAGGGCGGGCCTAATTCTTTAAACAGATCGCCCGGTCCTTTGCCTATAAACCGCTTGGCCGGGTCGTCAGCCGGAACGAAGACGTCCGGCGGTTTCGCCTGCCCATGCGGCGTGGTCGTCCAGTAGGTCGCCGGATTCTGCCCGCCGCAGCCCCAGCTTAAGCTCACAACCGCAGCAAACCCACACATGGAGGCAACCCGCACGGCGGTCCGCCGCCGACGTTCGCCCTTATGCTCTCGCTTGCTATTATCCATAACGACTCAGATATACGCCTGTGGCGTCAACCCGTCCTCAAGTTTATTGCTGAACAGTCACCGCTAAATCAATTTTGTTAGTGCCATCGGTTTCAAACACTTGCCGCGGCTGCCCTGGCTTCGCGTATATGAAAATCTTTCCGCCCTTTACGTCCGACGGCATCACTTTCGTCGGCGGGCCAAGCTCCCTGATCAGGTCAGCGGGGCCTTTGCCGAGGAATCTCTTTGCGGGGTCCGTGGCCTGCGCCACAACCGCTCCTCCAGCATTACCAACTGGATCATTGCTTGCAGCGTCCGCCCCGGTGTCCCCCACCTCGGACCGCAGGCCGGCGAACGGACTCTGCACGGCGCTGCCCCAAAGAAGAGCGCCCGTAACCAGCCCGCAGGCTACTTTAGAAAATCGCCTTGAGCCCATCGCTGCTTTACCACAGCAACATCTCCTCACCTTACGCGCCATCATCATCTCGTTCCGCTCCTGAAAAGCAGTCATATCATGGATCGCAACCAAACGTGCCGCCCACATCAATTCGTACCGCCATCCTGCCGTACTCCCATCCCGGCGCTGGTCAGGTCCCCACGGGACCGTCTGTTCCGGTCTCAGCGGCGAGGCCTGCAGCCGTTTCTGCTCCGCGCCCGACGCCGGCTGTCGCGCGAGCGGCGCGCCGTGGCAAATCGCTCTGCGTGCCGCTCGTCGCTTGCCGTCGTCGGCTCAAGCATGGTCGCTTGCCCTCGCCCGTCGACCCCACCTAGAACGCATACTCGAAGTTGAGCATGACGGTCTGCTGATCAGGCGCTACAGCGTACGGGATCGTCGAGCCGGTAAATCCCGAAGGCGCCGTCCATCCAAAGGTCTTGGCGTAAGACACGGGGAAGTTCATCTGGTTGTGGTAGTAGAGGATAGACTGGTAATCGAGCGCGATTCTTACGTACTCATTGAATTGGTAGCTAATGCCGACAACGATACGGATCCAGTCGAAGGGATCCGTCTTCACGTTAGTCGCAGGCTCCCATTGGTTGACCCACCCAAACAGAGTGAAGGGCGTGTCGCCGATCACGTAGTGGCCGAAAAGGTTGAAGCCTTGCTGATAGGAACGCCCGTTATTCATCAAGGCATTAGCGAGGTTAGACCACGCGGCCTGATTCATCACTATGTACGAGGGGACCTCCGACGAGGGCTCGAGGCCGAATATCTGGGCAGGTCCGCTGCCGGAGAACTGGTTGCCTGGCGTCCAAGCGTTGCGGCCCCAGTCGTATTCGAAGGCGATCTGCCAGGTGTCGGTCGTATAGTGGATGATTTCCGCCAAGCGCTGGATTTGTGCCTGCGGTCCTTTGAGGTTGGCCGGCAGGTTGAATAGGTCGGGGGTCACGTTTCCCCAGCCCCAGTCGTAGAAGGTCGTGATGCCTAGACCGTCGTAGCGCCAGCGTGCGCCGAACGGATAAACCGACACGCGCGCCATGGCTTCTTTAGTGTCGGCCTGTTCGAGGGCGTGGAAGCTACCTTCGTCGAAGACACCGACGTTATAGTCGATATACTGAAGCTTCTGCTCGCCGAATCGAATCGGTCCCTGCAGCGTAATCCCTGGAAACGTTGAGGCCATGCTCATATTCCAGGTGACCAGGTTGACGTAGCGGAAGCCGTACAGGTCTTCTTCCCATGGAACGAGCGGCTCAGGCTGTTGTCCTACCACCAGTTGGTCGTCGCTAAGCGCGTCGAACCCTTGAAAGATCTTCGTGTACGACATGTAGCCGTACTTTAGGCGCCACGCGTAGTTACCGTTGACAGTTTGGCCGAGCCCGCCCAACGCGCCGTAGTTGACGTTAGTGGCTCCTCCAAGCTGACGATACAGGTTAGGAGTGATACGCAAAATCCAGTCGTCAGTGGGATTGAAGAAGGCGTTAATATACGAGCGCGTGATGTCTATCGCGTTGTAGCCGCCGTTACCCGGTCCAGGCGGGTTAATCTGGGTCAAGAGTTGAGGTGCATACGAAGTGTGCGGGTACCATGCCCAGTCCGCCCAAAACTGACCGCCGATATACATCCGGCTGCCGAACGTGTCCACGTAATGCTGCCACGCCGGCACCATCTGATTCACTTGGTCGGCGGTCTTCTGGGCATCGGCCGCAAGCTTCTCGGTCTTGGCCTCAAGAGCGTCCTGGCGTTTCTCCACCTGTTGGAGCTGTTGCGCCTGCCCCGCCGGTAGCGGCTGAGTCGCTGAAGCCGGCGTTACGGCCGGCGCGCCTGCGCCTGCAGCCGCCGGCGCCGGCTTTGCCGCCGCGCCCGAAAGCGCCCCGGTGAGCGCACTCACGGGCAGCGTCACCGGTACGCGACCCGCCCCGGGTTTGATGAAGAGCTGACCCGTGTTCGGATCGACGTATAAGTGAAGCTCTCCTCCCCCTCCGGCCGCTCCCGCACCGGAGGTCGCTTGGGCCCAAACCCGGTCCGTGCATAAAAGCATTATGAAGGCCGCTAATGCGGCACGAGCTTTAGCTTTGAACAGAAGCGAGCGTTTCATTGCATCGCATCTCCTACGTGCAAAGACATAGTTTTTCCCATCACAAGTTGTTTTTTCTGGGTGATTT
>JAJYYI010000103.1 GCA_021801125.1 Deltaproteobacteria bacterium | reverse complement strand
CCGCCGCCCGGTGACCCGCTATGAGCGCCGCCTCGAAAACTTTCTCGGCTTCGTCCACCTCGCTTGCATCCTCATCCTCCTCAGACAGCATTTATGAGACTGCTTCTAGTGGCCTCGGCGCCATTCTGCTCCTAAGCGGCTTTCTTATGCGGTCGCCAAAGTACGTCTTACCCTGGTTGGGTTGGCGTGATGAAAGATGGCCGCACGACGCGCTGTCCCCATGCCATCTGCGGCCGGCGCCAAGGCCAACAACGGCCGCTTGGAAGCAAGGTTTGTCTCTGACAGTAGAGCCTAATGATAGCGATCTTCGCAACAGCAAGTTTGACAGAAGCGAGACCTCGATCGAACGCGGCGTGCCGCGCCCTTCTCAGAAGACTAGCACTTTGTCGGCCTCGCGAGTCCATGCGGTGAGTTCGTCCATCGAACTTCTGTGAGCGCCCTCGACGAGCGATTCGGCCTTAATTCCGCGCGCGTCCATGCAGGTTCCACAAACGCCGATCTGCGAACCTTTAGCGGCCAAGGCCTTTAGCATCCGCTCCAGATTGTAATAGCCGCTTGGTGTCGCCTGACCCTCAACCGCGCAGCTTGCCGCGTCGCCGATTAGAAAGACTGCAAGGGTGTCCGCCTCTGACTTTGTTAACGCGAGCGCCAGCCGCAACGCGTTATAGCTGCGTTCGGTCCCATACGGCGGGTCGTTCAAAATGAATAGGTACTTCATAGTTATCTCTTCGTAGTCCGGCATCGGCGAGTATCTACCATCCGAAATGGAGTGACGGCAAATCGTGTCGGATGCGTGCAAGGTAGTATTTCTCGAATGCCAGCTTAAGGTATCTGGACCATTTGCCTTTTTTGTGGATCACTCGATTTCGCGGCGGCAGGAACGGCTGTGCCGAGATGTAGTAGCCGGTGTCACCCGCGTCCATGATGCAGGTCCCCGACAGATCAAGGCCGTCAACCTTGCGTCCACCTCTGAGGTTGCTCGCAATATTGTGCGCGGCGGCCCGAGCCATCTGTTCCGTCAAGTGCCCGGTCTTCGGTACGCCGACCGGAACCGGGGTCGAGCCGACCGGGGGCAACGCCACGGCCACGCCCACGGCATAAATGTTGTCGAAGCGACTGCTGCGGAGCTCCGGCGTGACGGGTATGAAGCCCCGCGGGTTGGCCAACCCGTCAGCCGAGCGAACGAAGCCGCTCCCGACGAAAGCCGGGATGACCAAGGAGAAATCAAATTGCACCTCAGCGCCCGTGGCGAGCACAAGCCGATCTTGTTGCGCCTCTGCGATCTTGACGCTGGTCATGACCTCTATGTCGCGCTCGGCGAACTCGTCGGCGATAAGGCGCGCCGCCACGCCGACGCCGCCGATCCCGAAGTGGCCCACGAAAGGCTCGGGTGTGAGGAAACTCAGACTAAAGTGATGCCGCCTGCGCGCCTTCCTGAGGAGCGCATCGATCATCATCACAATTTCGTAGCCCGGCCCGATACAGCTTGCCCCCGCTGCCGCGCCGACCACGATGCGCCCGCGCTCACCAGCGAGCACCCGTGCCAAGGCGTCGCGAGCGAGTATCGCCTCGTCGATCGAGAAGGTGGAGTGCGTGTAGCCCGCAGTTGGTCCGAGCCCTGGTACTGCCGCGTAGTCCAACTCAGCGCCGGAAGCGATGATCAAGACGTCGTAACCGAATCGGGCCTGCTCAGTTCTGACCTCATTCGCTGAAGCGTCAAGGCTTATCACATCGGAATGCACGAAGTTGATTCTACGCCGCCGCAGCGGCTGCACGACGTCAACGCGAATCTGCGCCGGGTCACGCCAGCCCATAATTACCCACGGCAGCGAAGGGAAGAAAGTAAACTCGCGCTCGCGCGAAATCAGCGTGATTTCCCCGTCCTTGCCCAGCGCATGTTGAAGGAAGTACGCAGTATTGACTCCACCGAACGAGCTGCCGATGATAACCAGCTTCTTGCCGGCGGAGGTCATCGACGTACTCATCCTTGCTCCTTTACGCGAGTCCTGATCACCATCGCGAAGGTCGAAACCAGGGGCTTCGTTAGCCCGACGGATGGGCCGGAGTGAACAGATCGCAATATGCCATCGGGCTTACCGAACCCGCGACCAGTCGACATTGCGCGCCCATCATTCCCATGCACATTCCGCTTTTCGCTCGCTCGAAAAAGCGGCAGTTCATGCAGTTAGCCCCGCGGTTCCAACCGACCCACCGATAGTGAACCTGGTCCTTGGCCACCTTGCCCGTGGCCTCCGCAACAGCATCAGTCGCTAACCACTGCAACGGAGTTGATAACAGCAACAGAGCGCAGAAATGGATAATGGCTTCTCGTCTCGAAAGATGCGACATTTTACGATTATAGACCTCCGTGCTCGATGTGTGACGGCTCTGGTCTCTCGACCGTGCACCCGCGTCCCTGCCCGGCTTGCGTTCCCTCGTCTACTACTGAACTTTGCTGGAACCCGGCCTTTCCCAAAGGTTCCGCCTCGCGCCCGATCGCGTAGCCCCCTGCTTCTCCGCGAAATGGCTGGAGCAGCATCCTGTCCAGGCGCAATTCGCGCGCTTCACGGAACTGCTCGATGCCAATGGTCATCCCTTCGTGGCCGGCAGCGGGTTGGTCGCGGTAGGTCCCGAGCAGTCGATCCCACCAGGGCAGGTTGAAACCGAAGTTGCTGTTGGTCTCGTTGACCACGACCGAATGATGGACTCGATGCATATCGGGCGTAACAACGAACCAGCGAAGATAGAGATCCAGCTTAGAGGGTAAGCGGACATTCCCGTGGTTGAACATCGAGGTCGCATTGAGCAGAACCTCGAAGATAAGTACCCCGAGTGCCGGAGGTCCTAGCACGGCTACTGCGGCAAGTTTGATGAGCATCGACAGTACGATCTCGAGCGGGTGGAAACGCGCGCCCGTGGTCACGTCGAAGTCGAGGTCGGCGTGATGCATCCGATGCAGCCGCCAGAGCGCGGGCACCGCGTGAAACATGACGTGCTGCAAATAGATCGCGAAGTCGAGGAGGACCACCGCGCCGATAATCGCGATCGATACCGGCAAGCCCAAGTTGTTAAGCAAACCCGAACTCCACTGTTCGGCAATAAAGGCGAGACTCACGGCGCCGCCTGGGAGCAATATTCTTAGCAATACGCGGTTCAGCGCGACGATTCCCAAATTGCTCGGCCACCGTGTGAATCGCGAATAATTCGGTCGCCGGCGCGGCGCTGCCATCTCCCACAGCGCCATCGTGACGAACACCGCCATGAATGCTCCGAGCCTCACGGCCGCTTCGCTGCTCAGCATGAGTCGACCTAGGTCAAACAATCAATTAATCTCTTGAATCAATTTTAACGCGCACGTCCGTTATGTCAAGCCAAAGCCTCGGGCGTCTGTTCTTCGAACGATTCGCGGCGGTTGCCCAATCCGGTGGTTCGCCGCAGCGGTTCGAACGATGCAAGAGGATTGCACAGGCGGCCCGACGAGCGGTGGGGCATTGTCCAGTGCCGTGAGCCTCATTGTGTGTTATCGTGGTAAGCAGCAGCAGAGCTCTGCTGGCTTGTTACCGCAACAGCATTAGTGTCCAAGTCAAAGCTGCGGAATGACGGGCCAGGCGTTCAGCAACCGCCTAAGGCTTGGTAAGGGGAGATTCGATGCAACCCTGGGAAATGATGCCTTGGTACGGGATGGTCTTCGGCCCAATCATGATGATCATCTGGCTGGTCATAGTGATCGTGGTAGCGGCAGTGGTAATCCGGTGGCTTCAGGGCGGCACTGTCGAGGGCACGTTCCTGGGACGCAAGAAGCACGCCCTAGAGATTCTGGAAGAACGCTTCGCCAAGGGGGAGATCGACAAAGACGAGTTTGAAGAAAAGAAGCGCCTGCTTTCCGAATGACGCTCTGTGACTTCTCGCAAGGGCGGGGGCGCCTCAATTTCCACACACGGAGAAAACATATGCGATGTTGCAGAATGAGTCAGCAGAAAGATACCGGGGAGACTGAGATGCCCGCTGGCGGCGCAAACCCCATGTCAATGGGCATGGAAATGGCCCGGAAGATGATGGGACGGATGGGCAAAGGCGGCCCCGGTCCGATGGCGATGATGCAGGAAATGATGGCCAAGATGGGCCATGGCGCGGAAGGCGGTCCGCAGACGCCGCCGATGATGCAGATGTGCATGGGAATGTGCGCCGAAATGCTCGGCGCGATCCGCGAGATCAATGGTTTGGCGGTGTTCGCTACGCCGGAGTTGCAGCATGCCTTCGCCGATTGGGTCAGGCAACTTGAGGACAAAGCCCTGACCCTCTTGGCCGAGAGAGAGAGGGACGCGGCGGCGCTCGCAGTCGCGCTTAACATCAGCGAGGCAAGCGCTTGCTATCTTCTCGGTCGGCTCGCCGAAAAGGGCAAGGTTACGCTGGTCGGCCGACTCCGAAGCTGACAAGGCTAAAAGAGTCGAGCTGCGAGCACAAGCGTGCTGAACTCAACGTGCCGCGGCGCGCCCGGCCTGTGCGATTCGTCGCGACTGTTTAAAGTACAACGAACTGTGCTCTCGAGTCGCTCCAGGTAAGGTTCTCAAGATGAGTAGTAGAAGCGCTGAAGAGATACGGCATGCGGTCCGTAAAAGGTATGCTGAGGTGTCGTGCTCGGCTGCCGGGAGGTTTTCCTATCCAACCGGCAAGGCGGGGGCAATCGCTGTCGGCTACGACCTGTCGCTGTTGGTGGATCTGCCAGATGATGTGTTCGACACCTTTTGCGGTGTCGGCAACCCCTTCGCTCTGGGAGCCATTCAAGGCGGCGAAAAAGTTCTCGACGTAGGCTGCGGTGCGGGGTTCGACCTGATCCTGGCGAGTCGTCTGGTGGGTCCGGTGGGGCGGGCCTGTGGAGTTGACTTCACGCCCGAGATGGTTAAGAAGGCGCAGGCTAACTTAGTTCGGGCGCGCGCCAATAACGCCAGCGCGACCGTCGGCATCGCCGAGGCCATTCCCTATGACGACGATGCGTTCGATGTCGTGATTTCGAATGGGGTACTTAATCTATCACCGCTTAAGGAACGAAGCCTGCGCGAGATCTTTCGCGTCCTCAAGCCCAACGGCCGACTCCAGTTCGCCGACATTGTTCTCAATGAAGACGTGCGAGCAGAGATGACTGACAGCCTAGACGCATGGTCCGATTGAATAGGCGGTGCGATCCCGGTTAGGGATCTCTCACGTTCACTAGCCGACGCCGGGTTCGTGGAAATCCAGCACGCTGGACCGACTGGCGTGACTACTTCGCGTTTTACATCGGGCGCGGCGATTAAAGCGAAAAAGCCCGCAAAGATGAAATGATCCGAGTAGCGCGCGTAGACGCATCTGTAGCGGTCCGCCGAAGACACCTACTGAGGCTTTGCTTCAAATGACGGTTATCTAGGCCACCTGCCGCCTCGGAGCTAGCTTGAGCCTCGTATACGTAGTCGCGCTGCGACGCAATAGCCATGCACTTATCTTCAGGAAAAGTAGCGTTGAGCTAAACTGGCTCGCGGCGCCCGTGTCCCAGGTCGACTCCCTTGCGTATTTTGTTGCATCTACTCACATTCGCGCGCTCGGCCCAGGAGCCGGTCCCACCAAGAAACGCTGGAGCGCTTGACCCAATGGCCTCGCTCTTCGATCCAGTAGTAACGCGGGTGCCCATCGACCTTATGTATGGCAGTATCGGTCGCCTCAAGCCCGTTCGGCGTCTGCTTCATGAAAACGTCCACGTCGTAAACTGTGCCGCGGTTGCTCTTGAAATCAGCACAAGCAAAGTAGGCATCGCGACCTAGCGCAGCAAGTCGATCTTCATGGACTTGTACCAGGGTCAGACGAAGCATCTTGCCGGCGAGCGGATCATACACGTCGAAATGACCGTTATCCCGGCTCGCCTGCGCGTCGATATACGCCCGCACGGCTTGTGCCAACTCGTGCCCCTCGAGCTCCGATCTCTGGGACGCCCCAGCGCTGGGCGTCGCTTGGGGATGCTCGGTTGAAGTCGGCCCCGGATGTTCTGCGGAACTGCCACGATGACACCCCGTGATGACCGCCGCCAAAGCGACTGATCCCAACAGCCCGATCCAACTCTTGTTCATGCTTAGCATGCTCGACCTCACGAAGCCGACGGCTCGGCGGGCGCGCATTTTCTCAGCCGAAAATCCCACGCTGTCGCGCTTAGCAACAAGGCGAAGCCAAGCAATTCTTCGCCTCTGCTATAGGAAGCATACATCACCCAACCAAGCAGCAAGGTCCCGCCGACAGCCAGCGCCGGAGGACCGATTGCCCGGTGACGCGTGAAATTCACCGCAAGTAGGACAGCGCTGAGCGCTGCGAGAGCAACAATCACCGCCGCCCACGCTTGCGGATTGACCGCAACCCTTATCCCCAGAAGCGAAAGCAGCGTTATCGCGGCCAGCGTGCCATAACAGGCGAGCATCGAAAGCACGGCGCTTAGGCAAGCCAGCCATCCGTAACGCGGCAATCCGTCGAGAGCCTTGATAGCCATCGCCAGGTTCTCCCCCACGAGAACGTTCCTTGCGACTGCTTCGCCTCTAGCAGCACGACCCGCCGGGGCCACAGCAAGCGCCGTTTGCACCCGTTGTCGCGCGGTAGTCTTTTCCTTTGGTTTCCGCCGGGCTGCGGACCTTCTCGCGCGAGCAATCGAAAGGCGGTGCTGACGCTACCGGCACCTCATTAATGGGCGGCACAGCAATGATGTCTCTCGCGTAAGGCGTGCTCGTGTAGATGCGGAAAGTTTTTTCGCACACGGCCATCGGGAGTCCGCGTACCAAGAAGTGTCCGTCATCGTCTTCGACCCGCCGCCAAGGACCGCGATAGATGACGGCCTGATTGCAATCCAGGCATGGACCTTCCTTACCCTTGTACGCGCGAACTGTGACCGAGCGGAATTCGACGCCTTCGACGGTCCGCCACGGCTTTTCGCCGCGCTTGATAATCTCGATGCCGTAAAATCCAGCATCCTCAAATGCTTTCAAGAACTCTCCCTGCTCGAGTGCTCCTGACACGCAGCCGCTCCAAAGCTCGGGATCAGCCTTAAGCCTGTCCGGCACCGGCTCGTCACTGACGATGTCAGAGATTACCGCGCGCCCGCCTCGCTTAAGCACCCGGTGAACTTCCTCAAACACCCGGCGCTTGGAGGAATCTCTGACTAGGTTAAGAACGCAATTAGAGATGACCACGTCGATGCTCGAATCGGGCACCAGCGGCGACTCCCGTCGTTGGCGCTCGATAAACGAATCAAGGTCGGCAAGCGCCTCGGCACTTTCTACCGGATGCTCACGAAGGCGGGTGTCGACCGCGTCGTAGTTAGTTAGGAGATCCTCAATCTTGCCGCGGCGGAACTCGACGTTCGCGTAGCCGAGTGTTGCAGCCACTTCAGGCGCATACCTTCGCGCCAGCGCCAACATCTCAAGGTTCATATCAACGCCGATTACGCGACCGCTTGGTCCGGTAACCTGGGCCGCGATAAAACATAGCTTGCCTGCCCCGCTGCCGAGATCGAGAACGACCTCTCCCGTTTCGATGTGCTGGGTCGGGTCACCACACCCATAGTCACGCTCGATAATTTCGCGCGGAATAGCTGCAAGGTATTTTGCATCGTACTCGACCGCGCAGCATAAGCTTGGCTCGGGTACACGAGCGGCTTGCGCGTAGCGCTCGCGGACCGTCTGTTCGACATCGATCATCCTCATCATGTTGCATCCCCCAGAGCTAACCCCTTCTGCGCGACCGCTCCACGTCTACAAAGTCGGCGGCGCGGGGCCCAGTTTCCCAATAGGGACTTTTTCACCTAAGGCTGCCTCTCTGCGCTATTTTGCCCGTATCCCGATTCAGCGCGCCGAGCGAGTTGGACGCAACTCGTCGAGAAACGTGCCCGACCCAATGTAACCGACTACCTATTGGCGAATCGCACCCTTGGAGTCGATGAACAGAATTGTCGGCACTTCCTCAACGTGAAAATAATCTATAGCCGCATTACTCTCCGGTGTATCAGAGCTTACGTCAACGCGCATTTTGACAAAGCGCTCACCCTCCGCGAGGACCTTGGGACTGGCAAAGGTGCTCCGCTCCATTTCGCGGCACGGGAGACACCAGGTCGCGCTGAAGTCGACCACCGCGGGCCTGCCCTCAAGTTTGGCGTTAGCCAACTGCACCGGATCAAACCTCTGGAACAAAAGCCGCGGCCTGCTGAGCCTTGCGACGAGAAGATAGGCGAAAACGCCTAAGCCTACGATGCCGAGAGTTGATGTCAAAATCTTCAACGGCCACCAATGAGCCAAAGTATCTTCAGCATCCATTGCCAGTCGCGCTGATGGCTGCTCCTCCTGCTTCTCGACGATTAAGACTCTGAAGTCACAGCGAGCGCCTCTTGGCTTCAAACGAGCTCCCCGCCGCAACTCGACCCGGCGCCGGCTGTGCAGCCGAAACAGTGCTCGGCCACGCGCACCTCGAGGCCGTTCAGTTCAGCGAGGTCGTGTACGTCCCATATGCTCAGCGGCCGCGCGCTGCCTTTGGGATATATCGGCATTTCGAGCATCTGGTTAAAGTCGCAGTCGTAAAGAGTGCCGTCGTAGCCAACGCTCACCAGATGGCGGCACATCAAGCCCGCGACTGTCGCCGGGTTGAAGTGATTGACGAGCAGACCCATATACTCCTGTTCCTTGCCCCAGCGGCGAAGCTGAGCAGCGAACCGGTTGATAGGCATGTTCGTGATGGTAAGCAGATGGTCGAACACTATGCCGAAGTGCTGCTGAAGCTCTTGCTTGTATCGCGCTTCAAGAGCCGACTGAGGTGGTGGCAAGAACGCTCCGACCGGATTATAAACCAGATTAAGGGTAAGCTCGGAGTCGCCCGAGCCGTAGCCAACCTGATTCAGCATCTTAAGCGCCGCGATGCTTTTGTCGAAAACGCCGCTTCCGCGCTGCTGATCGACGTTTTCGCGGCCGTAACAAGGCAGCGAGCAAACCAATTGCACTTGATTACGGCGATAAAACTCCGGCAGCCATTCCATACCTTCGACGAACAGCACGGTCAGGTTGCATCGCACCATCACCCGCCGGTCCAACTCTCGGGCCCGCTCGACCAGGAAGCGGAAGTTCGAATTAAGCTCGGGCGCGCCGCCGGTAACGTCGATCACTTCTACTTGAAGGCTTCGTTCCAACAGCGTTACGACCCGTTCCGCCGTTTCGCGAACCATGCGTTCGGTTCGCTTCGGCCCCGCCTCGACGTGACAATGATGACAGGCTTGATTGCAAAGCTTGCCCACGTTGACCTGCATAGTTTGCGGGTTCGTGCGACGCAGCGGAGCAAGGCCATGCCGCTCGAGTATCGCCGTGAACTTCCGAGTTGCGACGCTATTAGTCTCTAGCTGCATCCCGCCTATCTCCGCCATTATCTCAAATAAAATGAAGTTCTGGTCGAATCCTCGAAGCCTTCTCCTCCGCATAAGCGCCTTAAAGCAGCAGGCTCTTTTGCGCTTGCGATCGTGCTGAGGCGCTCGTGGCCTCTAGCGCATCTGGCCATTGCTGGGCGGGCTCATGGATTCAGCGTCGTTGGAAAATTTCGCAAGGGTCTCTTTGGCACCCAAAGCGACCCAGAGCCCCGAGGCAAATAAAATCGCTGCGGTAAACCAGAACGCGGGAGCTGGCCCGGCTTGCCACTGCGCGATCGCGCCGAGAACGATCGCCCCGATCATATAGCCGGTGTCGCGCCAGTAGCGATACGTGCCAAGAGCACTCGCCCTCCATTGCGGCGCCGAGATGTCGGCAACAGCCGCGATTAGGTTCGGATAAAGCAGCGCCATGCCGAGCCCCATCACGATCGCGCTCGCTGTCCATCCAATCATGACGTGTGCAGAAGCCGTCGCCGCGACGCCGCCAGCAAGCATCCACAAGCCCGCGACTACCGGCTTTTTTCTCCCCACGCGGTCCGCGACCAACCCAGTTAAAGGTTGGGCCAGACCCCAAACCATCGCATACACGCCCGCCACCCAGCCTATCGCTACGATAGTGAGCCCTCGCTCGTACAAGAAGACCGGAAGCAGCGACCAGATTAAAGCATCGGCAATTTTGTTGGCCACCCCGGCTTGACAGAGTGCCCTAAAGGTCGGCTCGCCAACCGACACCAGAAAGAAGATCTGAGCTGCGCTCGGATACTCTGGAAAGCCGACGGGAATACGCGTGCTTGAGCCAGTTGTCCGTCCTGCGGTTTGCCCACGTCTTTCCGCTCTCGCCCATGGCAGCGTTTCATGGACAAAAATCAGCCCATGCAGGAGCGCGATGACTATGACCACGAGGCCGAAGACCAACACGGTCGACCGAGCTGTATAGACTGCGGCTAGATAACCAGTGCCGACGCTGGCGGCACCGACGGCGGCGTAACCGCCGAGCTCGTTGATACCCGTAGCAAAGCCTCGCTGCTCAGGCCGCGTGATGTCTATCTTGCTGGTTACGGTCATGGTCCAGGCAAAACCTTGGTTGAGCCCTAGCAACAAATTGGCCGCTACAACCCATTCCCAACTCGGCGCCCAGCCGATCAACAGAGGAATTGGCAGCGCTGCTATCCACCCGGCGATTAACACCTTCTTACGGCCGATGTGGTCAGCCAAACGTCCGGCGACAAAGTTGACAACCCCCTTGACTAAACCGAACGACAGCACAAACGAGAGCAGGAAGAAGAACGAGCCCTTGGCGACGCCAAACTCAGTGCTGGCGAGGGCAGGCACCACGTTGCGCTCCATGCCGATAACGAGCCCGACGAAGGCAACCTGAATAACCTGCTGGATGAACTGGCCCAGATTGACCCAGATTCCTAGCTCGTGAGGTTGGCCAAGGTTGTCCAGACGCATTCTCATAAACACCGTCTGAGCAAGATTTCGACTTTCCAGCGCCGCCGGTGGCGCCGCAACCGGCGGCCGTACCGAGTCGGCCGGCGGCGGTCGGAGCGATTTAGCGCGACGAGCTCGATGCCCGCCGCCAGCAGTTCGCGGTCCAGCCCGTCGCCGCCACAGGCCTTATCGCCGATCCCCCAATCAGGTAGCTCCACTACCCCTTTCTCATCTGCGCTCGAGATACCCGACTATGCAGCCCAACTCCACTTATGAGAGCGCTTCTGAGCTCCTGCGTGGAACGCTCGCGAAATCGAGCGTAAAAGTTTTAGCGTTCCATCCATCTCGTGTTGCCGGCCCTTCCGCCCAATCTATAGCTGCAATGTATCGCGATCTTCTTCGCGTCGCGCCTAGCGCAGGCCAGCGCCGACTTCATGCGGGAGACGAATTCTCAACCGGCAAACCTGCCGCTTTCCACTCCGGATAGCCGTCCTCCAGACGGAAGGCTGTAAAACCCCGCGCGCGCAACTCCGCAACGACTTCGTAAGATAAGACACAATAAGGACCCCGGCAGTAAGCGACAATCTCTTGGTCGGCGGGCAGCTCACGCAAGCGCCGCTTAAGCTGGCGAGGCGGCAGGCTGATCGCACCCGGAAGGTGACCGGCCGCAAACTCATCCAGCGGGCGAGCATCGACCACGGTCACCAAGCCGTCGCGCATGCGCCGCAGCAGCTCCTTCCGCGACACCGGCTCCAGCTTGTCGCGCTGTCGAAAATAACCGTTGAGCACCTTCTCCACCGCCGCGACGTTCCGTTCCGCCACTCGGCGTAACGAGCCCAGCAGAGCCACGATCTCCGAGTCGGTCAGGCGATAGATTACTCGCTTCCCCTCTCTGCGTCCTTCGACAAGCCCGGAGCGACGAAGCTGCTGCAGATGCTGCGAAGCGTTGGCAATGGTGAGGCCGGTCAACCCTGCGAGTTCCTCCACGCTACGCTCGGTCTGAGCGAGCAGCTCGAGGAGGTCCAGCCGATGCGCCGACCCGAGCGCGCGGGCCACCGCGGCGAATTGCTCGAGGATCGCGCGTTTGGGGTTCTGACTTGACACTACACACCCGAGGATTCTAAACTTTATTCAAGAGGTTAATTGAATCTTTGATTAAAGTCAAACCATGATGAATGGCGAGATGGCGATAAGGCTCGCTGCGTTTGTCGCAGTGCTGACCGTGATGGCCTTATACGAAACCGTGGCGCCGCGCAGAAAGCGCTCCTATTCACGGCTAAGGCGCTGGCCGAGCAATTTGGGTGTCGTCGTTCTTGACACCGCGCTGCTTCGAATCCTGCTGCCTGGCGGCGCGGTGGGTTTGGCTATGGTCGGCGAACGCCAAGGCTGGGGTCTGATGAACAGCCTGCGACTGCCCGCGTGGAGCGCGGTTGTCGCGGCGGTGATGCTGCTCGACTTCGTAATCTATTTGCAGCACGTGATGTTTCACGCGGTACCGGCGCTCTGGCGGATTCACCGGATGCATCACGCCGACCTCGACTTCGACGTCACCACCGGGGTGCGTTTCCACCCTATCGAGATCATCCTCTCGATGCTTGTCAAGTTTGCGGCGGTGGCCGCTTTGGGCCCTCCGGCGTTCGGCGTCCTTGTTTTCGAGATACTGCTCAATGCAACTTCGATGTTCAACCACGGCAACGTCCGCCTGCCGACGAAGCTGGACGTCTTCTTGCGCTGGTTCGTCGTCACCCCCGATATGCATCGCGTTCATCATTCGATCGTAGTCAACGAGACTAACAGCAACTTTGGATTCAACCTGCCCTGGTGGGATCGATTACTCGGCACCTATCGCGACCAGCCCGCGGCCGGCCATGAAGCCATGATGATAGGTATCGAGCAGTTCCGCGAAGCAGATGAACTAAGGCTGGACAGGATGCTTCTCCAGCCCTTTCGAGGCTCCACGGGTTCGTACGCAATCGCGCGAAAGAGGGTCGCATGAACGGCCGTAGCCTCGCCTTGCGCCTGATCACGGCTGGCGTGCTCGGCGCGGCGATATTGTTCGTCGCGGTCCATCGCGATTCGTTTCAGGCGGCAGCGTTGCAGCAGGCGCTGCGTCGCTTCGGGCCCTGGGCACCGCTGCTCTTTGTCGTCTTCTACGGCGTGGGCACGGTCCTGTTCGTTCCAGGGTCTGCGTTTAGTCTGGCCGGCGGCGCCTTGTTTGGCCCGCTTTGGGGAACGATATGGAATCTCGCTGGAGCGACGTGCGGCGCCACCTCAGCGTTCCTGTTCGCGCGGTATCTCGCCTCCGGTTGGGTAACGCAAGCCAGCGGCCCGCGCTTGAAGCGAATCTTGCGCGGCGTGGAGGACGAAGGCTGGCGCTTTGTCGCATTTGTACGGCTCGTCCCGCTTTTTCCGTTCAACCTTCTCAATTACGCCCTTGGCCTGACTGGTATCCGTCTCACCGTTTACGTCCTGGCCTCGGCTCTATGCATGGCGCCGGGAGCGTTCGCGTATACGTGGCTTGGCTACGCCGGGCGGCAGGCCGTGGCGGGTAGCGCTGAGACGATACGCGATGTAATCATCGCTATCGGTCTGATCGCCGCGACCGCTTTACTTCCCCGTATGGTGGGACGTTTCAAAGAAAAGCCGAACTTCATCACGAGCAGCGAGCTAAACGAGCGGCTCAAGCGCACGCCCGAGCCTGTCGTTATTGATGTGCGGACGCAGGAAGAATTCACCGGACCGCTCGGGCATATACCAGGCGCCCGCAATCTCGCGCTGCGGGATTTGTTGGCCGACGTTGCGCTTGTCAGCGTCAAGCCGGACGCTCCAATCGTATTGGTCTGCAAGACTGACAAGCGGTCGGCAAGAGCCGCCTCGGCCTTGCGCGAAGCAGGTTTTGCGCAAGTTTGGGTGCTACAAGATGGAATCGAGGGATGGCGCCAAAGCGGATATTCAACGGAAAACCGGTCGCCAGCGTCCGAGGGATCTGCGGGCCCGGAGACACCGCACGTCTCTTAAAGCGCGACGCGCCAACAGCGGTATGCAGCTTGGCTGAAATTTCCCACGACGAAAGCGACACGGACAGCCCTGCCAGAAGGGTCAAATAACTCAACGCAAAGTTCCATGGATCCAACGCAACGAGATTACAGGATTAAAACGGCAGTACGCCGGGCGTACTCGGCCGCGTCGCTCCATCCCCG
>JAJYYI010000037.1 GCA_021801125.1 Deltaproteobacteria bacterium | reverse complement strand
GCCTCCCGCTGCGCGAGAACGGCCTCGTAAGGTTCACTTGGCCACGCGCTCCGTGCCTCGAAAGACGAAAACGTCATTATCGCTGGTCCGAAGCCCTTGGAATGCTCGATCAATGAATTCTCCGAGCCGCGGATATTCGGAGCTGAGCAGTCGCTCCAACAGCGCGGCCTCTGCGCCACCGCTGAACGCCCAAACGCGATCATTCTGTGGCACCGGCAGTTCCTGCTCCTTGCCGATTTCTCCGGTCGAGGCATCAACGAAAACAAACCTCTCCCGGGATGCCCGGGAGAGGCCGACTACACACGCATAATTGGTGGCGTCTTCAAAAAGTTGGAAGTCCCTGAAATCAACGACACGTGACAGCGCCTTATCAACGGCCACCAGTTCGCGCAGACCGGCTCCGTAATCTGTCGCGAACCATTTGTTTGGAACAATATACACGGCCTCTTTTGTTGTTAGCCGCAGGCCGATTTCCAGAAACGGCAGGTAGATATCGAAGTTCTTCGTCGCGGACCTGTATCGTTGACCCACAAACTCGGTGCCCGCCGGATCGCTCTGTCGGAGCTGCTGGACTCGGGCGTACGGCGGATTCCCTACCACGGCGTCGAAACCAGCGCCGTCGAGGCGTTCGATGGTCCGCTCGGTCCCGGGCCGTGGCCCGTAAAACACCTCTGGGAACTCAAGCTCCCAGTGGAAAAACCGCCGTTCTCTGGCGGCGGCCAGCGCGGTCTCGGCGATCCGCTTCTCGGCCGGCGCCATCGCGGCGATAGCCTTTTCCAGGGCCGCGGGCGTGTTTGCCTTGAGGAACGCATCGGCGGAGCGGCTCTTGAGAAACGCGACTACCGGCGGATCCACCTCTTTCTTTCGGCGCGAATTTTTCGGCGCCTCATTGCCGAACCACTGGCTCGTGTACACATCGAGGATGCGCTTAAAGGGCGCAAGCGCCGCCGACGCCTTGCGATATTCCGCGCGCGACTCCCGCACCTGCGCGCTGGTCACGTCTGAAAGCTCGCCCACGTGGCGCATCAAATCGGTCGCCAGCATCAAGCCGGCAAATTGGCTGCCGAAAATGTTGCGCGTCTCCCCCTTCTTCCATTCGATCGCATCCTGCACCTCGGCGACCGAAACCCCGATCAGCGAATTGCCGCATCGCAGATGATGATCGAGGAACGAAAGCGGCGCGCCCAGCGTGAAGCAATCGAGCCATAGCGAAACCTTGGCCAGCTCGACCGCCATCGGATTTAGATCGACGCCGTAGATGCATCGCTTGAGCACGTGGCGCTTGAGCAGATTCACGTCCGTCAGCCGGCGGATGTCGATCGTGATGCCCTGCTCGTCCATCTCATGGATGATGCTTTCGCGCACGTCGGCGAGGTGAGCGGTGATCGGGTTCCACGGGAAAGCGTTCAGGAAGTCGAGCGCCTTGTCGGTGATGTAATCGACGGCTTCGACCAGAAAGTGGCCTGAGCCCATCGCGGGATCGAGAATCTTGATATCGAAGAATTGATCGATAAGCGCGCGCCATCGGTTTTCGACCGCCGGGCCGGATTCGTACTTGCGCGGATCCTCGCCGGTCGCGCGGGCTTTCTTGACTCGATCGCGATGCCACGCCTGCGCCTCGCGGAGCATCGGGCGGAGTCCCTCGAACTTCTCCTTGAGGACCGGGCCGACCGCCTGCTCGACGATATAGGCGACGATATGATCCGGCGTGTAATACGAGCCAGTCGCCTTGCGCTCGCGGCGGTCGTTTTCGAGATAAGCGCGGCCCTTCGCGATAACTCGGCGCTGGCGTTCGGCGCGCTCGCGCTCGGCCTCGCTCAGTTCCTTAAACGAGCGATATACCTCGCGGTTCTTCTCTTTGGCGACGGCAAGCTTCTCGCTCGCCACTCGGAGCTTGAATTCAAGCAGTCCCTCATAAATAGAGCCGAGCTGCCGGACGCCGAGCGATTTGAAGTCGATGGCGGCCAGCTTGAAGGTCTTCGGATCCTCGTCGCGAGCCAGCAGGTCCAGCGCCGGCGCGAGAAACCGATCGGCGATCTTGTTCCGGATGAGAAAGCGGCTTACTTCAGCTTCCTCGCTGCCGTCGTCATCTTTGGGATCAGAGAGAAACAGCCCGCCGTTGTACACCGGAACGTTGAGCGCGGCGCGTCCGCGGTCGATCACCGCGAACAATTCGGCAAGCCGATCGTAGAGTTCAAAGCTATCGGCGCTATAGCGTTTGCGAAGCTTTTCGCCCGCTTCGTCGCGCACCGGCCCCGCCGCCTCGGCGATCTCCTGCTTGAGACGCGAGAGGCTGACTTCGAAATAACCGCGCGTTTCCTTGACCGGCAGAAGGTCGCGCGCCTCGGCGTAAAGGATGAACAGCAGGCGATAGAGAAGCGTCAGCGCGCCGCGAAAGATGGCGTCGAGCCGGTCCTGGGAAAGATCGCGCGCGCCCGCGCGATGCATGGAATCGACGAAGCCCTCGGCCAGCAGCGGGAAGATATCCTCGAAGACGCGGCGCTTTAAATTTTCGCCCAGCTTGCGGGCGTATTCTTCGCTCTCATCGAGGATGCGATCGACCAGCGCGAGCGCGGTCTCGCGTCCTTCCCGAACGACGGTGGCGGGCACGAAAGAATCGCGACGAAACAGGAGCCAGAAATAACGGAACGCGTCGCCAGGATCGGCCGGGCCGGGCCCCGAATCGGCGAGCAGGTCGGACAGATCGATTTCGTAGTAGTTGGTCGCGCGCGAATGGGCGCGGCGCGAATAGAGCCGCCAGAGACGGCCGTTCGTCACGATTACCCACGGCGCGTCGCCGCGTTCGAGAAGGCTCACGACCTGCGCGCCGGGATTCACCTCGGGCGCCGCGCTGTCGCGCCCGTAATCCTTGGCGTCGAGCATCCGATCCCAAGGATACGCAAGACACAACGCCAGCGGCTGGCCATCGGATTGATCGGGCGGAAAGAGCCGATAACTTGGGCCGTCCGATAAGTCACCGAAAATTGCCTTAAATCCCAGAATTTCGAAAATCGGCTCAAAAAGTTCTCGGCCAAGCGCGGCGCGGTCTTTGCCGCCGAAGCGCGCGGCGGCGCCCGCGTAGAGGTCGCGCAGGCGGCTCCAGGCCGGCTTCGCGTCTTCGTTGCACTCGGGAAACTCGCGCAGCCGCTCGCTCAGGTAATGGTCGGAAAACAGCGCGTGGTTGTTGAAATATTCCTCCGACCAGGCCGCAACCGTGTAAGCCGCCGAAAGCTTTTCGTATTGGGCGAACGGATCGGGCTCGGTGTAGGTGAAGCGGCGAATCACCTTGAGATGCATCCGCTCCGGCTTGCGCCGCTCAACGGTTAGCATCCGCGGTCGAACCTTTACTTGTGGCGCTCCGATGCCGGAACCCGGACTGGCGGGCTGCTCGCGCTCCAGCAGGACGAAATCGAGCTGCTCGTAATCGCTCGTAAGGATCAGCAGGTAGTTGCCGGCGAGCAGCCTGAAGGCATTTGCTATCGCGCGCGTATGGGCGACTGTCACGGAGCACAACTCGAAAAGATAGATCTGGAGCAGCCCCTCCTGGTCGGCGACCAGCTCGATTTTCTTGATAGGCTTCAGAGTCGAGCCCGCAGTGATACCGAGATTCGCCGGCGTCTGAATCCTGCGGACACTCGTGTTGTAGCCGAGGCGCTCGAAAAACGCCGCGACGCCGTCAGCGTCGCTCAGCGCCTGAATGTCGCCATGGCGAAGATTTATGTCGTGCTGTAACGGCGTCATCTGCTCCTCATTCACCGCGATCCGCCTTATGTACCGACCCGAGCCAAACCGGAGTCCTGATTTACGCCCTGAGCATTTTATCAATCGCAGCCGTGATAGACCGGCGGTCCCTGGCCGACAGACTCCCCGCTTTTCGCAGTATCAAGCGGTTGTCGAGCGTGAAGAGCTTCATCCGCACCTTGGAGGGCGATTTGAGACCGGCGCTGGCGGCGTCGATCGGCACGTCCATCGGCCAGGGCGGATTATCGGCGCTGGTGATCATAGCGAGAACCGTGTGGCCGCTCTCTTCGCTGAACGCCTCCGAGGAGAGCGCGAGCGCGGGGCGGCGCTTGCTGGCGCGGCGATCGGTGAAAGGAAAAGGTACGATGACCACGTCGAAGGGCTTACAAGTCACGGTAGGCGCGGTCGTCGTTCTCGGAGTTCCATTCGGAGAGCGTGGTTTCCAACGCCGAAAGAAATTCGAGGTCAAGCGGCTCGGCCTTGCGAATGCAGACTGCGCCGTCGGCGGTCTCCTCGAAGATCACTGTGTCTCCGGGCTTTAAATTGAGCCGCTTGCGCACGCGCGCTGGAACTGTCGCTTGGCTTTTGATGGTAAGCCGGCTTTTGGCGATTGCCTGCATTCCGCGGCTTTTCCGAATGGCCATATCGCTTCGGCGCTCCCTGTCCATTACGTCAATACTGTAATGCGGCACGCTCGAGGGGACAAGCCGTTCGGACGTGCATGGGCGCGCTCTTAACGCGAGCGCACCCGAAGAATGATTTTCAAAAAGCCGCGCCCGACTCCGCGTCAAAAGCCACATCGTACCTTCCGTTCTGAGGGTGACAGATCGGTGGTGACGATCACGCTGGCGTCGAGACCCATGATTCAAGCGCGGGCTTTAAGCCGGCTGTTCACAGGACCCGTCCGCACTCTCGGAATCACACTTCTGGCTGGATGGCCTTATGGACCGAGATGATTCGCGACCCCGAGCGAAGGATCGCTCGGACGTGCCGGGTCTGCATCGGCGAGACCCCGTAACACTAAATCTCAATCGGGTAACTCCCAGAACCTGTTATGCGCGAGGAGGCCGTGATCGACGTCCGGCAGGAGACCAGCGCTCGTCGGCCCAGCGTGCCTCCCCGCTCCTGGGCGGGTTTTAAACGGCGGGCCAAAGCGCCGCGCAGCGGCTCCACGCAAGCCGGCGGTGGACGTCACAGCGCCGGTGAGCGGGATCAGCGGTCGCCCGGTTCAGGTCTAGGAAAAATTCGCGGCTTGAGTTTTGCCACGCTCCCGTCCGCGAGGCGCCAGAAGCCGACTTGAGGTGGCCGGCAAGCGCCTTTATTTACCGCAGCGCCTAGAAAATCACCCGCTCGCGTCTAAGCTCGGCCATCTCCTGCTCGCTAAACCCAAGCAAGCCGCGGAAGACTTCGTCATTGTGCTCGCCCAGGACTGGAGCCGGACTTCGCAGCTCGCCAGGTGTGCGACAAAGCCGATGCTGCAGGCCTTCGTAGGGCGACGGTCCCATCTCCTTATGGTCAAGCCAATGCCAGAAATCGAAGGCGCTCAGATTCGGATCGGCGTGCAAATCGATACAGGTCTGAACGGCGTAGGCCGAGACGCCGGCGGCCTGAAGCGCTTCCACGGCTTGCGCACATCGCCAATTGCGCACGAGAGCGCTGACCGTCTGGTCGACCAGCTCGGGCTGGCTCAAGCGCTGTTGCATTGTCGCCAGCCGCGAATCCTGCGATTTCCCGCCGAGGACTTCGAGCAACGCCTGCCATTCCTGGTCATTGGCTACTGCAAGCGCGATCCAACGCTCCCTACCCGACTCATCGGCGCATCGGTACGCCCCATGCGGGGCATATTGGTCAGAGCGATTACCGAGCGGCCCGAGCACCCTGTTCGTGGCGAAATAGTCGATCAACGCCGGTGCCAGAAAATGCAAGGCGGCTTCGAACTGCGAAATGTCGATATACTGTCCATTGCCAGTGCGCCGCCGGTAATCGAGCGCAGCTAGGAGGGCTGAGGCCGCAAAGCGAGGCACAACAAAATCGCTGTAGGCGCCGTAGGGCGGACAAACTGAACCCTCCGAGTATCCTGAAATGTAGTAAAAGCCGGATAGCGCTGCCATCAACTGCCCAAAGCCGGGATAAAGCGCGTTGGGACCGGTCTGCCCCTGCAGGCAGGTGGAAAGCATGATGATATCTGGCTTGACCTGGCGAAGGTCCTCATAGGCCAGTCCCCAGCCCTTCATCACCTTCGGCGTGAAACTCTCTACGACAACATCGGCCCACTCGACGAGCCTAATGGCGATCTCACGCGCGCGCGGCTTGCTCAGGTCGAGGAGGATGCCTTTCTTGGAGGTGTTGTAGCTGGCGAAAAACTGGCTTCGGTTGATTCCTGGCACCGCGTCCTTCCACGGAGGCGCCAGCCGCAGCACATCCGGTCGAGCCTGGGACTCGACTCGAATTACCTCCGCGCCGTTATCGGCGAGATACTTCGTGGTTACAGGACCAACGCCGACCCAGCTAAAATCGAGAACGTGCACGCCCTCCAGCGTCAGGTTGCCCATTTGATTTTCTCCTGCGGTAATCCCAAGGTGGTCTACCAGGCCAGCTTTCTCATCTCCCCGTGCCATTCCCCGCCAGGCGTCGGCTTGCGGTTCTAGATCGCACCTTGCGCATACAGGCGCGACAGGGCGGCTGGTTCGAGCCCCAAAAGGCCACAGTAGACCTCGCGATTGTGTTCGCCTAGACGAGGTGGACGGCGCGGCGGGACGATGGGTGTCAGGCTTAAGCGGGCAAACGGCCCGGGAAAAATGAACCGCCCCTGAGGACTATTCTCATCCGGCACCTCGACGAAAAAGCCGCGCGCCTTGAGCTGTTCGTCGGCCGCAATATCGGCGACCGTGCTCACCGGCGCGATAAGCAGTCTTCGCTTAAGCGCCTCGGCGTAGAGCTCGCGCTTGGTCAAGGTCAGGAAAAACCTCTGCGCGCACTCATCAAGTTCCCTAGCTTCCTCCCATCCTTTGCCGGACATGAAGTAGGCTGGGCCCCAGTCCTCCCATCGCTTGGTGAGCATCCAGTCGGCGGCAAAACCGCGCTCGGCCATCCACTGGACGAACGCGCGTATGGTAGGGGCAAGTGGTCCTCCGATCAACAAAGCGGAGACATGCCCATCGGCGCAACGAAACACCAGTTTGCGCTCGCTGCCAAGCGCTCGGAAGAGCACGCCCTGGCGTATCGGCTCGTTGCCGTGCATCATCGGCATCGCCTGCTCGTTCATCAATGTCCAAACGACGCACGCCTGCGCATTGACCACCACACGCTGGCCCAGGCCATCGCGGGCGCGGGCATGATGGGCCAAGAGACTCGCCACAGCCGCCTCGGCACCGGCGTGCAGTCCTGCCTGCGGGAGCGACAACGCAAGCGGCGGCTTGTCGGCTTCACCGATCAGGCTCATCGCCCCTCCGGCAGCCCAGAGCACAATGTCGCGCGCCTTGTATCGGGCGGCGGGACCGATGTCGCCGAAGCCGGTAATGGAAGTGTAAACGAGCCGGGGATTACGACGGGCAAACTCCTGGTATCCAAGACCGCGTTCCTCCAGGTAACCAACCGGGTAGGACTCAATTAGGAAGTCGGCTCGCTCAGCCAGCCGGCGTACAAGGTCAACACCGTCGGGGCAGTTCAGGTTGGCGGTAACCGATTTCTTCCCCGCTTCGTAGGCGATGAAGTAGAGGCTCCGGTCGGGACCGGGCTCGTCCTCAAGAAAAGGAGGAATCCGGCGGGTCGGCGCGCCGGCAGGCGGCTCGACCCTGATGACCTCGGTGCCCAGGTCGGAGAGAATCTTGCCGCATAGCGCGCCCATCTCGTCAGTCAAATCGAGCGCGCAAAGCCCCTCCAGCAAGCTGCAACCCATGATCACGCTCTCCTGAACGCTCGTCTGAACCGGATTTACCGTATACGAAGCAACCCCGCAGGTTAAATGTAGGGCGGATGCCGCCTCCAACGCAAGTTGAGGGCGGGCGCGTCGTCGCACTTGGCTAGATTCGTCGGCAAAGCACCGAGTTTTATCGCGCCAGCAGGCTTGGTGACCGACCGCGCTTCCGCTTCCCTATCTCAACAATGGCCTCGGCATTCCCATCTGCGCGGCTCTCTCTATTTTCCAGTTGCCCCCCCCAGTTATCCCGCGGGCGCTGGCAAAATTCGCGCTGCCGCCTGGCTGCCGTCTTTAGCGAGGAGTACGGCACCGAGACGCTTTTCGTCTGCGCCCCATTTTTGACTATGCGTCATCATCGGGTTGAATCAGTCGACCGGCGGGACCGCATCGCGCCACGGCTTAGCCTCTTCGAAGGCCGCCGCAAGGGCGATGATTGTTTCTTCGTCGGCCGGGCGACCAACGATCTGAAGCCCGATCGGCAGACCCTCGGCGCTAAAACCGTTGGGTAGCGAGATGGCGGGCTGGCCCGTTGCGTTGAAAGGGAAAGTGAACGCGATCCAGGCGGAAACTTCCTCGAGGCCGGTGTCCGGTGATGACGGCAAGCTGCCCAGCGCTACCGCCGGACGGGTGAGCGTGGGCGTAAGCAGCGCATCGTAGGGCATCAGCGCCTGCACGATCCGGCGGGCCGTATTGTGCATCTGGTTGACCGCGCGCACGTAATCAACGGCACTGATTTGCCGCCCGACCTCGAGCATCTGCCGCACTATGGGATCCATCAGTTCAACTCGTGGCACCTCGCGCGCGCCCACGCCTACTGCGACAATCGTCTTGACGGCCGCGACGAGCTCGGCGCCGGGATCAAGCTCCAGCGGCTCGACACGGTGGCCCATCGTCTCGAAGAGCTTACAGGCGGCCTCGAAGTTGCGCGCAACCTCGGGGTCGACCGGCCCCAGCGCGCTCCTGGCGATAGCGGCCAGCCGGAGCCCGGTTGGCCGCTTCTGCGCCGCGCTAGCAAAGGGCTCGGCAGGTGGCGCGGCGGCATAGGGGTCACCAGGTACCATGCCAGCCATCACGTCAAGCATTAGAGCGGCATCGCGCACCGAACGGGCGATCGGTCCCGAGGTGGACAACCCAGCCCAACCCTCGCCCTGCACCGGCGCTAGCGTGATGCGTGCGCGCGAAGGCTTGAGCCCGACTACACCACAGCAGGCGGCCGGGATTCGAACCGAGCCACCGCCGTCGGTACCGTGGGCAAGCGGTCCCATCGCGCAAGCCACGGCGACGGCAGCTCCGCCCGAGGAACCGCCTGCGCTGTGGCTTTGCTTCCAGGGGTTTCGGGCTGGAGGGCAAAGGCCGCCCTCGGTCGTGGTCCGTCCGCCGAACTCCGGCGTCGTGGTCTTGCCGAGCAGTATCCCGCCGGCGCGCGCCAGCCGGGCAGCCACTTCGGCGTCCTCCTCGGGCACGAAATCCTCAAAATTCTTCGAGCCGAACGTTGTCCTGATTCCCTTGGTCCAGGTCAGGTCTTTGACCGAATAGGGGATGCCGAACAGCTTAAGCTCGGCTGCCTCCTGCGGGCCCAGCTTGGCAAGCCTGCGGGCGTCGCTGAGCGCCCGGTCGGCTGTCACGGTCATGTAAGCGCCCAGCGCCGGATTGAGCCGTTCGATGCGGTCAAGGAAAAACTGCGCAGCCTCGGTCGGCTCGAGCTCTCGCCGAAGGAGCATCTGCCTAAGCTGCCACGCTTCCACGTAAGGACTGAACATCGTTGCTTCCTCCTGTGGGACTGCCTAAGCGCCTTAGGCGTCGCAGCCAAAGTGCATCAGAGTTTCACGGCCAACCGGCTCCTGGGCCGCGCTCGACGGCCGAGCTGGGCAGGTCGAGTGCGGTGCTTTGTCGACGCGGTATGAGCTTAGCGACGGCAGCCTCGAGAATCAACGAGGTGCGGCTCAGCGCGCTACTGTGTGTTCGAGGTCGGGAACCTCAGCCGACGCGGCTAAGCTGGTAAGCCCCAGCGGGTTCGAGCCTGCCACAGGGCAATACGGTCAACATCCGGCGTCAGCTTGCCGCCAGGGGCAGTGGCAGTAACGCCTTCATCGCCGGCCGCAAAAGCCGGCAACACGGCAAGAACAGTCGCAAGGACCGGTGTCCGTCGCTACCGAAAGCGTCTTTGCCGCCGTTCCATTTCTGACTACTGCCGAATCGTCAGAGCCCTCGCGTCGTAGGGTTTTCCGAACAGAACCCAGCGATGGCCGTCAAAGCGCGCAAGCTGCGCCTGCGCCACCGGGTACCAGTTGGTCGGCGTAGTTAGAACCACCATTCCTGGCAACAGCATCGGGACTCGAATCCCCGGAATGTTTGAAGCGACTTCCATGATGTGCTTGCGTGACAGATCGTTGCCGGCGTGCTCCAACACCCAGACCATCGTCGCCGCGCTGGCGTACCCGGCCACGTTGAAGGGGTCGTCGGGATTGCCTGCCGGATAGTACTTTTTCATGAAGCCCAAGTATTCCTTCGTCTCGGCATCGTCCTTCCAGGTCGGGTCGCTAGCGTCTTTCAGAAAGCCGGCCGTGATCAGCCCCTTGGATGCCTCCAACCCGGCCGGCTTGAGCACGGCGCTGGCGGAGGCCGAGACGTTGTTGAGGAACTGCAGCGGATGCCAGCCGATCTGGTAGGCTTTGCGAATCGCCTGCGAGGCAAATTTCGGCGTCGTCAGGTTGAGGAAAACGTTGGCGCCACTGTTCTTAAGATTGACGACCTGGGAGTCGACCGTCGGGTCGGTCACTTCGTATGTTTGCTCCATCACGATTAGCTTGCGGCCCTGGGCGCCCAGGCCTTTCTTGAAGCCGTTGACGTAATCCTTGCCGTAATCGTCGTTCTGGTAAAGGATGCCGATCTTGGCGTTGGGAACGTGCTTTAGGATGTACTGGGCGTACACCCTTCCCTCGCTGGAATAGGTCGGTTGCCAGCCCATCGTCCACGGATGGCGCTTAGGGTCGCCCCACTTACTGGCGCCGCTGAAAATGAAAAGCTGCGGCACCTTGTGCGCGTTCATGTAGGCCCAGATCGCTGAGTTGGTAGGGGTCCCCAGCGCGCCATAGTCCAGTAGCACATGGTCCTGCTCGACGAGCCTGCGCGTCATCTCGAACGTACGCGGCGGGCTGAGGCCGTCGTCGTAGCTGATGAAAACGATCTTGCGGCCGTTTATTCCGCCTTGATCGTTGATCATGTTGAAATAGGCCGCCGCGGCTCTCAGGATCGTGCCGTACGCCGAGGCCGGACCGCTATAAGGCGCCGTGTTGCCGATCTTTATCTCAGTTGAAGTGACACCGACCTCATCGGCAGCCACCGCGCCCGCGATACCGCCCACTCCCACCAATGCCGATGTCAGCGCTGCCAGAAGCAGCTTGCTACCAGTCTTAGTGATGTTCATGTCTATATCCGTGGTTCGCTCAACCCGGACATCGACGTTATATGCGTTCGGGCGAGCGTTTCAAAGGCGTTGCGTGCCAGCCCTCTTAGCCAGAGGCTTAAGCCGAAGCTTTCGCGCTCGCCATACCTTGAGACTTGCGGACCGGCAACGCGCGCCCATTTTGTCCATACAGGTTTACTTGCTCATACTGCTCACGTCGTAGAGATTGCCGAAAAGCTCCCGTCGTTGACCGGCACAGCGGGCGAGTGGGTGCTGCCCCAAGGAATATGTTCCTAGGGAAACAGGAGCACTTCAATGTCTCGTCGCATCTTTTCCATAAAGATCCTGCCCCAAGCGATACACACCGGCATCTTGTATTCTTCCAGTTCTCCAGTGCCGGAGGAGAGGGTAACTTAAAATACCCTGTCGAGAGATGCAGCAAGTTACATAGGATAGAAAGATAGCTTGCTGCGTGAGAGCTGTGAGCCGTGGCGTGATTGTCGCTTCGTCCTCCCAGGGCCGGCGCTTTCTTCTTCTCCCTCGCCGGCGTAATCCAGGACCGCAAACGTACCTTGGCCCCACCAGATTTTTTCGCCGCGCCGGTTCCCCCAGTTGATATTGAGCCGCGTTTGAGCCACGCGCCGCAGCGCTTGGCGTTACGTCCGAAAGCTCTTTATGCGTAGGGGTTTTCCTTGTATAAACGTTTGCTATGCGGTCCCGTGTCGGCTTGGCGCGCGAAGCGGGCGCACCGGAACAGGCTAACCATTCGTCACGCTGACAACACGAAGGGAGGAGCTTACGTGGAATTTGGCTTGACGCTCACCAGGCTTGAGTTACCGCGCATGCGCGATATGGCGCAGGCTGCCGAGGCGCTGGGCTTCAACCTCATCACCTTTGCCGACCACTTCATCCTGGAAGAGCCGGGCGGCAATTTCGACCCGCGGACGTTATGCCACGACCCGTTTGTCAGCGCAGCGGTTGCGGCGCAAGCGACCTCGAGGATTAAGCTCGGCCATCTGGTGTTGAGCAACCCGTTTCGCCATCCGGGGGTCACCGCGCAGGCGCTGGCTTCGCTCGACCGCCTGAGCTCGGGCCGGCTGGTGGCCGGGCTTGGAGCGGGATGGACCGCGCGGGAATTCGCGATGTTCGGGATTTCATTTCCGTCCGCGCCAGCGCGGCTTAGGATGCTTGATGAGGCGCTTACCGTGATTCGTTCGCTGTGGACACGCGAGGAGACCACGTTTGCCGGCGAGTTCTACCATCTGCGCGAGGCGATCCTATGGCCCAAGCCGGTGCAAAAACCCCATCCGCCGATTCTCGTCGGCGGCAGCGGACGCGGGCTTCTGCGCGTTGCCGCCAAGCACGCCGACGTCGTCAATATAATCGTCGAGCTGGGCCGGATGGAGCGGATAACGACCGAAGCGATCAATCAACTCACCGCCGAACGCTTTAGAGAGAAAGTCCGCTTCGTGCGCGAGCAGGCGCAGCAAGCGGGCCGCGACCCCAACGCGCTTACGATCAGCAGTTTTATCTACGTCACGCGGCTGGTCGACTCGCCCGCCGCGGCGCGCAAGGAAGCGGAGGGCATCGCGGCGGCGATGGGGACCAGCGCCGCAGCAGTGCTCGCCTCGCCGCTGTTTCTTATCGGCACTCCGGAAGAAGCGGCCTCGGAGCTTGCGCGCCGGTCTCGGGAATGGGGCGTTGGGCAGTTTATCTTCCGCGATCTGAACGAGGCGTCGCTGCGCCTGCTCGCCGAGCAAGTGCTCGCGCCGCTGCGCGCCTAGGCGTTTCCCTCTCCGTGCCGGTCGCTCTCGCCAGGGGGCCGGGCGCGAAGGGCCGCGACTCTAGAGGCGACGATGAGCAGCAATCGTTTACTAAACTTGCGGCTGGAATCGCAAGCGCCGGCTCTTCCAGTGGGCGGTGCTCACCTAGCGCGGTTCGTAGCCGAGACACCTTTCGGCCTGTATCGCTACGGCCATTGTGATATACAACCGTAAACTTCGTCTCTGAGCATCAGTCGCACATCGGCCTGCAGGCGCGAACCCTTGGCGTCGCGCCCGGAAAGGTGCTGCTGGTCGGCAATGAGCAGGAGGCTCTGGCCATCGACGTGCCGGATGCCGCTCGAGTTGCCGCGGTGACGCAAACCACGTTGAGCATCGACGACACCCGACACATCATCGACGCACTTAAACGCCGCTTTCTTGAACTGGCCACTGCCAAGAGCGATGATATTTGCTACGCCATGCAAAACCGCCAGAACGGGGTCAAGGAGCTCGCGCAAGTCGCCGACGCGATTCTGGTCGTTGGCTCACCGCAAAGCTCTAACGCAACCCGCCTGGTGGAAGTGGCGCGGGCGCGCGGTACAAGAGCATATCTGGTCGATTCGATTCGCGATATCACCGAAGCGGGGCCAAGGTAGAACTTTTGAGCGTCGCCACCGAGCGCATCCATTTTCCGCTGCCGCTTTCCGACGGGGAGCGGCTTGGCACAAACGAAGTCTAGCCCAAGGGGCTAAGGCCGCAGTTGACCGGCGGAGCGTGCCAGGGTCGAGCGCCCCGCGCCTTGCCGGACCGAGAGTAATCAGCCGAGGGGGGCACGGGTCATGCAGTGCCTGAACTGCGGGGCGAGCAATTCCGAGGGGAGCAAGTTCTGCGAGCAGTGCGGGGCGCCGCTTAGGTGGCGCTGCGCGCAGTGCGGGTCCGAGAACAGCGCTGAGGCGCGTTTTTGCGCGCAGTGCGGCATGGCGCTCTCGGCGGCGGGGCCGCGGGCTGCGCCGAGTGCGGCCGGTGTTCGGCCTGGGCGCGAAGCCGCGAGCGGGGACGTTCCGCTTGCTGCGCAAGGCGAGGGGAGTGTTGACGGCGAGCGGCGTCATCTGACGGTGTTGTTCTGCGATTTGGTTAACTCGACGGAGATTGCGGCGCATCTTGATCCCGAGGAATGGCGCGAGATCGCGGCAGAATACCAGCGTGCGGCGGCCGAGGCGGCGACGCGTCTGGGCGGCCACGTTGCCAAGTATCTGGGCGACGGGCTGATGGTTTACTTTGGCTATCCCGAGGCGCACGAGGACGACGCGGAGCGAGCGGTGCGGGCTGGGCTGGGGATAATCGAGGCGACCGCGGCGCTCAACGGTCGGCTGGCGGC
>JAJYYI010000019.1 GCA_021801125.1 Deltaproteobacteria bacterium | reverse complement strand
GCTTGTGTTTATAGAAGACCCACGGATAGATACGCTCGCCGACCGCGGGATCGATCATGTTGACGGTGATCGTCACGTGGTCGACGTTGAAGTCCTTGATCCGTTTCACAAAATCCGGCAGTGCCAAACCATTGGTTGACAGGCACAGCTTGATGTCCGGCGCCTGTTTGGCAACAAGCTCGAAGGTCTTGAACGTCTTCTCGGGATTGGCCAGCGGATCGCCGGGACCAGCGATACCGAGTACCGTCATCTGGGGAATTTCTGAAGCGACGGCCACCACTTTCTTTGCCGCCTGCTCCGGCGTGAGGCGTTCGCTTACAACGCCCGGACGGCTCTCGTTGGAGCAGTCGTACTTGCGGTTGCAGTAGTTGCACTGAATGTTGCACGCGGGAGCGACCGCGACATGCATTCGCGCGTAATGATGATGGGCTTCTTCGCTGTAGCAGGGGTGATTTTTAACCTTCTCCCAGATCTCCGGATCCAGATCGCCTTGGCCAGCCGCCGAGCCGCAACTCGCCTTGCCACCGGCGCTGCTGGCGCCGCACCCAGCCTGCTTGGCGGGTTGGCCGTTCACCTCGATTTTGATCCCGGCCAGTAACTTCGATCTCGAAGCGGCTGGCGTCGACAATTGTGCGATTTCCGCCATGCGATTAACTTCCTATGCGTAGGGTGTCTGTCCGAATCGCCGACATCACGACGGCGGCGGCGAGTCGTACAGGTGAACAGACCCAAGCGCAAATTGCGTGCCTTTTCTGCGGGAGCGTATGAAGCGCGGATTTATTGGGCTTTCTGGCCCGCGGGCTTACGCGATTTCTGTCGCGTTTCCGACAAAAGCGGGGACAGCGCGACAGACGCGACAACTCGAGCGAACAGCGCGATGCAGCACCTGGAACAGGTTCAAGGATGGGATAATCGAAGGGCAGATTGCGATGGCGTCAACCGCGCTCAAAAGCGCTTGACTTCGATCCCGTACTTCTTCAGCGCGTAGCCCATCTGTCGCGGCGTGAGGTTAAGTAGCCGCGCGGCCTTGGCTTGCACCCAGCCGCATTTTTCCATCGCCCTGGTCAGCCGTTCACGCTGCGTCTCGGCGTGGCTGGCTTCGGCTTGCCCACCAATCAAGCCGTTGCGGCTTTCACCGAGCGGTCCGTCTGGGACCGACGGCACGCCCGAGTTCACGACCGGGATATCGATCGGCTTTAGGCGCGACTTCCACAAAATAGTGGACAGACATTGGTTCTTCTGGCAGGGCACGTCCTGCTGCACGATCGTCGACCCGCGCGCCATCAGCGCGGTGCGTTCGACGCAATTCTCCAACTCCCGCACGTTGCCCGGCCATGCGCAAGCCATCATGACCTGCATCGCTTCGGGCGAGATGACCAGACTGCGGCCGTTGGTCCGGTTGAACTTGTTCAGAAAATGGTGCACCAGGTCCGGGATGTCTTCCGGCCGTTCGCGCAGCGGAGGCACGAAAATCGTGACCACATTGATACGGTAGTAAAGATCGGCGCGAAACTGCCCCTTAGCAACTGCCTCCTCCAGGTCGCAATTCGTCGCGCAAATGAGCCGCACGTCGACGCGGATGGTATGGGTGCCGCCCACCCGCTCGAACTCGCGCTCCTGAAGCACGCGTAACATTTTGGTCTGGAAGGCGGGAGACACGTCGCCGATTTCATCCAGAAACAGTGTTCCGCCGTGCGCCTGTTCGAAGCGTCCTTTGTGTTCGCGCACCGCGCCCGTAAACGAACCTTTCTCGTGCCCGAACAGCTCGGACTCGATTAGCGTCTCAGGCAGTGCGGCACAATTGACCTTGACGAACGGACCATCCTTGCGGGGACCGAGGTAATGGACCGCCCGCGCGATCAGCTCCTTGCCCGTGCCGCTCTCGCCGCGCAAGAGAATGGTTGAATTGCCGGCTGCAGCCTGATGAACGTCGGCAAAGACCTCGAGCATACGCTTGCTATGTCCAACCACGTTTTCCAGGCTGTACTTGCCTTGCAGTTCGCGCTGCAAAACGCGCTTCTCCCGCATCAACCGGGCGCGGTCGGATTCAACTGCCTGATAGAGCCTGATCGTCTGCCCCATCAGATTGGCAACCATGCTCAGGAAGCGAATATGACGCTGATAGCTGACGGCCGACCTCTCGTTGCGTTCGATAGTCAGGACGCCGAAACAGCGCCGTTCCGATTTGATCGGAACCATCAATATGCGCATTTCGGAACGATGAGGCTCGGAGTGCAACTGAGCTTGTGCAGCCAGCGCGTCACCGGCCCAAGGGACAACCGCAGGCACGCCGGTTCTCGCCACCCTCCGGATGACCTCTTCATCGGTGGCAAAACGGCCCTGGTGCCATTCGGCGCTGGTGAGCCCGGTTGCGGCGGCGATGCGTAAGCTGCCCGATTCATCCAGCAGCGTCACCATGCCGCGTTCCAAACCCAGATGCACCTCAAGGACGTTCAGCACCTCGCGCATCGCCTTTTCGAGGTCGAACGGCGAGCTCAGGGTCTTGCTGATCTCGTAGATCGTGACCAGCTCAACGTCACTGGGGCTTAAAGCGGCGGCACTGCCCATCGCGTGATTTCTCAAAAAAACGCGCAGCAAGAAGCCTGCCAGCGCCAGGGTTGCTCCCTTTGCAAGCGTTTGTGCGGTGCGGTGCTCCTAGAGTCCGGCCTTCCTGCTATTGGCGCGAGCAAGAGCTGTCCAGAGATTGTGCAGCCGGCGATTAGGGCGCCGGCTTGTAGCACGGGCAGGCCGGATCTGCGAAACGACGCTTCTGCACCATACATCCAGGGCCGAGGCCTCCAGCAGAAATACGAAGGTGAGCTATGCTGTCCCCGCACCCCCCGGGCGGTATCAGTACGCGCGCGCTCGCCAACTGGCGGAGCACCGATGCCCCGATCGAATCGCGCGGTCCAGTTCGGACAATTTCGCGAGTATTCGCTCGCTCTCTTTGCTGTCGCCTTGGCGCAACCGTATGAAGGCCAAGGCCTTGAGACTGAAGAGGAAGAAACGCTGTGCTCCGCTCCGGTTCGACCAGTCGGCACTCAGTGTATTCAACTCTTCCAGGGATTGGGACCCCCCCCTGGCGGGCGGCGACGGCCAGCCCTTGGCGCGCCGCCCTTTCCGCATCATCAAAGCTCTTGTGATAGAAATAAAACTTGTACAGCGCGAAATAGACTTGCAGGCACTCCGGATCGGTGGCCTGGGCGTTCAACAGCAGCGCTTCGGTGCTAGAGCTATCCGCGTCGCCGTGCATCGCTTGCTCCAGGATTTCCAGCGCAGCCGAAGAGCCTTCCTCGGCGAACAGGAACCCGGGCGAGCTGGAGCCATCCAGCCGCTGCTTGGACAGAGCCAAAGCGAGTTCCCGTTCCTCAATCGGCTTTGGCGTGGTGCGACGGCAGGGTCATTCGCAGGCTATCCACGCTTACCTCATCCATGCCCTTCACCTGCTGAAGCACCTTAAATACTTTCTCGGTGGCCGCGTTTGAGTACACGAAGTCCTGATAGGCGCGCTCGAGCAAGCTTCTCAGAGCGTTTTTTACTCCCTTCTCGTCAAGCTCGTTGCCGATTTCTTCGCGCCGCATATACTGATGAAACCGTTTCAGAATATGCAGCCGGTTCACGTTGACGACGGCCTGCTCGTACCGGATCCCGAAATAATCCAGAAACTCCTCCGCTGCTGAAAAGCCAGCCATCACGCTGAGCACCCGGTCGACGGCGCTGTTAGACGGATTGGGCACTTTCCTCTCGGCGTCTTCTTTCACTAGGCAGCGCGGCTCGAAACCGATTCGAGATAAAAGCGCTCCAGTTCGCCCCGCTCCGGCGGGCGTTTGGCAACGACCGCAAAGTGCCGGATCCGGTTGAGAACCGCGCGTGCCTGGTCATGGTCCAGATGAATCCCGATCTCCGCGTAGGCGTTGATAACAGCTCGCGAGCCGGAATGCTTGCCCAGCAGCAGCCGATGCTGCCGACCGAGTTCGCGAGGGTCGATATGCTGATAGTTGGCGGGATACTTGATCAAACCATCCACATGCGTGCCCGACTCGTGCGTGAACACGGCGTCGCCCACGATGCTCTTATTGGGCGCGACCATACGGCCCGAGGCGCGCGCGACCAACTGGGAGAGTGTCACTAATTGCGCGACATCCACCCCTGCTTCAATCCCGTAAAGATGCCGCAACCCCATAACTACTTCTTCCAACGGCGCGTTGCCCGCCCGTTCACCTAGGCCGTTTACGGTCGTGCTGATATGGGTCGCACCGACGGCAGCGGCGGCAAGCGAATTGGCGGTGGCTACTCCGAGGTCGTCGTGAGCGTGGATTTCGATCTCACAATCGACTTCGGCGCGCAGCCGTCTGATGCGCTCGGCGGTTGTGAAAGGATCCAGCACGCCAAGCGTGTCGGCGAAACGGAAGCGGCGAGCTCCCGCGTTCTGCGCGGTCAGCGCTACCTGCAACACGAAGTCCTCTTCGGCGCGCGACGCATCTTCGCCCCCAACGGAAACCTCGAATCCTGAATCGCGGACGACGCGGACCAACCGCTCCACCGCTTCTAGTACCCAGGCTCGATCACGGCGCAGCTTGTGTTCGATCTGCACGTCGGAAACCGATATCGAAAGATTTATGAGGCCCACGCCGCATGAAAACGCCGCCTTCAGGTCTGCCTCATGCATCCGCACCCATACCATCAGGCGTACCGGCAATCCGAATTGAGCGATCGCACGAATGGAATCGCATTCAGCCTCGCCCATCGCGGGCGTCCCAACTTCGAGTTCCGGCACGCCAGCCGCCGCCAACGCGCGGGCAATTGCGATTTTCTCGTCGTGAGAAAAGGCTACACCGGGACTCTGTTCGCCGTCCCTTAGAGTGGTGTCGTTGATCACGATCCGGGTTGATCTGTTGGCTTTAAGCATCCCGGCGCACCTCGTGCTCTCTCGCAAGATTTACGCTGTAGCGTGGCAGCTCAACGACCAGGTCGCGCTCCGCGATTCGCACCTGGCAGCTCAATCGCGACTGCGGGGTTAGGCCCCACGCTTGGTCAAGCAAATCCTCTTCGAGTTCGGCGGCCGGTTCCAACGACTCCAGTCCCGAGCGCACAATCACGTGGCAGGTGGAGCAAGCGCACGATTTCCCGCAGGCATGTTCGATCTCGACGCCGTGTTCTAGCAGAACGTCACAAAGCAGTTCGCCCGCCCGCGCTTCGATTTCCGCGCCGCGAGGACACGCCTCCGCATGCGGTAAGACGATCAACCTTGGCATCGCCTAGTGCTTCTCCCCCACCGCCATCGGATCGCCCGCCAAGGGACCCGGTAAAACCTGCTGAATTGCGGCTTTCATCATCCGCGCCGCCAAGGGCTCGGTTGCGCGATTGAGCGCCTCGCTTGCCGACCGAATCTGCCGCGCATCCCCCTGTTCCAATAAGCGACGTAAACCGGAGGTGAGGTCGTCGATGGTGCGCCGCTCTAATTCGTCGAGGAACCCAACACCGTCCTTGGCGAGGGCCTGCTCCAGCGCGGTCAATAGCCGCTCGGCTTCGACCCGCGCCTCGACCACAGACCGCGTCTCGAAGTCTTCACCCGCGTGCTGTAAAGAAGCCTGCAGCATCTCGGCGATCTCTTCGGCGGCGAGACCGTAGGAAGGCTTAACGCTTATCGCCGCCTCGGTGCCGGTGCGCTGCTCACGCGCGGTGACGCTCAGCAGACCGTCTGCGTCGACCTGGAAGGTCACCCGCACCCGAGCCGCGCCGGCAGGCATCGGTGGAAACCCGCGAAGTTCGAACTTGGCGAGCGACCGACAGTCGGCAACCAGCTCGCGCTCGCCCTGCACCACGTGAATGCTCATGGCGGTCTGCCCGTCCCGGAACGTGGTGAAATCCTGGGCCCGCGCGATAGGAATCGTCGAATTGCGGGGAATCAGCTTCTCCGCCAAACCGCCCATCGTCTCCAACCCGAGCGACAGAGGGATCACATCGAGCAGCAAGAGTCCGTCGTTGCGGTTGCCAACCAGGGTGTCGGCTTGTATAGCAGCCCCCAGTGCGACTGCCTTGTCCGGGTGTATGTCTGTAAGCGGCTCGCGCCCGAAAAACTCTGCGACCGCGCGCCTGATCTGTGGCATCCTCGTTGCGCCTCCGACCAGGACCACGCCGTCGAGCGCGTGTGGCTCCAGGCCCGCGTCTCGTAGTGCACGGCGTACCGGCATCAGCGTTTGCTCGACCAAATCGGCGGTAAGCTTCTCGAACTCCTCACGCGTGAGCGTTGCTTCCACGACTTGCCCGTCGAAAAGCGACGCCCTGATCGCAGTTGCATCCACCTCGCTGAGCCTTTCCTTGGCGGCTCGGGCCGCGTTCCACAATTCCCTTCTGTCAGTGGAAGCAAGGAGCCCTCCGTCGCGGCCCGCCTGTGCCGCCAACCAATCCGCGACTCGCGCATCGAAGTCATCGCCCCCGAGCATCGTATGCCCGTTGGTGGCGATCACCTCAAAGATTCCGCCGGAGAGCCGGAGGATCGAAATATCGAAGGTACCGCCGCCGAGGTCGTAAACGGCGTAAACGCCCTCGTTGCGATGGTCAAGGCCGTAGGCCACCGCCGCGGCGGTCGGTTCATTGAGCAGCCGCAGCACGTTAAGTCCGGCGAGCCGGGCCGCATCCCTGGTGGCTTGCCGCTGGGCTTCGTCAAAGTAGGCCGGCACCGTGATAACGGCGCCTTCGATCTGCCCGCCGAGCGCACGCTCAGCGCGCCGGCGTAGGGCATCGAGTATCGCGGCGGAGATCTCTATGGGACTTTTCAGCCCGGCGCGGGTTTCAAACCTTACCATTCCCTCGCCTTCGGTCAGCCGGTAGGCGCCCGCCACGGCGGCCGGCAGATCGGCGAAACCCCGTCCCATGAAGCGCTTTACCGAGGAGATAGTGTTGGCAGGGTCTTCACATTGAGCGGCCTTTGCCTCCCATCCCACCGTAACGCCCTCGCTGAGGTAGCGGACCACGGAAGGAAGCAGCCATCTCCCGGCTTCGTCGTTCAAAACCACCCTGCCGCCATCCGCATCGACGGTCGCAACGAGCGAATAGGTGGTGCCGAGATCGATTCCGACTGCGGTTCGACGCTGGCCGGGGCGCGGAACCCCACCCGGTTCTGAGATTTCAAAAAGCACGTGTGTCTTCCAGCGCTTCGATCATGCCCTTGAGGTCCCTGCGCAAAGAGGCGTAAAAGGCAAGTTTGCGCAGGCAATTAGCCGCACCATCCAAATCTCGCACGTGTTCGAGCAGGCGCGTAAATTCCATCTCGCAGACGCTGGTCTCTTGCTGGAGTCGGCGGCTGAGGCAGCGTAGCGCAGCGCCGTCCGAACCGCGGTGGGCCTCCTCCATCGCTTCGCGCCACTGCATCTGTTCCATCAGGAATGCAGACGGTATGGCTGCCGCGGTGTCAGTCGCGACATTGGCGCCGGCAAGTTCCAGCAGATGGCGGGCCCGGCTCAGCGGGTCGCACAGCGCGGCATACGCTGCGTTGATGTGGCTTGACGCTTGCGTGGAACGAACGCACTCCGCTTCGGACGCATTGGCGAACCGATCTGGATGCAAGCGATTCTGCAGTGCGCGATAGGCGTTATCGAGCCGCGCCCGGTCGATAGCGAAGCTTTGAGCCAGGCCAAACAACTCGAAGTAGTTCGCTGACAACGGCCAGTCCATGTTTCTGTACCAACCTGTACCAACCCGTTAGGCTCAGACGTTGAAGCTGTCCCCGCAGCCGCACTTCTCTTTGGCATTGGGGTTCTCGAACTTGAACCCTTCCTTCATACCCACGCGCGCGTAGTCCAGCCGGGTGCCGTCCAGATACATCAGACTTTTCTGGTCGACGAGAATGCGAACGCCGTGGTCTTCGAACTCCACGTCATCGGCCTCGACCTTGTCCGCGAACTCCAAGGCGTAGGCTAGGCCCGAGCATCCGGAGATGCGCACGGCCAGCCGCAGGCCCATAGTTTCTGTCGATCGACGCGCAATGAATTTCTTGACGCGGTCGGCAGCGATGTCGGTGAGCGTGATAGCCATTGCGAGCCTCCCTGCACTTATACGCAGAATGACGAACCGCAACTGCAAGTCGACGTGGCGTTGGGGTTCTTGATGATGAAGCGCGAGCCTTCAAGCCCTTCGGCGTAGTCAATCTCAGCGCCGTTGAGGTAGGCTATGCTTTCCGAGTCAATCAACAGCGTAACCCCACCCTTAGTAAAGACCGCGTCGTCCGCGTCAGCTTTTTCATCGAAGGCGAAGCTGTACTGCAGACCAGCACACCCTCCGCCGGCGACTGCGATACGCAGCTTAAGATTGGGGTTGCCCTCCTCGGCAATCAGCTCGCTGACCTTTGCCGCCGCGTTGTCGGTAAAAAGCACAGCGGCCGGCGCGAGCGCTGCGGGAGGTCGTGAGCTTTCGTCAAACATGGAAAATTCTCCCGTCCTCTCTAGATGCATCCTAGGCGCTCACGGCGTCCTGGGCCGGATTGGCTTGGCCGAATGCGGCCTGACGTGTTTGGTAATCAGTGACCGCTGCTTTAATCGCTTCTTCAGCTAGCACCGAGCAGTGGATCTTAACCGGCGGCAAGGCTAGTTCTTCGGCGATCTGGCTGTTTTTGATCGCGAGTGCTTCCGCTAGTGTCTTACCCTTAACCCATTCGGTGACCAGCGAGCTGGAAGCGATCGCGGAACCGCACCCGTAGGTCTTGAAGCGCGCATCCTCGATAACCCCGGTCTCATTGACCTTTATTTGCAGCCGCATTACGTCACCGCAGGCCGGCGCTCCCACCATCCCGGTGCCGACCGTAGGATCGTTTGCGTCGAAGGCACCCAGGTTGCGCGGATTTTCATAATGGTCGAGAACCTTTTCGCTGTAGGCCATTTCCTTTCTCCCAACTGTAGTCCGCTCTGGGAGCGAAAATTGAGGACATCACAAAATCAGGACGCCCATTTAACTTGGTTCAGGTCGATGCCCGCCTGGTGCATCTCCCAAAGCGGGGACATTTCGCGCAGTCGCGGAACTTGGCGCGATATCAGGTCGATCGCATAATCGATTTGCGCCTCAGTCGTGAACCGACCGAGCGAGAAGCGAATCGAGCTGTGCGCCAGCTCGTCGCTGCGCCCGAGCGCCTTGAGCACGTAGGAAGGTTCGAGCGTGGCCGACGTGCAAGCCGAGCCGCTCGAGACCGCGATGTCTTTGATTGCCATCATCAGCGACTCGCCCTCGATGAAGGCAAAGCTCATGTTCAGGTTGTGCGGCACGCGGTGTTCGAGGTTGCCATTGACGTACACCTCGCCGATGCCGAGCAGCCCATCGAGCAGTTTATCCCGCAGACGGCGAATGCGTCGGCTTTCTTCCGCCATCTCGACGCGGGCAATCGCGAAAGCCTCACCCATGCCGACGATCTGATGGGTGGGCAAGGTGCCCGAGCGCATTCCGCGCTCGTGCCCGCCACCGTGCATCTGCGCCTGGATGCGCACGCGCGGCTTCTTGCGCACGTAGAGCGCGCCGATTCCCTTCGGCCCGTAGGTTTTGTGCGCGCACAGCGACATCAGATCGACCGGCAGGCGGGCAAGGTCGATTTCGATCTTGCCGGTGGCCTGCGCTGCATCGACGTGAAAGATCACCCCGCGCTCGCGGCAGCTAGCTCCTATCGCTGCCAGATCCTGGATTACTCCGATTTCGCTGTTGACGAACATCACCGACGCGACGGCCGTGTTTGGGCGCAGCGCCTCGCGAAACTGGTCGAGATCGAGCAGGCCGTCGGGCTTGGGTTCAAGGTACGTAACCTCAAACCCCTCGCGTTCGAGTTGGCGCATGGTGTCCAACACCGCCTTGTGCTCGGTCTTGAGGGTGACGAGGTGCTTGCCCTTCGACGCGTAGAAATGGGCGGCACCTTTGATCGCGAGATTGTCGGATTCCGTGGCCCCCGACGTCCAAATGATCTCCGATGGGTCGCAGTTTATGAGGGCCGCCACCTGCTCCCGGGCCTGTTCAACTGCTTTCTCGGCCTCCCAGCCGAAGGAATGCGAGCGGCTGGCAGGGTTACCATACTTGCTAGTCAGGTACGGCAGCATCTTTTCCGCAACCCTCGGATCGACTGGCGTCGTCGCAGCATAATCGAGGTAAATGGGTAGCTCCATCGCGGTCCTCGTGTTCATTTGCTTCCTGCCAGCGTGGATTGCGATTCCTGTGCCAGTAATTTTTCTCGATAAAATAAGGCCTAGCAGCGCCGAACCGGACAACATTCCGGACAGGCTTGTCGGAGCAATGTAGAAAACCCGACAAAATGGCGCTCGATTTCTTAGCCTTGCGCGGTGTTGTCGGCGGGCGTCATACCCAAGGCGCGCACCAGGCGCATTTCGATAAGCGTCAGCGCCAACCGACCCGGCGGGTCAGGCTTTAAGACGCGCAGGTTTAGCTCGTTCCGCGTTTCAAACGGGGGTGAGGGCGGCCGCTTCTATTTTCCTGGTTCTTCGCGCGAAGACCGAAGAAGGTACATCCTTAAGGGCTGCTGCTTACGGATTGAGACAGCGAGCGCCGAGAATGCCGAGGCGCCCAGTCGGGTGTCCCTGCGGTTCTAATGCGGCCGTAACCGGCCCCTAATTGAGAGCCTGGTGTGCGTCACTTTGAATGCAGCGCCGGCCGGTTCGCGCTTGTGCGCAACCCCCCGACGGCGATCGAGCAGACGAGCGACGATGCCGGCACGCCCGTGCCCGAAGTAATGCAGGCCAAAGAAAAGTTCGGCAGGCTCAATTTTTATCTCCTTAGCGCGTGTGAGCGAGTTTCGACGCTTATCGACTGAGCCCAAGAGGAGTTTTCCCAGGTCTGCGAGGAATGCGAGCTGGAACCCGCCCCCAGTTGGTCGGTGGGTTCGAGTTGCGCCGCCCTCTCGAAGCCCTCGCGCTTGAGCCGGCGCAGCACGACGCCGGCAGCAAGCTCCGCCATTTCGCTCTCACCCGCGATGCCATCAACTTCGACTTCTGCGCCGGACCCGATACGGGTGGGTGCGGCGATGCTGTCCCTTAGCTCGCGCGCATCGCAAGGTACGGCGCAAGGCTAATCAGGACGATCGCCAATGCGTACCGCAGGCGAGATGGCGGGATCCGATGCGCGAGCCACCAGCCAATCAGCACGCCGGTCATCTCCGGAATTCCAACGAAAATTGCCATCGGCCAGTCGATCGCATGGTGCGCCCCGTATCCGAACGTGCCGACGGTCGAAATCACGAGCGAGTACACCTGCGCTACCGCGACAGCCGACAAAATCGGGACACCCGTGGCGACCAGGAGCGGCACCGCCATCATGGGGCCTCCAAGTCCGAACATTCCCGCCGCCACCGCCACGCCGAGCCCAATCAGCGCCGCGACCGCGCCGTTAGTCACGCCATGCTTCGTTCCGCTTGTCTCCGGCGTTGCCGCGACTTGCCGGTACCAAACCAAAAGGCCGACCACCGCTGCGAACAAGCCGAGAAGAATGCCGAACCATCGATGAGAGACGCGTCCATTGATGAACACCCCGAGCGGCGTCCCCACTGTTGCCATCAACCCAAGCATCAGCGCCAGTTGCCGGGTGGGCGGATGGCGTAACTGCCCTGACCGCAGATACGCAGCCGTTCCTACGACCCCGGTCGCTATATGGGTCACAATCGATGTTCCCGCGACCGACGCCGGTGGCAGCACGGTGACGCTGTAGAGCCCGATGGTCATGAGTATGCCGCCGGGACCAACCGTGCTGATTCCGACCCCGGCGACCCAGGAAATCACCAGCAGTTCGAGCAGCGTTGCAGAATGGAGACTTGGTAATACCGTCTCGGTCATTAAATTGCGTTTACCGGCCGGCGAATCCTGGCTTGGTGGCGGCCCCGCACGCCGGCGCGGATGAGGCCTACGGTCGAAAATCGCGAGCTTTGCGTCATCGATTTGTGACGCGAGCCAATCGGCCTGGCATCACCGCCTCGAGGTCATGGCCGGTCATCTTTCAACCAGCGCAGAGTAGTTCGGCATTGTGCGTCAAGACCGTCGACGAGCATCGTCGATCCGAGCTCCGGTGGAGCGAGCGGGCGCGCGAAGCGGAGGTATCAGGCGCTGACGGCGGCCCCGCGATAGTAATGCTGCAGGATATCGGAGTAGGTCTTGCCGGCATTCGCCATGACTGCCGCGCCGATTTGGCATAACCCTACCCCATGCCCCCAGCCGGCTCCTGTCAAGACAAAGCGGTCAGACTCTTTTTTTATGATGAAGGCAGAACTGTAAAGATGCGTGCGCGACAAGGCGCGGCGAATTTCCAATTCTTTACCTATGATAAGGTGGTCGCGTTCTCCGGTTATCTTGAGCCGATATATTCGGCCTGAAGGGCCGCGGGCGAGCGCTTGCATGTCGCGAATCGGACCAAGGTCCACGGCGAGCTTCGATCGGACCAGATCGGCGAGTTCGTCGGGCGTGTATGCGACCTGCCATCGATAGAAATCGCGCGTCTCCTGGTCGAAGCCCGGAAGAATGCGCGAGAGGAGCGCCGAATCGTCCGTGTTACAATAAGCCGGCGGGTTGGAGCATATCCTCGCTTCGGAACTGACCGGGCAGGGTTGCGCGGGGCCGTCGTAGACGGAATCAAGATATGGAATATCTTCGTCTTCCCACGCGGTCGCATAGCTCTCGGTTATTCCGCCGCAGCACTTGGAAAAACGCGCGTCGCAGATCGCGCCCTTGTAACGGAGAAACTCGCCTGCCGTCGCGCGGACCGCTTCGGCCGCAGCCGGAGAGAACGCTTTCGTGATGCCCTGATAGCGCTGGCAATGGTCGTCGGCGCAGACATCGAAGTCGGGATGCGCTTGGCGGCCGTACCAACGAACGATTTCGTGAAAATCGAGACTCCGGGTCTGTGCTCTCCTCGCCGGAAACGGATTTGCTTTGGGAAACCTGAGCCAGCTGCGCGAAATCACCGCGTGAGCTTTCAGCAGCTCAAGAGGACACGACGCGCTCATCTCGGACGAAATCACGCTCGTCACGTATTCTTCGAGCGGGACATCATTAATCACCGTCAGACCGGCTTCTCGTTTCACGAGGCGAAAAGCGCCGCGGAATACCTGACGCTCCTTGCGTTCCCAATGGAATCCGATTCCGATCGTGACGTTGTTCAGCGCAAACGCGCATGATGACTCGTCCGACGGAGTAAGCGCAACTTCAGAAGTGAACCTGTGGCGCCCGGGAGCATACGGATTGCGGGAAGCATCCGTAAACGCGCCGATCAATTCGACTTCAACGGCCGATTGGCCTTCAATCAGCCCCACGGATACGTTCAACGCTCTCTCTCCAGCTTCGCGGCGATTTTCTGAAACTGGCCGTCGGAAAGCGTGACATCACGAAAAATCGCGCCGATCTCATCACCGGTGATTCGTTCGAAATCCGAGGCCAACGGCACTACGAATATGCCGCAGAGATCGATTGAGGCTGGACTCACCGTGAGTTCGCCGGTGTAAAAGACCTCCGGCCGATGTTTCCCTCGCGGAAACAAATACGTGACCCACTGCCCGCTCTCATGAAAAACCGCGATATTGAGCAACGGCTCTGCTCGCTTGCCGGTGGTTTTCGCAAGCAATTCGATGGCACCGTCTATTCGATGAATTAAGGCAGACCGATCCCGTCCACGAAACAAGAACACATTTCTTGCGTAGTTAGGTACGGTGACGCCGGTCAGACCAGCGGTGTCACGCTCGATCGGGAACAATCTTCGCGAGCCCGCCTGAAAGTGCATGTGGTCTGGCGCCGATGCGCCGCATTCCGGACCGTTGTAGATGACGAAATACCCGGGCAGAGCCGCGGCAAGATCGAGCATACTTCCGAAACGGCTCGCGATGCGCTGCGAGTCGTGCTCTCTGTGAGCGATCGTCAGGTGACGGTCCACGATCGGGAACGGATTGCAGTAAATCGTGAAATTCGCATCAAACTGCACGCCCTCCTCTTCCGCAGGCAGATTTCCCACGCATAAGAAGCAAGGGCGCTTTGCAACCGACTCCTGGTCGACCGGCGCCGTTGTGCTGCCCACGCGATGGGGAATGTGACGGATGAAGACGTCGAACCAATCGATCCGCACCCGCCGCGTCCGCGCCCGCCCGAGACCTTCAATGCCCCTCGCGAGCTGCGGCCACGCCCGCTCCTGCCGTTTAAACAGTTCTTCTATTTGGTGGAGCATCTCCTCGTTCGGGCCTGAATCTCGATGGTTCGGAGCCGGTCCTTGTATAGATCGTAGCGATTCGCAACTTCGAGGGGCAGCGCGCTGTCGCTATTGCCGTCCCACCTGCGGCAAAGATAAACCGGATCGTAAATCCGGCCTATCTCATAGCTGCGGCTGATGCGCAACGCTACCGCGTAATCCTCGCCGTAACTGACATTGGGAAAACCGATACGGCGCAGAACCGACGTGTTGAACGCGCGGGGCGCGCCGAGTCCATTGATACGGAGCGCATTGTTTCTCCCGTTCTCGCGAGTCCACTCGCGATGGTCGACAAGACCGGGCGGAATCTCCTTCAATGAAAAATCGACCATCATGTAGGAGCCTATGACCATCTGAGAGGGTCCGGCCT
>JAJYYI010000049.1 GCA_021801125.1 Deltaproteobacteria bacterium | reverse complement strand
GGGCGATCGCCTGCTGGCTGGCACACTGGAACGAAAATGCCCGACCGTTTCGCTGGACCAAATCGGCCGCTAAGATTAAACGCCGCATCCGCAATGCTGCACTTATTTACGAGACGCGACACTAGAAGGACACGCCGAGTGAGCGCGGATACCGGGCCGAGCTTTGGTGGCGCGGCTACATCGCGGCCGACAACCGCATGCGTCGCCGAGCGTGGCAGTCTCAACGGGCGGGCCTATCGTCACTTTGCAGGGCCCAATGCTCCCTTGGACTGTGCAATTCCGCTCGCGTCTTCGGTAGGCACTGCGGATAATTGCGCTGGAGGAGTTCGATAAGCTTTTCACGAACGACGCAGCGCAAGTCCCAGAGCTTCGAGGAATTCTCGGCGCTCACCAAGGCTCGCAACTCTACCGTTTGCTCGGTGGCGTGCGTAACCTGCAGCACGCATACTTTGCCGTCCCAAAGGGGGATGTCCTTGACGATGCCAGTCAGGGCCTCGCGGATCGCGGGCACCGGAACCGTATAATCCGCGTAAACGTGCACCGTCCCCATCAAGTTTGCCGAGTGCCGCGTCCAGTTCTGAAACGGATGCTGGATGAAATAGGTGAGCGGAAGCACCAGACGCTGCAGGTTCCAGATCCGAACGACGACATAAGTGGTCGTAATCTCTTCAATCCAGCCCCATTGCCCTTCAACGATCACGACGTCCTCGATCCTTATCGGCTGTGTGATCGCTAATTGAACTCCGGCGACGAGATTCTCGATCGCGGGACGGGCGGCCAGGCCAACCGCGATACCCGCAATCCCTGCCGACGCGAGGATACTGCCGCCGATTTCGCGGCCCCATTGGAAGGACATCAGCATAATCCCCGACGCGAGCACGAAGATGACCACCAGCAGGATGCGGCGGAAGACGTGAATCTGTGTGACGATGCGGCGCGCCTTAAAGTTGTCTGGTTCGACGACAGCGTAATGGGTTATCAACGCGTCCGACAGCACGAAAGCAAGCCGCCACAGCGTCCATATAACGACGGCCGTCTCGATCACGGTCAAGATGTGGTCGAAGGCGGCTGAGAGCGAGGGCTTAAGTTCGAGCAACGGCGATACGAGGTCGATCGCGAACAGAGGGAAGGCAAAAAGAAGCGGCGGCCGGCAGCTGCGGATAATCGATTGTGTCAGGGCGCTCGACTTGCTCGTCAAACGCTGAAGGCCAAAGAAAATAACCGTGTGGAGGAAAAGCCCGGCGATTATCGCCCCCGCAAGCAGCGCGGCGGAAAAGATCAGCCGATCCCAGTGGGCCGGAAGATCCGCGGTCAATGCCATCACGGTCGTTACGCTCATCGGCGACACTCCTTCGTCTCGATTCGACCTAAGTACGCGCCCGTCTGGCTACTGAGCGGCCATGTACGCAGTCCACGCAGGCGCACTAGTGCGCATCATCGCCTTAGGCGACAAAGACCGCCGTGCTGCAACCGTCGAACCGGCCCGCTCGCGTCTCGCGGATAGATACGCATCGGCGACCGTTGCCGCATTCCATAAGGCAGCGGAAACAAAATAGCGTTTCAAGCCGGCATACCGATCGCTATTGTGTCTTGAGGATCGTAACATTCCCATGTCGGTATTGACCGGCTCTGTGCCGACAGTGCGCTCATCACGTGCCCGGCGCGGCGCGAGCACATACCCGCTTTCGTGCAAGACAAGCAGGTCGAAAGCCATGATAACGAGCGGGTGTTTCGAGCTTGCACGCTTTCGGAGGGGCGCATCACAGGCAAAGACGCAAGCCGCATGCGCGGCGTCTTAAACGGCTCGATGATGCGGAGCCCTAGCGGATGAACCCAGGACACCGAATTGCGCGATGAAAGGGCCGCAACAGACGAAGGGAAATCTCTTGCGCGGGCGCTTTGCGCGCGCGCGACTGCCTGAAGTCGAGGCGTTCACCGCTTCGCTGCCTTTCGACCGCAGGCTTTTTCGGCATGACATCCGGGGCTCGATCTCCCATGTCCGGATGTTGGCCAAGGTGCGGTTGATCAGCCGCGCCGACGCGGCGCGGCTGGAAAAGGGACTGCGCTCGGTCGAGCGGGAAATCGAGGCCGGCCGCTTCCATTTCAGCGTCGCTGACGAGGACATTCATATGGCGGTCGAGCGCCGGCTCGGCGAACTCGTCGGGAACGTCGCGAGCAAGCTCCACACCGGGCGCTCGCGCAACGACCAGGTCGCGCTGGACCTCCGCTTGTTCCTCAACGAGGAACTTAACACCGTAATTTCCGCGACGCGCCGTCTGCGCAAGAACTTGCTCGAGGTAGCGCAGGACCATCTGGACACGGTAATGCCCGGCTACACTCATCTGCAACGCGCGCAACCGGTTTCGCTCGCCCATCATATTCTCGCCTACGTCGAGATGTTCGGTCGCGACCAGGAGCGCTTCGCGCGCGCGCAGGCAGCGGCGCGCGTCATGCCGCTCGGTGCCGGCGCGCTGGCCGCGACTACGCTGCCGATCGATCGCGGCGCCGTCGCGCGCGACTTGGGTTTTCGTGCCATTACGGAAAACAGCCTCGACGCCGTTTCCGACCGCGACTTCGCGGTGGAATTTCTCGCCGCGGCCGCATTGTGCATGGTCCATCTCTCGCGCATGTGCGAAGAGATCATCCTCTGGTCGAGCGCGGAGTTCGGCTTCGTGGTTTTGCCGGACGAGTTTTCAAGCGGAAGCTCGATGATGCCGCAAAAGAAGAACCCCGACCTGCTCGAACTTGTTCGCGCCAAGACCGGCCGCGTATTGGGGAATCTGCAGGCGATGCTGGTCGTGTTAAAGGGCTTGCCGCTAGCCTACAACTCCGATTTGCAGGAAGACAAAGAGCGGGTCTTCGACACGTTGGATACGCTCATGCCGGCGCTCGACCTCACGGCAAAGCTGTGGCCGAAGCTGCGCTTCGAGCGTCAAGCGATGCGGGCGGCGGCCGGCGGGTGGGCGCTCGCGACCGATCTGGCCGAATACCTGGTGCGCCGCGGAGTGCCCTTTCGCGCCGCTCACGAGAGCGTGGGTCGCCTGGCCCGCGACGCTGCCATCGATCGCGTGGAACCGGACAAAATCACGCTCGATCAGTTGAAGCGCTACTCCCCGCACTTTGGGCCCGAAGTGTTGGCGATGCTTTCAGCGGACGCGTCAATTCGCGCGCGCAACGTAATAGGCGGGCCGGGGCCCTCCGCGGTCAAGCGGCGTCTAGCGCGGCTGAAAAAGACGCTATGAAGCGGAGCCTCCTGTCAGCGTCATTGGTTTGGGCAGCATTCGCCGCGGCGATTTTCGCTTCGGGATGCGGAAATAAGACGCGCCCGGTCCCTCCAAGCCAGGCAATTCCGATCGCTATTGCGGATCTGCACGCTGACTCGGAACACGACGGTATCCGTCTGACTTTTTCGCGTCCCACGACGTACATGGGGGGCAATCAGATGCGCGACCTCAACCATTTCGTGATCATGCGCGCGGAGGATGACGGCCCGCTACAGCCTTTGGTGGAGGCTCCAGCGCCCGACCGCGAGCGTCTGCAGCAGCCGAAAACGCTTTCCTACCTTGACAAGGACACCGTGCTCAACCGCTCCTATCGTTACGCGATCGTGTCGGTCACGGATGACGGCGACGCAAGCGCGCCTTCCAACGTGGCTCATGCCGTCCGCCGGCCGATGCCGCCGCCGGCGAGCCTCGGTGCACCCGCCAAGGGGCCAAACGATAAGCATCAGACCGCCGCTCCGACGCCAGCATCGAGCCCGTAGGCCTGCCTCTGAAGGTGCGCGCGCGAAGCGCGTCCTGATCGCACATGCCGGGCGGCTCTTTGCTCGCGGTTTCAAGCAGGGCAGCATCGGAACGATGATGCTTAGGTCGATAGGCCAAAAGCGCTAAGATGCGACTTGGATGAGCGCAACGTCAGCAACGACGACTGGCGATGAATGCAAGCGGCGCGGCGTAAGGCGCCAGGCCCCGTATCCCGGCAGCCAAAGAAAACGTGGCGACTAGCGGCACATAAGCGCCTCATGTCACGCACGAAGCTGACGAGACATGATAAGGCGGCGCGACGCTTGCAGGACGCGCAACCCGGATGAGCCGGGACAGATGGAGCCGGCTGGAATCCGCTTATTTCGAATTGAAGGCGCGGCACGCGCACGGATGGCCGCGCAGGGTCGGTTGGTATGCACTATTTCGATTATCGCGACGGCGAACTTTTCGTCGAAGATGTCTCGTTGAACAGGCTGGCAGCCGAGGTCGGCGTTCCGGCTTACGTCTATAGCGCGCGCACCTTGCGCCGTCATTTCACCGTTTTTGACCAGGCGTTCGCCGGAACCGACCATCTCGTATGCTTCGCCGTCAAGGCGCTTTCCAACCTGAGCGTGTTGAGGCTTTTTGCCGCGATGGGCTCGGGCTTCGATATAGTATCACGCGGCGAGCTCATGCGCTGTCTGCGCGCCGGGGCGGACCCGCGCAAGATCGTTTTCTCCGGGGTCGGCAAAACCGCCGACGAGATCACCGCCGCGCTCAAGGCCGGCATACTGATGTTCAACGTCGAGTCGGGGCCGGAGCTTTACCAGATCGCCGAGATCGCGCGCGGGCTCAAGATGCGCGCGCCGGTCAGCCTGCGGGTCAATCCCGACCTCGACCCGGGCACCCATCCGCACATCTCGACCGGCCATCGGACCAGCAAATTCGGCGTGCCGCTAAGCCAGCTAGCCGCCTATTACACGCGGGCTCGGGACCTCAAAGAGCTGGAGCTCGTCGGCCTCAGCACCCATATCGGCTCCCAGATAACCGAGCCGGGGCCGTTTCGCGAGGCGGGACAAAAGCTGGCCGAGGCGGTGCGCGCCATCTTAGCCCAAGGCGTGCAGCTTAAATACCTGGACCTGGGCGGCGGCGTTGGCGTGCCCTATCAGGATGAATCGGTCGAGCTGGGGGACTACGCGGCGGCGATCCTAGGCCCGCTACGCGGTCTCAACCTTACGTTTATCGCGGAACCAGGTCGCGTGATCGCCGGTAACGCGGGCGTGTTGGTGACGCGAGTGCTGTACGTCAAGGAAACCGACGTCAAGCGCTTTATCGTGATCGACGGAGCGATGAACGACCTAATCCGCCCGGCCCTGTACGACGCCTATCATGCCATTTGGCCGGTCACCAAGCGCCCCGATGCTGCACTCGCGCTGGCGGACGTGGTTGGCCCGGTATGCGAAAGCGGTGATTTCTTCGCCCGCGACCGGATGTTGCCCCTGCCGCGGCCCGCCGACCTGCTCGCGGTGATGGGCGCCGGCGCCTACGGGTTTGTGATGTCCTCGAACTACAACAGCCGGACGCGTCCGCCCGAGGTCCTGGTGGACGGCTCGCATTGGCACATCGTGCGCGAACGCGAGACCTTCGACGACCTTATCCGCGGAGAGAAGCTCGTCGAACTGAAGCCGAACGGCCAGTGAAACGGTGGAAATCGAAAAAGCGGGACGACCGTCTGACCCATGTCAACCTTAGAATTCACCAAGATGCACGGGTGCGGCAATGACTATATTTACGTGGTCGGCGGACAGACGCGTCCCGCCGTGCGTCCGGAACTCGCGCGGCGCTTGTCGGACCGGCGGTTTGGGATCGGTGCTGACGGCCTGATTCTGCTGCTGGCCTCCAGCGCCGCCGACGTGCGCATGGAGATGTACAACGCCGACGGAAGCCGCGCGGAGATGTGCGGTAACGGCATAAGATGCCTCGCACGGTTGGCGTTCGAGCGGGGGTTTGCGCGCAAAAATCCGCTGGTGGTCGAAACCGACGCCGGGCTCAAGACCGTACGCCTTGAGCTTGGTGGCGACGGCCGGGTAAAGCGCGTGACGGTCGACATGGGAGCGCCGATCCTCGATGGGCCCGAAATTCCGGTCGCGGCTAAAGGCCGGATAATGGATTATCCGTTGGACGTTGAAGGAACCCCGACCAAGATCACCGCCGTTTCGATGGGCAATCCGCACGCCGTGGTTTTTGTCAACGACGAACGGATTTTCGCCCTTCCGGACAGTGAATTCGCCGTGCTCGGTCGCAAGTTCGAGCATCATTCGTTCTTTCCGCGCGCCGTGAACACCGAGTTCGTTCTTCCGCTCGCCCCGGATCGTCTGAAGATGCGCGTCTGGGAGCGCGGGTCGGGCGAAACGCTGGCGTGCGGGACCGGAGCGTGCGCTGCCGTTGTGGCCGGTGCGCTCACCGGACGGGCGAAACGGTGCGCTACGGTGGTATTGCGGGGCGGAGAACTAGAGATCGAGTGGTCCGAAAGCGCTCAGGACAACGGACACGTCTTCCTGACCGGAGACGCGGTTGAGGTTTTCCGCGGCGTTGTCGACGTGGACCAACGGGAACTAACTACGGGCGGATAAATTCCCATCGAAGAGATTGCACATCGCGGGCTAAGTCCACGGAAATCGCTGGAAAGGGGCAGAGCGATGGCCGGGTCGAGCGCCGCCGAGTCGGACGAGCACGAGGAGCCGCGGCGCGGCGACTTAAGCCTCACTTCGTTGTACACTAGGCCGTTGCACTGTACGGGTGCCGGCGCCTAACGCCGAGAAGGAGGCCTTGATGTTTAGGGGAACTTTTTCCGCGCTGATTACGCCGTTCAAAGACGGAGCGCTCGACGAGCGCTGCTTTCGCGACCTTATTGAGTGGCAAATCCAGGAGGGAGTCAACGGCATCGTTCCGTGCGGCTCGACCGGCGAAGCCGCAACGCTGAGCCACGACGAGCACGAGCAGGCAATAAAGATTGCGATTGAACAGGCGCGCGGGCGAGTTCCCGTACTCGCGGGCACCGGTTCCAATTGCACCGCTGAGGCGATTCGTCTGACCCGGTCCGCTCGCGAAGCAGGCGCTGACGGCGCGCTGCTTATCTCGCCCTACTACAACAAGCCTACGCAAGAAGGGATCTTCCAGCATTACAAAGAGATTGCCGCCAGCGTGGACCTACCGCTCGTAGTCTACAACATCCCGGGGCGCACGGGCTCCAATATCATGCCCGAGACGCTCGCGCGGCTGGCCAAGGTTCCCCATATTGCCGGCGTGAAGGAATCGTCGGGTTCCATGGAGCAGACCTCCGAGATCGTCCATTTATGCGGAGAACGATTCGTCGTCCTGTCGGGGGACGATTCGCTGACCCTGCCGCTGATTTCGTTGGGGGCTCAGGGCGTCATCTCGGTGGTGACGAACGTGATGCCCCGCCGGATGTGCGAGCTTGTGGACCATGCAATGCGCGGCGACTTCGCGCGCGCGCGCAAGGTTCATTACGAGCTTTTGCCGGTCATGCGCGCAATGTTTGTCGAGACCAACCCGATACCGGTGAAATATGCCGCGTTTTTGCTGGGCAAATGCGGGCCGGAGGTGCGCTTGCCTCTGACGCCGCTTTCGCGAGCCTCCCAGCAGCGGGTGAGAACGGCGATGGTCGAGGCGGGGCTGCTCTGATCCCGTTCAACGACACTGGTTCGTCGTCTTCACTTTCACAGGCAAGCCGCGGGCGCGACGGCGCCGTAGCGTTGAGCAGGCCAGACCCAGACAATCCTTGTGATGTGGAGACACCACGATGAGCGCGGCTAAGGTACAGGTTGAGCAGCCCACCACCACGCGCCAGCTTGAGCAGTACGCTGCGCTCCCGTTCGAGATTTACTCACATCGGCAGGCCTGGTGGCCCCCGGACACGCGCAGCGACGTCGAGTTACTGTTGGGCCGCACGCCCATTACCGTCGGCCTGGAGATAACGCCTTTATGGGCGCGGCGCGACGGCAAGGCGCTGGCTCGTGTGACCGTCGTGGTGAACCCGCACTACATCGAGCATCATCAGGAGAAGCTCGGCCATCTGATTCAGTTCGAAGCCCTGCCGAACGAGACTGCAGCCGCCGTCGCGGTGCTCGAGGAGGCGTGCGCGCGATTGCGCCTGCGCGGCCTTAAAGCGGCACGAAGCGGCTTTGCCACCTTTCTCGATTACCCCTACGCGATCGACAATTACGAGGCCTTTCCCTCCTTTTTGTTGCGCGCCAATCCGGAGTACTACCACGCGTACTTCAAAAACGCCGGCTTCTTCACTGAGAAGGGCATGGTCGATTACACGATGGCGCTTACGCAGCAAGTGCTGCATAATTACCGACTCGCGGTAAGCGCTGCGCGGGAACGCGGCTTTACCGTGCAAAGCTGGCGCGAATACGGCTTTGCCCGGGCCGTGGATGCGTGGGTTGATACGACCAACGCCTCCTTCGCGCGCCATTGGGGATGGAGTCCCGCCAGCCGGGCTCAGGTTCGTCCGACATTAGCTTTGCTCGAGATGACGGCGGCGGCGGATCTTTCAATGATCGCGGTCGCGCAAGGCGAGGTCGTCGGAACAGTTTTCTCCGTTCCGGACCTGAGTCCGTCGTTGGCGCGCGTCAAACCAGGGGTCAGACTCCCGCCTGAGCGCGGCGGAGGAAGCCGCGGAGCGCTGATCAACATCGGCGTGCTGGAGCGGTGGCGGGGCCAAGGCGTGAATCTGGCGCTGGCCGCAAGCTCGTTTCTGGCGATGGCCCAGCGCGCGATGAGCTATGCGGGGTACACATTGGTGCTCGACGACAACTGGCCGTCGCGCAAAACCGCGGAAAAGCTGGCCGGCCGTGTGACCAGCAGCTTCGTGGCGTACCGGCGCGACTTCTAGCTTCCTTGAAACCGGCGCCGAAGCATGCTCGTGGCACCTCTCGGCTACAAAGACGCGAATCTTTCGATGGGACAACCGCTAAGGATGCGAAGCGAGCAGTTGCCCGCGCGAAGTCTGGGCTTTCCTTGGGCGGTCTGAGCGGATATTTTCGCCATGAGAGTGTTGATGGACCAATTCTGCGTGCGTAACGACCGCGCGCCTCAGGCATTGAGCGGAAGGTAAGAAAAGGTAAGAAATAAAGATGGCGCTGCAGCTCATCCCACCGAACCTTAACCTAGACTTTGTCGGCAAGCGCAAATTCTTCGTCGCGTTGTCTTCGGTTGTCAACATCGTTGCGTTGTTGTTGCTGATTTTTGCGGGCCTGAACTACGGCGTTGACTTTGCCGGCGGAAGCGTGGTGCAGGTGCGTTTTAAATCCCGGGTAGTGCCGAACACGATTCGCGACGCCCTGGTGCTCCTCAATCTACAGGACGTGACGGTTCAGGACCTGGGTCACGGCGGTCGCGAGTATCTGCTGCGCTTCGCGAAAGTGTCGAATATGGGAAGCATCGGCGCCCAAGTCGGGCAAGCCCTAGATCGAAAGCTCGGAGCCGGGGCAGCCGAGGTCGTGCGCGTGGAGAGCGTTGGGGCCAAAGTCGGCAAGAGCCTGCGTCGTGACGCCTTTGGCGCGGTGATCGTCGCCACGCTGTTCATGGGAATATTTATCGCCATCCGCTTTCGGCGCGTCAGTTGGAGCTTCGGCGCTGGCGCGGTGATCGCACTGATTCACGATGTCTTGGTGGTAGCGGGCGCGCTGGTCGTCTCGCAATTGCAGTTTGACCTGACGACTCTGGCCGCCCTGCTGACGGTTATCGGGTATTCAGTGCACGACACGATTATCGTTTCCGATCGGATTCGGGAGGACGCGATGGTGCGCCGGCGCGAATCGCTCGCCTCGATAATGAACCGCGCGATCAACGAGACTCTCTCGCGGACAATTCTGACCTCCGGCACCGCGATCTCGGTGCTGATCGCGCTATTAGCGCTGGGCGGTCCCATCCTGCGTCCCTCCGCCTTTACCCTGCTAATCGGCTTTATTACCGGAACCTATTCCTCGATATATATCGCCAGTCCCGTGGTCTTGTTCTGGGAGCAGCGGGTGCGATCCGGCGCCCTCTCGCGCGCGGCATGAGATAAGCGTCCGATCCCCACCCGATGAGCGACGAGGTTAAAATCGCGAGCGGCCGCGGCGCTTATCGGCTTAGACTTGCGGGAGCGCCTGAGTTAAGCGGGCAAGCGCTGCTGTTGCCTCTAGTGATGGAGCATCAGGACGGCCTGGAGCGAGTTGGGCTGATCTGTCGCGTGACCGCCGCTGGCGCCGGTCTCCCCGACCACAATTCCCTGTTGAGCGCCTTCCAAGAGCGTGACTCAAGGGCTCTTTGCGAATTTTTAAGGCCGATCGCCGCGCGCTTGGAGCAAAATTTCGAGCAATTGCGCGAGGCCGCGCTTAAGTCGCTCCGCACCGAAAGGAGGCCTCTACAAATAAATCTGGACGAGCCCTAAATTCGGCGCGCTCCCGTTCGTGGGTTGGCCAGCCGGCAAACGCTTGGCGCAGGACCTGGAACTCAAGACTTGCCACCTCCAAAGCACCCTGCCGACGGCCGCCAAACAACGCGCTTTCATCTTCGCCGCTCCGAGCGACCTAGGCCGAGCCTCAGCGAGACTTGAAAAATGGCTTGACCTTTTGTTTAGGTCAATGATGTGCGCACGGCGCGTACCCGTATGAGCATGCTACGAGGCGCTTTTGCTGGCTTCACGATGGTATTTTGCCACCTCGTAACCGCCCATGCGGCCGTGGCGAGCCCCGCGTTCAAGTGAACCGTGATGACAACCTGGGCGAAAAAATCGCCGTTGCGGGAAGAAAATCGTCACTTCAGAGCGCGAAAACGCTGGGGTGGACGCCTTGACAGCGACGAGGACTGACAATACTATACCAAATAAGTCGGGTAATTTTTAAGCCGCTCACAGCAAGAGTGCTTTTTGCGCAAGGGCTTGCATCTTGACGCGGTTCTTGTCTCGGCTGAGGAAAAGGCATGGTTAAGCTACCGATTTACATGGATAATCACGCGACCACACCTTTGGATCCGCGTGTGCTGGACGCGATGATGCCGTATTTGACCAGCAAATTCGGCAACGCTGCGAGTCGCAATCATGGCTTTGGTTGGGAAGCCGAGGAGGCGGTCGACAAGGCGCGGGGGCAGATCGCTACTCTGATCAACGCGAAACCAAAGGAAATTATCTTCACCAGCGGTGCAACCGAATCTGACAATCTGGCCATCAAGGGCGTGGTGGAGTTTTACAAGGAAAAAGGCAACCACGTCATCACCTGCGTGACCGAGCATAAGGCAGTCATTGATAGCTGCAAGGCGCTGGAACGTACCGGTAAGGCGACCGTGACCTACCTGCCGGTCGATAAGCATGGGATGGTTGACCCGGAAGACCTGCGCAACGCGATCACCGACAAAACAGTGCTCATCACGATAATGTTTGCCAACAATGAGATTGGCACGCTCCATCCTGTGGTCGAAATCGGCAAGATCGCCAAAGAAAAAGGGGTAATTTTCCATTGCGACGCGACTCAGGCGGTCGGACACGTCCCGGTGGACGTGGAGCGATGCGGAATTGACCTGCTCTCGCTCACCGCGCACAAGCTATACGGCCCGAAGGGTGCCGGGGCGCTCTATGTCCGTTCCCGAGCGCCGCGAGTGCGCCTGACTCCGATAATCGACGGCGGCGGCCACGAGCGCGGGATGCGATCGGGAACGCTCAACGTGCCGGGAATTGTGGGCTTGGGCGCGGCCTGTGAGATTGCGGGCAAAGAGATGGCCGAGGAAATGGCTCGGCTGACAGATTTGCGCCATCGGTTGCAGGCGGGCGTCTTCGAGCGGCTGGACGACGTCATTCTTAATGGGCACCCGACCGAACGGCTACCCGGCAACCTGAATCTGAGCTTTGCGTACGTGGAAGGCGAATCACTCCTGATGGGAATCAGCGATATCGCGGTTAGCTCGGGCTCGGCCTGCACTTCGGCCACCTTGGAGCCTTCGTACGTGATTCGAGCGCTAGGCACCGATGACGAGCTGGCGCACAGCTCGATCCGTTTCGGTCTGGGCCGGTTCAATACGGGAGAAGAAGTCGACTACGTCGCCGAGCGCGTGGCCAAAGAGGTGGTGCGGCTGCGCGAAATGTCGCCGCTCTACGAAATGGCCAAAGAGGGAATCGACCTTAAGAGCGTGGAGTGGCGCAGGGAGTAGCGTTGAGGGCATGGCGCATCTAGCGCGTCGCTCGGGCGTTTTCGATCGTTGTCGAAGGAAAGGGTAACAAGACAAGCGAGAATCGCACAGCTTGACGAGTTGATACGGAGCATGTTTTGCGGCCCCGCCTGGAAGAGGCGGAAACGAAGCTCGCAGAGAGCGGAAAGAACTGGTCGAGCTGGGCGGTGGGAAAGCAGGCGCGTTTTAGCAGGCACCGACTCCGTTTCGGTGGAGGGTGAGAGATGGCGTATTCCAGCAAGGTAATGAGTCACTATACAAACCCCCGCAATGTGGGAAGCTTTGGCAAGGATGAAGCCGGCGTTGGCACCGGAATCGTTGGCGCGCCGGAATGCGGGGACGTCATGAAGCTGCAGCTCAAAATAAGCGACGAGGGCGTGATTGAAGACGCCCGGTTCAAGACCTTCGGCTGCGGCAGCGCGATCGCCAGTTCCAGCTACGTCACGGAACTCGTCAAAGGGAAAAAAATCGAGGAAGCGCTGGCGATCAAGAACAGCCTTATCGTGCAGGAATTGAACCTCCCGCCGGTGAAGATTCACTGCTCGGTGCTGGCCGAGGACGCGATCAAAGCCGCGATCTCCGACTGGCAAAAGCGCAAGGGCGAGAAGGGCTCAAATAAGAAGGAAGAGGCTGCCTGACCGTCGGAACTTATCAGGTGCAAGAGTAGCCGGTTATGATTTCCCTTTCGGAGAACGCCGCGCAGAAGATCAAGGCCCTTACCGCCGACAAGCCCGCGGGCGCTGGTTTACGGGTCAAGGTCGTGGGCGGCGGATGCTCGGGGCTTCAATATCGCATGGAGATTGACGAGGCCAGGGAGCGTGATCGGGTCTTCGAGCTTGGAGGAGCGCGGCTGATTGTCGACAAAAAAAGCTTCCTTTACCTCAACGGGTCCGAATTGGACTACGCCGAGGAGCTGATGTCGGCCGGTTTCCGGCTGGTCAATCCCAACGTCAAGCGCACGTGCGGCTGCGGTGAGTCATTCACCGTATGAGGAAACACGCCGGGCGAAACGTTGGCCGTGGGAACGATACAATGCCCATCGTGCGCGAGCGCGCAAAGCAATGGACTTGTGTGCGCGCAGTGCGGCGGGCCGGTCGCGGCCGAACTTGACCTGTTCGGCGCGCTGGGGATGCCGCGCCGGCTGGTGATCGAGCCCGCGGAGCTAGAGCAGCGTTACCATGATCTTGGAAGACGCATCCACCCCGACCGCTTCGCCTCCGGTGCGCCCGCCGTTAAAGAAGCAAGCCTCAAGGGCACCGCGTTACTCACCCGAGCCTACCGTGTGCTGCGCGACCCGGTAAGCCGCGGTCTCTACTGGCTTGAGCTTAACGGAGAGAAGCTCAGCGACGATAACAAACAGGTCCCCCCCGAGCTGGCCGCACTGGTTTTCGAGGTTCAAGAACAATTGGCGGAATTGCGCGAAGCGTCAGAGCCAACCGCCAGCGAGTCGCTAGCGGCGGCCATTCGAGAATGGCGGGGAACGGTTCAAGAAGCGATGGATCGGGCCCGCGACGCGCTGGCCATGAACTTCGCGAAATGGGATGAGGGACGCGCCGAGCCGAATAGTCTTATAGCAGAGTTGAAAAAAACGTTGTCAGAGATCGCCTACTTGCGTACCCTCCTTCGAGATATCGACCGCGAGCTTGAACCGCCCTCCTTGAGCGGCTGAAAAAACGCCTCACTTTGCAGCGCTTCGCGACGCGGTGCGCCCGCGCAGCTGAAGCGCCGCATCGGAGTCCTTATGAGTCGAATTTTTGGAATCGACCTTGGCACCACGAACAGCCTGATTGCCCTGATGGACGGGGAGACGCCGCGGGTTATAGCGGACCCGCAAACCGGCGCGACGCTGCTGCCGTCGGTGGTCGCGTTGGGCCCGAAAGGCGTGCTCGCCGTCGGTCAGCGGGCGATCGAGTTGGAAGCGGAACTGAGCGGCGAAGCTTCATTGCCAGGGTCTGATTCGGCCGACGCAGATAGTTACGTCATCCGGTCGGTCAAGCGCTACATGGGACGGGGCGGGGACGAATTAGCGCCGGAAGAGCGACGTCGCTATCGATTCGCCGAATTGTCCGGGCCCCTGGTTCGCTTTCGCGTGGGGGAGCGCGTCTACAATCCTCCCCAGATCTCGGCTGAGATCCTGCGCGCCCTTAAGGCGCGAGCCGAGGCCGTCTGCGGCGAGGCGGTGGAAAAAGTAGTGATCACAGTGCCCGCCTATTTCAACGACGGCCAACGCCAGGCCACGAAAGACGCGGGACGTTTGGCCGGCCTTGAAGTCGTCCGCCTGGTGAACGAGCCCACCGCAGCTTCGCTGGCGTATGGGCTCGGAGAAATGACCAGCGGAAAGGTCGCAGTGTACGACCTCGGCGGCGGCACGTTCGATATCTCCGTGTTGAGCGTCAAAGAAGGCATTTTTGAGGTGCTCGCAACCAACGGCGACACCCATCTCGGCGGCGACGACATGGACCAAGCGCTGGTCGACCTGATTATGGGCGGCGTGCCCGAGGAACTTCGCCAAGACCGTGCCGTATGGACCAAAGCCAGAACCGTTGCGGAAAGCGTCAAGCGCGAACTCAGCGACGCCCCCCAAGTGCGAATCTACATTGACCTTGGCGGCCACCGCGTGGAAATGACGGTCTCGCGCGAGGAGTTCGAAGGCCTCATTGAACCGCTCGTCAAACGCACACTGGAGTGCTGCCGCCTCGCGCTTAAGGACGCGGGGCTGCAAG
>JAJYYI010000047.1 GCA_021801125.1 Deltaproteobacteria bacterium | reverse complement strand
AGCTTGCGCGCGGCGGTGGAAACCGCCCAATGCTGGCGCCGCTTCATCGCCGGAGCGGCAGTAGCCGGGGCTTCGCTCCGCAAAGAGATCCGCGAGTCCTGGATTAGATCGAAGGCGGCCGGAGTAAATCCCCTCGCTCCAAGTTGGTTGGAGACCCGCGGAGCACGGGCGCAACATCGGGCAGCGCTCGCCGACGGAACCGCCGAGAGCGCGCGACTGCTGGCCGTAAGCGAAGCCGAGCTGGGGAACCTAGCGCATCACCTCGCCGAGCGGCGGGCGATAATTGCGCTTGCGGACGCCCGAGGGCGGATAATCGCAGCCAAAACCACGCACCGGCTGGAGGCCTACGCTTCCACCTCACCCTCCTTAGGGCGAGGCAAGACTCCGGCGGGCCTGCTCAAGGAGTTGCTGGGGCTCGAGCTTGCCGAAGCCGACGCCGGTACTAACTGCGTTGGCCTGTCATTGACGCTGGGGCGGCCGACCCAGGTGATCTGGCATGAAAATTACGCTGCCTGGGCGCATCAGTGGGCCGGTTTCGCGGCTCCGATCGGCGAGCCCGCCCTTGGCGTGTTAGCGATTATCGGCTGCGGGCACACCCCGGTTAACGCGGCGTTAGAACTGGCTTCGTCGCGGGCGCAGGAGCTTGAGCGCAAACTTAGCGACTTGGCTCTGAAACATCGATTGAACGTCCTGGAGGAGTTCGCGCGCTATCAGGCGAGACATCCTGAGCGCCCGCTTTTGGCGCTCAGCGGCGACGGCCGTATCCTGGGTTTCTCCCCTGCGATGAGCAAGCTTCTGGGCTCGGCGCTGTCGCCTCAGATGCTCGGCCAGCGCTTGAGCGAGCTGGCCGGCTTCAAACTTGACGGCGAACTGGCCGAACTCGGCAATGACCGAACCTATGAAGCAACGTTACTCGTCCAACCTAAGAACGGCTCGCAACGCGTGGTGGAGACTACGGTCCACCCGTTGGGGGCCGGAAATGGGGACGGTTTGCGCGCGGGCTTCTTGCTCGTAGGTTCTGGCGCGGGCGCGATTGGCGGACGCGGCGGCGGGGCACGTGCCTCCTGGCGACCGAACTACGGTCCGACCGATTTCGTGGGGCAATCGGAGCCGGCCAGGCAAGTGTTGGAATTGGTCAATCGCGCGGCGGCCTACGATTGGCCGGTCGTGATGGTGGGAGAGTCGGGCACCGGCAAGGAGCTGCTGGCCGCCGCGATTCACGGCTTAAGTCCGCGCGCGGCAGGTCCGTTCGTCGCGCTTGATTGCAGCACGATACCGTCCGATTTAGTCGCCTCGGAGTTGTTCGGGTACGAAGAGGGAACCTTCACCGGCGCACAACGTGGGGGGAAGGCGGGAAAGCTCGAGCTGGCCGATGGAGGCACGCTGTTCCTGGACGAGTTGGCCGACCTGCCGCTCAACGTACAGGCAGGCCTGCTGCGCTTCCTGGAGGATCGCAAGGTTGTCCCGCTCGGCGGCCAACGCGTCAAGACGATAGACGCCCGCGTAATTGTAGCGATCAATACCGACCCTCACCGCGCGGTAGCTGAAGGCAAGCTCAGATTTGACCTGTATCATCGGCTGAATGTGTTCAAGATTGCGGTCCCGCCACTGCGCGAGCGGCGCGAAGATATTCCGCTTCTGGCACGCAATCTCTTGGCCCGCGAAGGGTTTTCCGACGTGGAGCTTTCCGCGGACGCGCTGAGCGCGCTGAGCCGCCATTCATGGCCTGGCAATGTTCGCGAGCTTAGAAATGTGGTTCTGCGCGCCGTTGCGACCTGCGCCAACGGTCTGATCAGAGCGCATGACTTGGTGCTCGACGATGATTTGCACCGCATGAGAGAGCGCGTGACTGCGCATCGGCGCAGCGGAGGACTCGACAAGGAACAAATATTGCAAGCGTTAGAGCAGTGCGGATGGAATAAGAGCCACGCAGCAAAACTTCTGTCCGTACACTGGGTGACGCTGCATCGCGCCATGCAGCGAATGGGAATTGGTCCAGGGAGCGTCTCGCAACCGGAGCAGCAACCGGCGCCTCAGAGCGCTGGGGCGCGACGACCGGCGATGTCTGGCGAACTTGAACCGGACCGGGGGCGAGAGGACACGGCGGGCGACGAAACAGGGCCTAAGGCGGGCTTACGGCAAAGGACCTCTCTGCCAATGCAACCGTTTATCGGGCCGGCGAGATGGTGGCGATGATTACGGCCGGCGGAGCCGGGCCGAGGCTCGATGAAGACGCGCCAGGCGGACCGAGGCCAGCGGCTGCGCGACACGTGATTTGGGGAGAACCGAATCTTAATGGAAACGACCCTCGACCAGCACCGCCTCGCGAAGCCTCCCGCGCTGGGCAGCCCGTTCCAATAGGCAACGGCGGGCTAGGTGGACGGTGCGAAGGAAATACTGAGCCTGCGGGAAGTCGCAGAGCTTTTGCGCTGCAATCGATCGACGATCTATCGGATGCTTCGACGGCACGAGATTCCAGGTTTTAAGGTCGGCGGAGACTGGCGTTTCTCGCGCTCGGAGATCGAGACCTGGATTGCCCGCCGGACAGGCGAGAGCGTATCGGCGTCAGGCCGGGGCCGAAAACCTGCGACGCAACGCACGCCCGCAAAGCCCTGAAGCAACCGCGCCTGAGTGTCCGATTGCAGGCGGCGACGGTCAACCGGGGCAGGCCCCCAGAGTGCGCGGCCGAAACGTTCCCGTTTTGCCTTTTCGCTCGCTAGTCTGAATGGGCGGTCCATCCAAAAAAAAGCTGGCGCTAGCCGGGGATGGCTCTGGTCGGGTTTTGTCAAAGCCGGATGGTTCATGCAGAGCGCTTGTCTTTTTGCGCGGAAAAACGCTAAAGAACAGGGGGAAAACTAGGATTTGCTCAGGCCTGGCTGGTTCCGTGGCTATTCAGTAGCGCGTGGCACCGGCAATGTCGTAGTCACGGCATAAATGTCGGCCCGCTGCGCCTGCGCATGTGGGGAGCATCACAAGGGAGGAAATGAGCGATGACAGGGTGTTTGAGATACCTCTTCCGGTCGCTAGTGCTTGGCCTGGCGGCTTGCGCCGTCGCTTCGTCCGCGAGTGTCGCGGAGGAGCTAATCCATTACGATTCCAATACCAAAGAATTCTGGGAACATCCGCCTGCCGACTGGTTCATGGGCGATGAAACCCAGGCACAGAAGGGCTTGGACTATCGCCTCACCGCCGGCCCAGCAACAGGTATTTCCGGCGCAGCGCTGCAAGACAATCTAAGAAAGATTAAGCTTCCGCCGGGCTTCCATATCGGCGTGTATGCGGAACATGTGCTGAGCGCGCGGCAGATGGCCTGGGGGGATAAGGGCACGTTGTTCGTTGGATCGTTCGGCCTCGGCACCGTGTACGCCATCACTGACCACGATGGCAGGAAAGAGGTCAAGACGATCCTCAAGGGCCTCAAGATGCCCACCGGCATCGGCTTTCGCGACCATACGCTCTATGTGGCGGATATCGACCGCCTCCTGGCCTATCCGGACGCAGAAGAGAACCTCGACCATATGCCCCAGCCAAAGGTTGTCTATAACGACATGCCGCCCTATGTTCCGCACGGCTGGAAATACATAGCATTCGACAAGCCCGGCTGGATCTATATGGCGTTCGGGCCGCCGTGCAATGAATGCATGCCACCGGTCAGCACCTCTCAGCTACGGCACATTAATCCCGCGAACGGCGAGGCCGAGATTGTATCTTTGGGATTGCGCAACAGCGTCGGTGGCGATGTTGATCCCCGTACCGGCGACTACTGGTTTGCGCAAAACGCGCGCGATTGGCTCGGCGACAACGCCCCAGACGATACGCTCCACCACGTCACCCGCATCGGCCAACATTTCGGCTATCCCTACTGTCATGCCGGCACAATCCCCGATCCGGTATTTAACATGGGGCACAAGTGCTCCGAATTTTCACAGCCGGTGTTCCGCTTGGGCCCGCATGTCGCGCCGCTAGGCATGAAGTTCTATACCGGCGGTCAGTTCCCGCCCTCCTACAAGAACAACATTCTGCTGGCCGAGCACGGCTCTTGGAACCGGCATGAGTATCGCGGCGGTCGCGTCGTGCGGCTCATCGTGTCGCCCGACGGCAGCAGCGTCAGACAGGAAGTGCTCGCCAGCGGCTGGATTCAGGGCGCGAACAAATACATCGGACGGCCCGCCGACGTGATTGTCGCCAAGGACGGATCGGTCTTGGTCGCGGACGATTTTTCGGGTGCGATCTATCGCATCAGTTACGGTAGATAAGCACGCTTGCTCGGTCCGTCCGCCGCTCTCGCGGCGGACGGATTTTTTCTTGCCGGCCGGGAGATCCCACGGATGTGGTACCTGCTGATTCTGCTTCTTGCTGGTCTCGCTGCTCCCAGCCCGGTGTGGGCAGGTAACATCGCGGACGGAAAAGCCAAAGCACAGGCCTGCGCGCTATGTCACGGTACCAAAGGCGTCTCCAGCAAGTCAGACGTACCATCGCTGGCGGGCCAGCCCGACCCGTTCCTAGAATGGCAATTGGTCTACTTTCGCGCCGGCACGCGGCAAAGCCCACTGATGACCCCAATTAGCGAGGCGCTGTCGGACACAGATGTTCAGAATCTTGGCGCCTATTTTGCGTCGCTGCCGCCGCCGAGGCCTGCGGCGGGCAAGCTGGATCCCGAGCTGATGGCGATGGGGGTCAAGGTCACGCAAAAATTCCGATGCGGCGCCTGCCATCAGAGAAATTTCGCGGGTTTGGAGCAAGCCTCGCGCTTAGCGAGCCAGCACGAAGAATACCTCCTGAAATCACTGCGAGAGTTCAAGTCCGGCGTGCGCCGCGGGGGCGGTGGCGAGAGCCCTATGCCAGGGATCGCCTTTGAGATGACCGACGAGGAGATGAAGGCGGTCGCGTATTATCTGGCGCATCATCCTTGACCCGTCGCGCCGTTGGACCGCGCGCCGATCGTGCCGGCGTGCTAAGGCCTCTTCAGGCCCCACGATGCTCAAGTAGGTGTCGCGCGACGAGCGGCGGGCGCCAAGCTCGGAAAGCGGCTGTCCCTGCGACCCACCTGAGGTTTGTCGGCAGCTTCAGCCTGGGGCGCCAGAAGTTACGCGGCGCGTACGCAGGATGCGCGCAGGGGCCTAGTTAACCACCGGGCCGGAGGCAACACGGCGTCCCACCATAGGCGAAGCAGCAGGATTGGGTGATTCAGCGGCGCCATCCTGCGAGCCAGCGCCAGCTTCGCCGTGGCTAGGAGGCTGCGCGGGGCTAGTCAGGACGTCGATAAACTTGCGCAACGCCGGCCAGAGCTCGCGGCTGCGTTTGTAAATGATTGCCAGCGGGCGTAAAAACGTTTCGCCCTCGAAGGTAAGGATTTTGATCCACCCCAGCGTGGCTTCGCGCTCGACTGAGGGGCGCGGGACGATGGCCACACCGAGTCCGATCTCCACCGCGCGCTTAATCGTCTCGATATTGTCGAATTCCATCACGTAACGCGCCCTGACGTCGTGCATCCGCAAGACGCGGTCGGTCGCCTTACGCGTAGGGATATCACGCTCGTAGCCGATAAAGGATTCGCCCTCGAGATCGCTGAGGCTAACCGACGTGCGATTGGCAAGCCGGCGATGATTAGGCGGAACGATCAGGACCATCTCATCGCTACGGAACGGAATCGTCGTGATCTGGCTGCGCTTCACCGGGTAGGCCAGCACCCCAAGGTCGATCCGCCCATTCATCAGGTCGTCGTAGATATGGTTGGAGCGCAAATATTCCAGATGCACGGTGACGGCCGGGTAGAGACGCAGAAACTCAGTGAGGTAAGGCGGGATCTCGTGCAAGCCTACGCTGTACACCGTGCCCACGCGGATTGCCCCGGAGACTACCGAACCTGCCTCCCGCAAGGTGGTGTCCAACCCCAGGAACAAACGCACGATCTCCTTGCTGGCGTTGTACAAAGTACGTCCCGCAGCAGTGGCCTTGACCCCCGTGCGCCCGCGCTCGACCAGGCGGCAGCCGTACTTTTCCTCCAGACTACGCACCTGTTGGCTTACCGCCGACTGGGTGACGAAGTTCTGCGAGGCGGCATAAGAAAAACTGCCGCTCTCGATGATGTCGCAAAAAACTTTGAGCGTCTCGATATGCATCCGCTGGTCTTTACCGAACCTTACATTAGTTGTTCTTAACTAGTGTATATCGGTCGCAGCCCCCGTGCAATCGCTCCTCGGGACCGTCGTACGCCTTGCCGAACCGGGGGCGCGAGCCGCCCGTCGCCTCGTTCGAGAACGTTTACCTTCGATCAAGGAGCAAGAACGCCTTCTCCGGTCTTTCAGACATGTGCTTGGGTTGGAAAATTCACGCCTCATCAACTTTATGCCCCACTGGCTCCTTGCGGTATCGAAGGCGTGGAGCTTCGCGAGCGAAGGTCTGCGGAGAGGCGAGCCTTGATCGCGCCAATCGTCCAGGGACATAAGCCCGCCTAACGCTGCTGATTTCGCGCATCCGCTTAAGGAGTTGAAGCACGCGCGGTAGACTGTGTGCGGGAGAATTACCATGAATTCGACGCTGCGCGATTTAGATTATTTCGGCCTCGATGAGCTGCTTGCGCCCGAAGAGAAAATGACCAGAGATTCGGTCAGGCAGTTCGTCGAAAGGCACGTGATTCCACGGATCGAGCACAGCTTTGCCACGGAAAACTTCCCGCTCACGCTGGTCCCCGAAATGGCCGAGCTGGGCATCTTTGGCGCCAACCTTAAGGGCTACGGCTGCGCCGGCATGAACGGCGTCGCCTATGGGCTTATCATGCAGGAGCTGGAGGCGGCTGATTCAGGGTTGCGCTCGTTCGCCTCGGTGCAGAGTGCTCTCTCGATGCATGCGATCTATGGGTTCGGCTCCGAGGAACAAAAACAGCGCTACCTGCCCGAGATGGCGCGTGGTAAATTAATCGGTTGCTTCGGTTTGACCGAGCCGGACCATGGCTCCGACCCCGGCGCGATGGAAACCAGGGCACGGCGCGACGGCGGCGGATGGGTGCTCAACGGAACCAAGCGATGGATTACCAACGGCACTATCGCCGACGTTGCTATCGTATGGGCCAGGGTGGACGAAGGTATCACCGGGTTCTTGGTCGAAAAAGGCAAGCCGGGGTTCAGCGCTCGTGATATAAAAGGCAAATTTTCGATGCGCGCCTCGGTAACGTCGGAGTTGATCTTCGAGGACGTGCGCCTGACCGACGCCGAGCGTCTACCCCAAGCGCGAGGGCTGCGGGCACCGCTCGCCTGTCTGAATGAGGCCCGTTACGGGATCGCCTGGGGAGCGGTGGGCGCAGCGCGCTCCTGCTATAACTGCGCGCTCGATTACGCCAGGTCGCGACGCCAGTTCGCGCGCGAGATCGGGGGTTATCAGCTCGTCCAGAACAAATTGGTCTCGATGCTCACGGAGATCACGAAGGGCCAGCTGGTTTGCCTGCGGCTCGGACAGTTGAAAAATGCCGGAAAGCTGCGCCCCGAACAGGTCTCTTTTGCCAAACGCAACAACGTCGGCGAGGCGCTCAAGATCGCGCGGACCGCGCGCGATATCCTGGGCGCCAACGGAATCGTCAACGAGTACCCGGTAATCCGCCACATGCTCAACCTGGAGACCGTCAACACCTACGAAGGCACCTACGACATCCATACGTTGATTCTTGGGCGGGATATCACGGGCTTGAGCGCGTTCGAATAGCGCCGAGCGGCAGCGCGAACTTTCGCAAATTCACGCGCGTGGCGCTGGAGCAAATCAAGCACGCGGCAGGGCGGCAGGCAAGTCGACGTGGCGGCGCGCAGCCGCACCGCTTAAGGTGGGAGCGCGGCTTTCGCTGATCGTTACGCGGGGAACGGTGAGACGAAAGCCCGCCCAACCTCGTCCGTGCTGAGCAGATTGAAAAACTTGATCTCGGCGAAGTCGCCGCTTACTGCGATCGCCGAAAAGCTCATGTTGTCGACCCGAATGCGATGAAAGTAGTGGAGGCCGAGTTTCATGTAGCTGCACAACACGGTGCGAATAATGTCACCGTGGGAGACAAATAGCAGGCGGCGGCCAGGATAGCGCTCCAACGCGCGGGTCACGGCCTCTCGACCGCGGCTCTGGACGTCGCTGATGGTTTCACCGCCAGGGGTTCGATGCTCAAGCGGGGCCTGCCGATAGCGCATGTAATCCTCGTCGTGCACCAGATCGTGATAGGTCATCCCCTCCCATTTGCCGTAGCGCACTTCCTCTAGCTGCGGGTCCTCGACGATCTCGATGCCGCCGAGACCGGCGGCGATTATCTCGGCGGTTTGCCTCGCCCGCCTCAAAGGACTAGTCAGGATAAACTGCGGGCCTAACAGGCGGGCAAGTGGGACACCCGCTTTCACTTGCGCGATTCCACGCTCGTCGAGCTCAACTGGCTGGCGGCCCATAACGCGGCCTTCGCGATTCCATGCAGTCTCGCCGTGTCGAACGAAAATCGCCACTCCTTTGGTGTGGTTACCTTGGCTCAGTCGTTGCGCCACGTAAAAGGGTCCTAAAGCCATACCCCTGCCCTGCGCTTGGCGGTTTTTTCTCGCCCGCGCCTCCTCAACGTTCCATTCCGGCGAAATGATCGGGGTCGCGCCGCTCGAGGAATCGGCGCGGACCCCGTCCAAGGAACCGCAAGCTCAAGACTTATAAGCAATTACTGAGTTGAAGCAGCCGCAGCATGAGTCGTCCGCGCACTGCCGTTGGCGGCGAACTCCGCGGTCGCGCAAAAGGCCTCATAATCGATCAGCTGGGTCTGTGTCGGATGGTCGCCGCAAACCGGGCACTTGGGGTCACGCCTCAGGCGCAGCATCCGCACAAAGTCGCGGTCGGCAAGCGTGTTGAAATAGACCATGGCGCCGATAAGCGGCTTGCCCACGCCAAGGATAAGCTTTATAGCTTCCAGCGCCTCGATCGAGCCGATCAGGCCGGGCAACACGCCGAGCACGCCCGCTTCCGCGCACGACGGCGCCATTCCTGCCGGCGGCGGCTCGGGATAGAGGCATCGATAGCAGGGACCGCCGCGCGCGGGATCGAATACCGTGGCGTTGCCCTCGAACTGGAAGATGGCGCCATCCACCAGAGGCTTTTTCCCGAAAACGCACGCGTCGTTCACCAGGTAGCGCGTGGGAAAATTATCGCTGCAGTTGATGACCACATCGTAGCCCGCGATTATCTCCATGATGTTTTCCGAACTCAGGCGCGTATCATGACGCACCACGGAAACGCCGGGATTAATCGCATTGATCGATTTTTGCGCCGACTCGGTCTTGAGCGTGCCGACACGGTCCGTGGTGTGAATTATCTGGCGCTGCAAATTGGACAGGTCCACCACGTCGAAGTCGACCAAGCCGATAGTCCCGACGCCGGCGGCAGCCAGGTAGAGGCCAGCCGGCGAGCCGAGCGCGCCGACGCCCACCAATAGAACCTTGGCGTCCAGCAGCTTCGCCTGGCCCTTTTCGCCGACCTCAGGAATCAGGAAGTGGCGCGAATAACGGGTTATGTCCTCCTCGGAGAAACGGCGGTCGGCGACCCATGGGAAGCCGTTGTTCTTCCAGGCATTGAAACCTCCCGCCATGCTGTAGACCTTCTCGTAGCCCATCTCGCGCAGCGCGCGCCCGGCAAGCAGCGAGCGCACACCCATGGCGCAGTGTAGGATAATCGGCCTGTTGCGGTCGGGAATTTTCTCCTCGATTCGCAGCTCAAGGAATCCGCGCGGGATGCTGATCGCCTGCTCAAGATGACCCTGGCGCCATTCCTCGCTCTCGCGCACGTCGATGATCGCGGTCTGAGGATCCTGCATCATCTCTCGCGCCTGTTCTGCGGTAATCTCCGCAACCTGGGTGCGGGCCTCATCAAGGATACTTTTCGATGTCTTAGCCATATGCCTTACTCTCAATTTTAGAACTAAGACGAGACCAATTCGACTCCTAACCTACGCCGGACGACGCCGCGTCAGCCGCCGAGCATCCGATGCGACTCAAGCATCGATTGTACGAAATCGAGCACCTGCCGGGCGTGTCCGCGCGGGCTGACCTCGCGAAACATGCGGCGAACACGCAGTTCCCGGTCGAGAACGAAGGTTGCTCGCGCCACGCGGCCGTCGCGCCACACGGCGAAAGCGCGCGCCAAGTCGCCGCCCGGATCGGACAGTAGTCGAAAGGTGAGCCCGAGCTTGGAGGCGAACTCCCGATGCGAAGCGACTGAATCGGTGCTCACGCCGAAGAGTTCGCAGCCATGGGCGCGGAACTGCTCTTCAAGGTCGGCGAATTCCCTTCCCTCTACGGTGCAACCCGGGGTGCCGTCCCGGGGATAGAAATACAGGATTACGTTTCGCCCGCGCGCCTGTTCCAAGCGCGTCTTACGCCCGTCCTGATCCTCCAATTCGACCGACAATGCGGGAGCAAGCTCACCGATTCGCGGCTCACCACTGTAGTTAGCTGGCATGAACTGCATCCGGCTCTGCCTCCCGCTTGCGCACGAATTTTACAGAGGCGTTATCGAGATTGATTGAACAGAGTGCTCCGCACATGCTACAGACGTTCGAGCCCGCGGCTTCGCTTTCTTCCTTGTAACGACGCGCTTTGTCCGGGTCCATCGCCAGCGCGTACATCCCTTCCCAGTTGAGCGCCTTGCGATAGCGCGACATCTGATCGTTCCAGAGCTTGGCCCCGCGCACTCCCTTGACCAAATCGCCGGAGTGGGCCGCGATACGCGTGGCGATCAGGCCTTCACGCACATCGTCGACGTCGGGCAGCCGCAGATGCTCGGCCGGCGTGATATAGCACAGAAAATCGGTCCCCGCCGCCGCGGAGATAGCGCCGCCGATAGCGCCAGTGATGTGGTCGTAGCCCGGAGCCACGTCGCAGGTCAGGGGCCCTAACACGTAAAACGGCGCGCCTCCACACAGCCGTTTCTCAAGCTGAACGTTGGCCACGATCTGATCGAGCGGCACATGGCCAGGCCCTTCGATCATCGCTTGGACGCCCTGCTCGCGCGCGCGCTGAGCCAACTCGCCGAGCACGAGCAGTTCGCCGATCTGGCCGCGGTCGGTGGCGTCACCTGTGGCGCCGGGCCTGAGCCCGTCACCGAGCGAAACCGTTACGTCGTGGCGGCGCAAAATTTCGCATACCCGGTCAAACTGCTCGTACAGCGGGTTTTCATTGCCGGTGCGCTCTATCCATGCCGCCAGCAATGCGCCGCCGCGCGAAACGATACCCTCGATCCGTTCGCTGGCGCGCAACCGCCGCACGGTCTCCCGAGTGACTCCGCAATGCAGCGTCATGTAATCCACGCCCTGGCACGCTTGGCGCTCGATCACGTCGAAAAGCTTCTCCGGGTCCATCTTCAGCACCGACCCCTCGGCCGCGACCTGGTATATCGGCACGGTGCCGAGCATTATGGGGCAGCGCGAAATGAGCTCCTCGCGGATACGATCGAGGTCAGTTCCGGTGGAAAGATCCATCACCGAATCCGCACCGAATCTGACCGCCGTGTAAAGTTTCTCGATTTCTTCTTCGATAAGCTGATGAAAGTTGGAAGCCCCGATGTTCGCGTTGACCTTGGTGCGCAACCGTTTTCCGATCCCGATCGCGCGAAACTCGTGGTGCACGTTATGCGGGATCACCACCTCGCCTGCGGCAACCAGTTCGCGAATCTCCTCCGCGCTGAGTCCTTCGTCCTCGGCCACCTCGACCATCTGTGCCGTAATAATACCTTTGCGAGCGCTCTCAAGCTGGGTCATGGTCAGCCACCTCTTACTCGATACCGTAAATCTGAGAACTCAACGGCCCTGGCGGACCGCTCAGCCTCTATGGCGCCGGCTCTGCCATTCTACCGCCGGCATCGAAATCGCTCCAAAATGCCGGCCCTGCGCCAAGGCTTCAATCCCCGGGGGGTGGAGCACCAACGGATAGTTCCGGCGCGTTGTGCTTTGCCTTGTCTTCCTGTTCCAGTTTTTGCCGCCAGTTTTCGCGTTCGGTGTACGCTCTAAGCTCCGGCCTCAGCGGGTCATAAACTCGCTGTTCCTGCTCCTTGTACCAAGCTAGCATCTCGTCCATGTTGCCGTCGCGCCCTTTTTCTTCTAGCACCGTCGACCGATGCATCAAAACTTCCTTGGTCTCGATGAAATCCTTACGGTCGAAGCCCCAGATTCGAGGATGGACGTAGGTGTCCATCCTTATCGCGTCGCATGGACAGGCCTCGACGCAAAGGCCGCAATAGATGCATCGCAGCGTGTCTATCTCATACCGAAGCGGGTACTTTTCAACGTGAGGATCGGGATGCTCACCAGCCTCGATATAAATGCACTGCGCAGGGCAAGCAGTCGCGCACATGTAGCAGGCCGTGCATCGGACATCACCGTTGGGTCGGAGCGTCAGCCTATGACTGCCGCGATAGTTGTCCGGGTAGGTCTTGCGCTGGTCCGGGTATTGAACGGTGGCGGCGGCGGGACGCGTCCTGCCGAGGCCTAATGTATGAGCCAGATGCATCGTCAGGTTGCGCAAGAAATGGTAGTTTGTGACCACCATGCCCTTGAAAATTTCGGGCAGATAGACGCGCTCCCATAACGTCATTTCAGTCGGTCTTTTCATGCGAACAAACCCACACGTCGCGAGGGCGCACCCGCCTCGCCAGGCGAAAAAATAGGCGACTACTTGAGGCAACTATAGGCCCCAAAAGGAATCGCAGTCAAGCCAATCCCGTTTGCGCCACGATTGCCGGAATGTCAACTCCCAGGCCGTTTCCGTGGATGCCGCCAGACGCTCGCACCCGCTCATTTTAAAGCGGCTTCAAGACGGTCGTGAAGACCATCGAGCACCTGTGCGGCTCGGACTCTCACCCCACGCAACGGAAAGGTCGCAACCGGCCGCACCAGACGCCACGTTAGGTTTCCGAGGCTTGATTTTGTCAGCCTAAGCGGCTACCAAGAGTTTACCACTCCAACGCTCCCCGGTAGCTCAGTTGGTAGAGCGGACGGCTGTTAACCGTCAAGTCGCTGGTTCGAGTCCGGCCCGGGGAGCCAGTCCGAACGCCCCCCTGGCTCAAGACGATCCCCGAACATGGGTAAGGTCATGCCAACGCGCAGCGGCCGGTCTAAAGAGCTTGCGGAGTTGCCGTCCAGTGCGCGCTCAAGCCTAAAGTCGTCCCTCAATCGGGACCGGGCCTCAAGGATAGCTGAAGCAACCGGCTGGATAGCAGTTTAAGCCGAAGCAATGGCCCGCACGGAAGCTGTGTAAAAGCTACAGCCTCCAACCTTATTCACGCGAAGCGGAGCACGACGCACCGCGTTGTTTGCCTCATAAAGTTGCTGCGAAGCTTCTCGGCACATGACTTGCGGCCCCCTGTCACAGGCTGCGGCAACCCGCTATCCGGAGGGAGGTGTCCAGCTCGACCGATGCCAACAGAGCTAGATAACCGGAACGTATTGGTCTTATCAATTGTGTTCACTGCACACACCTCGCCCTCGCGGGGAAGCAGCTCGCGCCGGAGCTGGTAGAGGTTGGCTAAGGCGAAAGCGTTTTCCGAATACTGTCGAAAGTCCGTGCAGATGATCGAGCAGAGCTACGTCAGGTACATCCGCAAGGACTCCTCGGGACCTCTGATTACGGCGTGTCAGAAGAGCCTGGCTAAGGCCCCGGTTCACGAAAAACGCGACCTCTAACTGGCCCCCAATGGGGGTTTTGGGAAAGGTCCGATTTTCCTACGGAATGCTGGTGGAGGCGGGGGGAATTGAACCCCCGTCCGAAGACCGTCGGGCCACAGCCGCTACACGCTTAGTCCATGTATTATTTCTCGCCGCTTGCGCCGCCCAGGGACAGGCTGCTCAACGGCCAGCCGCTTTGCGTTTCGGCGTTTAGCCCAACCGGCGAACGGCTAGCGCCTAGCCTGCTAATCCGCGCCCTGCACCGCCGCCGCAGGCCTGCGACGGGAGGACGCTAGCGGCGGTTAGGCCGCTAGAGCGTATCCGTAATTGTCTGCGGGTAAATTTCGCAGTCTGTTTGTTTTACGGGCCAACAGCACCCCGGCGTGCGTCCGTAGTCCTCTTGCCCTCGTCGAACCCAGCTTCGCCCCCTTTTTTGGTACTCTCACAGGTCCGGTTTAACCTTTACATATAGTAGCATGGGCGGGCTGTGTGTTCGAGCCGAACCTGCCGGCCCGCTTATCACCGCTGGCATGGCCCGGTAAGCTAGGCGTGCGATGGCGCAGAACAAGGCGGCGAAGGACGCGGATTACGAACTGGTAGCTGAAAATCGCAAAGCCCGGCATGACTTTTTTGTCGAGGAGGCGCTGGAATGCGGAATCGCGCTGCTGGGCACCGAGGTCAAGGCGCTGCGGGCGCACAAGGTTAATTTGCGCAACAGTTACGCCCGAATCCGTCGCGGCGAGGTCTTCCTGACCAACGTTCATATAGGGGCCTATGCGCCAGCGGGCCAGTTCGGCCACGAGGAGGAGCGCGACCGCAAGCTCCTGATTCATCGGCGGGAAATCAACCGGCTATGGGGCAAAGTCCGCGAGCGCGGCTACTCGCTGGTGCCGATGAAGATATATTTCAAGCGGGGCCGGGTGAAGGTGGAGCTGGCGCTGGTCAGAGGCAAGCATCTTTACGACAAGCGCGCCGCGGCGATGAAAAAGCAGACCCGGCGCGAGATCGAACGCGAGCTTAAGCGGCGCAGCGGATAGCATTACGCCCGCCGTCGCGCGCATAAATCACCTGCCCACCCGCGCTTGTTTTCTGCCAAAATGGGCGCTTAAATTCGAAGCGATTGCGCCCGTCTAGCGCTCTTGGCCCCGCGGCAGTCTCGTCCCGCAAGCGGGAAGGCTCAGAACGCGCAGCTTCTTCGCCTGGCAAAAAACGGGCGCAGAAACGAGATGCGGTGTTTCCGGAGCGCTAGTTTTAAGCTCGCAAAGGCCGGACCTCATCGAGCGGAGTAGGCCTTCGCCGGGGTGGTGGAAGCGGTAGACACAGGGGACTTAAAATCCCCTGGGGCGCAAGCCCCGTGCGGGTTCGAGTCCCGCCCCCGGCACCAATATTTCTCCCGTAAATTCGAGGTTTTTTCCGAGCATCGCCAAATCTCCGAAACCAGCACCTTGTCCACGCGCTGCAAATTTGCAGCAATGCGGACGTGGCGACCATAGTCAAGCGGCAAAGCGCACGA
>JAJYYI010000069.1 GCA_021801125.1 Deltaproteobacteria bacterium | reverse complement strand
GCGCAACCACGCCTCCAACTGCCGCCGATCGGTCCCGCTGATTTCCACTCCGCCACTCTGTACGCCCATGCCGTATAGACGAACAACCCCAATACTTAATTCAGAGACGGGACACTAGAGCTTCTATGCTCATAAAGGCGTTGAAGCCCGATCGGAAATGCGGCGTGTCGAACTGAAGGGGATAAAGCCAGGTGAGATACGGGATGTTGGCCCAGTAATTCTCCCCATTTTGCGCCCCTGCCACTTTTCTCCCTGCCGGATCGTAAAAAGTCCCTTGAATGATGTTCGTGCTAAACCCAGCGCCCACCAGAAGATCGGCCGGAATTCCGTAGACGTCTTCCTCCTCATCGCCAAAGGAGGTGAAATAGGCGGTGAGCGCGGTGTTTTGGGTCAGCGGCGCGCTGCTGGAAAAGCTTTTGCCGTTCCAGGAATAAAAACCCGCCGGTGAACAGCCTGCGGCAGCGAATGCTTCCAAGACTGCCAGAGCTGCTATGCACCTTAGCAAGTTTCTGCAAGGCATAACCGGCGATTATTCTCCAAACGTTCGGAGCGCCGGCGCGGTGCTTGCCAGCGACTTTATCGAACGGGCGTAAAGTTCGCTGCCCGCGCCGGCGCTAAAGCCATGCGCAAAGATACTGACCAAGACGGTCACGATTACCGCGAGCTGTATCGTCGGCTCGCGCTGCAGAGTCAATTCCTGTCTCAGGTAGACAAGCCCGAGGGCAAGCGACGCCTGACCACGCGAGCCAAACCGTCCAATGAAAACCGTGGCGGCCGGGCCGAGGCCGTTACGGACCAGCGCTATAGCTACCGGCGCCATCCGGACGATTGTCAGGCTCAAGACGGCGCACAGCTAGAGCGCGGGACGAAACTGACCCCAGTCCCGCACGACGATCATGCCGAAGAGCACGAACACCGAAAGGGTGATCAGTTTTCCCCACTGACTGCCGAATTCCAGACTCTGCTCGGCGACACCCTTGAGTCTGAGTTGGACCGCAAGACCGGCAACGAATGCGGCAATGAACATGCTCGTATCGAGCATCTCGCAAATCACTAGGCATAGCAGGGCGGCGCCACAACGCCGATTTGCTGAAACGAATTTTCCACGCATCCCTTGCTGCGAGTGAGGCTGATCAGCCATCCGCCGCCGAAGCCGATCACGAATCCTGCGAGCGCACCGCCGCACAGCTGTCCGATGATAATTCCATTAGCGCAAGGGGACAGCCTTCGATTTTCCCGGCCGCGAATGCCATAAAAAACAGGAGAAACGGCACAGCAAGTCCGTCGTTCAGGCCGGCCTCAACCAAAAGCGATTCCCGCACGCGGAACGGGACGCGAGGGCTTGTGATGATGATTTCGCCCAAGCCGGCGTCGGTCGGGGTGAGCACCACGCCCAGAATACCCGCTTTCAAAATCGGGAGATTTAGGAACACCAACACGGCTGCCAGCATGCCTAACCCGATCGCCAGCAGCATCCCGAGGCTCAGCAACTAAAACGGCAGGCTTCCGAGGCTCTTGATGATTGCTCAAGCTGATCTGACTGGCGTCGGTGAACAGCAGCATGTTTGCAACGCTATAAAACTGAGCCACTTTACCGCTGTAAAAATGAGCCACCCCGGACTGGTTCTTTGTGCTCTCTTTTCTAAAATCTTAAACGTCTGATCTTTTCGGTGGTGCGCGTTAGGTGTCCCGCGCCAGCGGGTACCTTGCGCGCCAGCGTTACTAACGCGCTGCACTATCGCCGGCATGGGCTTCCTTCTTTGCGCCGCTGGCGGCAGCGGGCTTGGAGCCGCGCTGGCTGCGGAAGGAATCACCGCGAGTGGTGAGTATGTGCGCGTGATGGCTGAGACGGTCGAGCAGCGCGGTCGTGAGCTTTTCGTCGCCGAACACCTTGACCCACTCGGAGAAGGCCAGGTTGGTGGTGATGATGGTCGAGCGGCGCTCATAGCGCTGGGCCAACAGGTTGAACAGCAGCTCGCCGCCGGTGCGCTCGAACGGCACGAAGCCCAACTCATCGACGATCAGAAGCGCGACTTTCTGATAGCGCTGCTGGAGCATGGTGAGCCGCCGCTCGTCGCGCGCCTCAACCAGGCTCTGCACCAGATCGGCGGCACGCGCGAAGTGAACCCGCAGCCGCCGGCGCGTGGCTTCCATTCCTAGCCCGATCGCCAGATGGGTTTTGCCGGTGCCGATCGGGCCGGCCAGGATTACATCCTCGGCGCGTCCGATGAAGTCGCAGCTCGCCAGTTCCATCAGCTTCGGCCGTGACACTCCCTTGAGCGCGGCCCAGTCGAGTTGATCGAAGGTCTTGAGATCGGGAAAGCGCGCCTCGCGCAGCAGCCGGCGCGAGGTGCTCTGATGCCGGTTGGTAACCTCGGCTTCGAGCAGTTCGCGCAGCAGATCTTCGTAGGGCCAGCCGCCATCGCGGGCGCGCCGGCACAGGCCGGGATAATCGCGCACCACCCCGGCGAGCTTGAGCTCACGGCAGTACTCCTGGATAACCGCCTCACACGCCGCGTTACTCATGCGCGCCTCCGTCGGCGAGCAGCAGATGATCGTAATCGCAGGCGCGCCCCGCTTCGACCACATAACCGGCGAGCGCATCAGGGACCGCGACGTTCTCAACCTTCGGCCCGGGATCAGGGAGCTCGGCCGCGTCGATGCGGTGCTGAGCGATCGCTGCTTCCAGGGCCAGGCGCACGCGTTCTTCGCCGTGTTCGCACACCGCACCCAACAGCCGGGCGAGCACGCGCGCTGCTTCCAGTTCGCCGTGCGTTCCGCACAGCAATCCCCACAGTCCGTTCCAGGGCGCGCCCAACTCCGCGATCAACTCCGGTGCAACCTGGCGCACGGCGTGCGGCTTGCGCGCCAGCTCAGGAAGATAATGCCGATAGCGGACCTGGCGGGTTCCGAATCGCGCTCGCGGATGGGTCACGCTCTCGCCCATGCAGGTGATGCGGACATCGTCCACTCCCAGGTATGCAGTCGCGTTCAAACGCGCCCAGCGCGACGGCACCGAGTACCAGGCGCCTTCGATCCTGACCATCGCACGCGAGCTGATCTCGACCAGGATGGGCTTGCGCACCTCGAAGCTGGTGGCCGGAACCGGAGGCAGTTGCGCGCGCTCTTCCTCCCACAGCTCGCTGGCGGATCTGCCGGCAACCTGCCGGGCCGTAAACGCCGCGTCGAGATCACCGAGTAGCTGGCGTGAGATCGCCTCGAGACTGTCGCCGCGTGGGATCGGCGTGAGATAGCTCGAGCCGAATCGCCTTGCCGCGGCTTTCCACTCCGCCCTTGTCGTGTCCTTCTCCGATGCGCGCGAAGTCCGGCTCGAACAGATAGTGACTCACCAGCGCCAGGAATCGGCCGGTGAGTTCGCGCCGCGCGCCCACGATCTTGCGCACCGCAGATGCGAGATTATCGTACACGCAGCGCTTCGCGACGCCGCCGAGGTGTGCGAACGCCCGCACATGGCCGTCGAGAAAGGCGAGTTGATCGCAGCGCTCGTAGAGCCAGGCGAACTCGCGGCCCGAATACATCAGCCGCATCAGGAACTCCCAGGCCTTGCGCCGCTCGCCGCCGACCTCTACCACCACCTCAAAGAAGTCGATCTGCGCTTCGCCTGGGCGATTAATCAACGGCACATAAACCTCGGCGCGTTGCCGCCGCCGCTCGCGCCAGTAGTCGCCTACCAGTGTCCGGCCGACTTGATAACCCTCCGCCCTGAGCTGCCGATGTAGCCGCATCGCCGTGAGGCGTTGCTTGGCGGTGGTGCGCGGCTCCCACTCCGCCACCAACTCCTCAAGCCGCGGCTGCACCGCTTCCCATACCGGCCGCTCGCGCGGTTGCCGAGTACTTCTCACCGGCTCGGGCTGCTCCAGATACTTGGCTACCGTGTTGCGGCTTAACCCAAGTTCCCGCGCAACCCGCCGGATGCTCTGCCCCTCGTTCAGTACCTTGTGTCGCAGTATGTGCACCTGATCCATCTTCAGCATCCCCGTCCTCCGGCTCCTGCCGGAGTCTATGGCCGGGGGTGGCTCACTTTTAGAGCGGTATACGGATCAGTTCTTTAGCGGCATCTCCACAGCAGCCCCAGTCGGAGTTCGGCAAGCGCCAGAAAGCCCTTCGCATTTAATCCGGCTTGCTGCGGCGACGGCAGCGCGGAAGACATAATCATTCCGGCGATTGTAAAGACGATCAGCCCGGTGAAGATGCTCCGCCCGAGTCGCGCCGACACGAGGCTGAAGACAAAGAAAAGGGAAACGAAAATCGCGAGCAGAATCATCATTGTCGATTACGCCGCTCTGCCCGCCGGACTTAGGTCTCAGGGTTCGACGCAGACCTCCATAAGAGACCGGATGCTGCGGCAGCGTCGCATTAACGCTCGGCGGGCTGCAAGCGCAAAATGGCGGCGGCGTTTTGCGCAGAGGAAGGCCGCCGTCGGTCTGACTCGGCCTTGCCGTGATGCTAGCGCGGCGAAAGAGGCGTTCTTCGGCGGGTTTTACGGTTTGCGTCTGGAAGAGGGTGGCAGCAGGGCGTGTCGCCGACGATCCCGCCGGTGAGCGTTGCTCCAGCCTGGCAGCGCGTAGCACTGATCGCGCTGTCCGCGCCACTGGGTTGCGCGGAACCGTGCCTCTCGGTGTTCGGACCTCGCGTGTTCGCGCGGTGCTATCAGCTGAACCTTAGCGCCTGAAGCCGATAGAGGAGTGGAGCGATTAGGCCGTATAAAAACACCTTCGTTTGTGCCCACCATCGAGGTTGGCGTTCGGCCGCGCGCGTGATCTCTGCCCGCTTAATCAGGTAAGCGTGAATATCCTGGACCTCTTCGGTGCTGAGCACATCTGCGAAACCGACCATCCCGCGTTTGCTAAGTGTGCCGGAACGTACAATTTGCTCGAACCGCCGATGAGTTTCCGGAGCCATGTAACGCAAATCCGGCAAGGCGCTCGAACTGATTGCATTCGCGCCGTGGCATACCGCGCAGTGCTGGTTGTAAAGCCTGTTACCATCAGCCAGCGCCTGGTTGCCGGCAACGATCTTTGGCAAACCCGGTATGCTGCGCGATGTTGGCCTGGACGACGGCAGGCTGGCTCGGCCATCAAGGGCATACACAAGCAGGTAGCCGGCGTAATCTCTCTCCTTGACCTTGGCCGCTTCTCCCGCGGCTAAGCCAAACGAACCGCCCCATCCCATCATTACCGCCACGTGTTGCCTGCCACCAATTGTGTAGGTCATCGGCGCGGCGATTATCCCATTTGGGAGATGCTGTTGCCAAAGCAGCTTGCCGTCCTGCGCGTCGTAGGCGACAAAACGACCGTCCGCGGTTCCCTGAAATACGAGACCCGCGGCTGTAGTGAGGACGCCCCCGTTCCAAGGGGATGGTTGGCGTACTCGCCAACCCGTCTTCTGCTCGATCGGATCCCACGCGATTAGCTGGCCGGCGACGCCTCGCTCAATGACCGCACGCAGCAGGAGCGGATCAATCCCTGTCGGAGCTGACTCTGCCGCGAGATTAAGTCCCGTATACCAGTGACTTGGGGAAAGCGGAAAGCTGCCTTCTGCCTGATAAAGAAAGGGAGCCTCGTTGGCTGGTATATAAACCAAACCAGTTTGCGGATTAAACGCCATCGGTTGCCAGTTATGGCCGCCCAGGGGCGATGGGCTGACAAATTTTCCGTTTGCTGCGTAGGGGAGGCCGGCCACGATGGGTCTGCCGGTTTTCGGGTCAAGACCCTTTGCCCAATTCTGATCAACAAAGGCGCGGCCGGAGAGGAATTGGCCGGTTTCCCTGTCCAAGACGTAGAAGAACCCGTTTTTGTTCGCCTGCATCACCACGCGCCGCCTCTTGGCGTTGAGATCGAGATCGGCGAGCACCAGATTTTGACCGGCATCGTAGTCCCAGGCATCATCCGGCGTGGTCTGAAAATGCCACCGATAGACCCCGGTGTCGGCGTCCAGCGCGACGATCGAAGCAGTGAACAAATTGTCCTTGCCGTCAGGGTTGCGAGCCCGGCTATTCCACGGCGACGGGTTTCCCGTGCCAAAGTAGATCAGATTAAGTTCTGGGTCATAGGCAAGGTCGCTCCAGACCGTACCGCCGCCGCCTGCTGCTTGCCAGCCTAGGCCTGACCAGGTCCGAGCCGCGTTGACCATAACTGGCGCCTGGGCCCCCGGCTCAGGGCCTGGGACGGTGTAGAACCGCCATACCAGGTGTCCGTCATTGGCGTCGTATGCGGAGATATAGCCGCGGACCCCTGGATACTCGGCGCCGCCGTTGCCGATTATAACTTTACCGTGCACCACCCGCGGAGCAGCGGTGATCGTGTAGGGTCGATCCTGCGGCACGGTGAGGACCGACCATAGCGGCCTGCCCGTCGCCGCGTCGAGGGCGATCAGGCGCCCGTCGAGTGTGCCTAAGTAAATCTTCCCCTGCCACGCGGCGACGCCCCGGTTCACCACATCACAGCAAGCGTAGGCTCCCCATCGCCGCGGCACCTGCGGGTCGTAGCTCCATAGGAGTTCCCCGCTGGCCGCATCGAGCGCGTAAACGCGGCTCCAGGTGTTCGTGGTGTAGAGATTTCCGTCGACGACCAGCGGAGTGGCCTCAAGGCCGCGTCGGCTGCCGGTAGCAAAGAACCATGCGAGCCCCAAGCGCCTTACGTTTTCCCGGTTGATCTGCGCGAGCGGGCTGAACCGTTTTTCGGAGTAATCACGCCCCACCATCATCCATTGGTCCGGTTCGCTCTCGGCGTGAAGGAGCCGCTGGTCATCCACCGGGGTTCCAGCCTCGCCGCGGCCACTGGCGAATGGAGTTGAGAGCATCACAGCCAAACCCGCCACAATAAGGATGCCGATCCTCATATCGATCTTTTCCCGGCTAGCGCCCCATAATTACTTTTAGTCGGGATTGCCCAGTCGTTGACCGGAGGCGTTGCGCGGCTGAGTCAGGGGCAGGGCGCCTGGGGCAGGCGTGGGGGGCGAGAACAGTCAACTCCGCTCTTAGACTCCTCTCCTAGCCCCAGCTCGAAGCTCACGCTGACGGAAGCCCCAAATCGTTTGCACACAAAAGGCGTCGCCCTGCAAACGAGGAAAGCTCTGCGTGACGGGCGTCGAGAACCTGGGTCAAAACGGTTCGCCTAACCGTAACAGCCCATTCCTGCCGTTGTCCCCGCAAGCGGTTAGGGAGAGTTGACCAGCGACCGGCAGCGGAAGGTGCCGGTCACTGGTCAGATGCTTGTTTACTGCTTCGGCTGCGGCACGATGCGGAGGTACGGTTTTAGCGTCTTCCATCCTTGCGGGAAGAGCTTTTTCGCTTCCTCGTCCGATACCGAGCCGCCGATGATTACATCGTCGCCACGTTTCCAGTTCGCCGGCGTCGCGACCTTGTGCTTAGCGGTCAATTGCAGCGAGTCTATGACGCGCAAGATCTCGTCGAAGTTGCGCCCAGTGGCCATCGGGTAGACGATGATAAGCTTAATCTTTTTGTCCGGTCCGATAACGAAAACGTTACGCACCGTCAGGTTATCGATCGGCGTGCGTTTGGAAACGTCGCCCGACGCACCGGCGGGCAGCATGCCGTAAAGCTTTGAAATCTTCAGGTCTGTATCGCCGATAATCGGGTAATTCGGCGCAGAGCCCTGCGTTTCCTTGATGTCGGCCGCCCACTTGGAGTGGTCGCTTACCGGGTCGACGCTTAGGCCGATGATCTTCGTGTTGCGTTTGTCGAACTCCGGCTTCAGCCGAGCCATCGTGCCGAGTTCGGTCGTGCAAACGGGGGTGAAGTCCTTCGGATGCGAGAAAAGAACACACCACGAATCGCCGATCCATTCATGGAAGCGGATGTGCCCCTCGGTCGTTTCCGCCTCAAAATCCGGAGCTACATCATCGATCTTAAGAGTCATAGCACACCTCCCTAAATTCGTTTCGCATGATTACGTCCCGCACGAAAATCTGGGACTCCTTCCCACGGTCCACCGCTTCTTTTGCGGGTAGTGGCAGCGAGGGCTGCTTCAAAATCCGGGGCTGCGTTAAGACGTCAGGTGCAAAGCCTCAAGATACCTCAGTTTATCAAGCCTAGCGCGTGAGCCCAACCGTGGCAGCCCCCTCGAGGTGTTACATCCCTCGCGGGAAGCGCGTGGCCTGCCCGCTGCAGATCGTGCCAGGTGAAATGTCCCATTCCGTGGATTTGCTAAGGAGCGCGGCCCGCGCCGAGGCGAGCTGCACCCACCGCGGCGCCGCGACGGGTCTTGTCCTGGGTTGGCCTAACCTAGTAACTTTCTTTAGACCCCTTTTAACGCTTGTACAAATTGCTGACTTTCTTCCAGGCAGTTTCAAGGATGTCCCAATGGCTGACTTCGATTACGACCTTGCTGTCATCGGTTCCGGCCCCGCGGGCCATCACGCCGCGATTCAGGGCGCCAAATTGCGCAAGCGCGTGCTCCTGGTTGAGCGCAAACCGATTGTCGGCGGGGTTTGTGTCAACGTCGGCACCATACCAAGCAAAACGATCCGCGAGGCGATTCTCTATCTCTCCGGCTATCGCGAGCACGGAATTTACGGCGAGTCCTACAGGGTCAAGGACCGGATCACGCTCCAGGATCTGTTGTTCAGGGTCGACCCGGTGGTGCGGCATGAAATCGATGTCATGCGTCATCAGCTAAGGCGCAATGATGTCGAAATCGCGCTTGCCGCCGCAAGCTTCGTCGACCCGCATACTCTGCAACTTGAAGATATAGACGACGGCGGCCTGCGCCGCGTGACTGCGGACAAGATCGTGATCGCGGTCGGGACCGAAGCGGCCAGAGACCCGAGGATGCCGATGGATCGGTGGTCGGTCTTCTCGAGCGACGATATTCTGGAGCTCGACGCGCTGCCGCGCACGCTTGCGGTAATTGGTGCCGGGGTTATCGGTTGTGAATACGCGAGCATGTTCGCGGCGCTCGGCGTGCGGGTCACCCTTGTCGATATGCGTCCGCGGCTGCTCGACTTCGTCGATTCCGAGATCGTCGAAGCGCTCACCTACCACATGCGGGAGCGGCGCGTTACCTTGCGCTTGGGCGAAGAAGTCAAGGCGATCCAGGTCTTCGACGAGGGAGGACGCAAGCTCGTCAGGACGACGCTCACAAGCGGCAAACAGATCATCACGGAGAAGGCGCTTTCCAGCATGGGACGCAACGGCGCGACTGCCAGCCTCAATCTCGCCGCGGCGGGGCTTGAGTCCGATGCGCGCGGACGGCTGCGGGTCGACGCTAATTACCGTACCGAGCAGCCGAACATCTACGCTGCCGGCGACGTGATCGGCTTTCCGAGCCTCGCCTCGACTTCAATGAAACAGGGACGCATCGCGGTCTGCCATGCCTTTGGGCTCCCTTGTTCGAATACACCCGAGCACTTTCCCTTCGGAATCTACACGATTCCCGAGATATCGTTCGTCGGAAAGACCGAAGAGGAACTCACCGAGCGCGAAATTCCCTACGAAATCGGCAAGTCACACTACCGGGAGATCGCCCGTGGGCAGATTGTCGGCGACCACAGGGGCGTCCTGAAACTGATTTTCCATCGCGAGACCCGAAAATTGCTGGGTGTGCACATCATTGGCGAGGGCGCGGTCGAGCTGGTCCATATCGGTCAGGCGGTGCTGTCGCTGGGCGGCGATATCGACTATTTCGTCGATACGGTCTTCAACTACCCAACCCTCGCCGAATGTTACAAGAGCGCCGCGCTGGACGGGATCAACCGCCTGCAAGCGTAGACTTACGCGGCGCCGGTTCGCCTCAGACTTCGCCGGAATCGAGAAGCGCCGCAGACAGCCGGCGGTTGAGATCGTAGGCGGCGCTGATCAGCGCAACATGGCTGAATGCCTGCGGAAAATTGCCGAGATGTTCGGTTGACGGTCCCAGCTCCTCGGCGTAAAGCCCCAGATGGTTCGCGTAACCCAGCATCTTTTCGAAAATCAATCGCGCTTGATGCAAGTCGCCTGCCCGCGACAGACATTCGATATACCAGAACGAGCACATGGAGAAAGTCCCCTCTTTGCCCGAAAGGCCGTCATGAGTGTCGTAGCGGAACACCAGAGAGTCGTCGACCAAACGTCTGGTCACTGCGCGCAGGGTCGATAGCCAGAGTGGATCGATCGGGCTGATAATGCGCACCAGCGGCATGATCAGGCACGCGGCGTCCAGCCCATGGGAGTCCTTGTACTGCGTGAAATACCTCCCTTGGGCGTTCCAGAAGTTGTCCATTACGTCAAGGTAGATCGCGTCGCGCACCTGGGCCCAGCGCGAGACCGGCGCGGGGAAGGAGCGCTTTTGAGCCAACCGCAGGGCCCGGTCGATCGCCACCCAGCACATCACGCGCGAATAAAGAAACTCCTGGGGTCCGCTGCGCACCTCCCAGATCGATTCGTCCGGCCGATGCCAGTTCGCGCACACCCAGTCCACCAGCCGCAGCACGTTGCGCCAGAACCGATACGAAATGGGATGGCCGTACCTGTCATACAGATACACCGCGTCCATTGCCTCGCCCGCTATGTCCAGTTGTAGTTGATGGACGGCGTTGTTCCCAATCCGCACCGGCGCGGACTTCATATACCCTTCAAGGTGAGGCAGTTCCTCTTCCGGCAATTCATGGCGTCCGTCGATTCCGTACATGAGCTGGAGGGAGCCGTCGGGCTCGAGTTCCTCGAAGCGCGCCTCCAGCCAGTTGATGAAGGCGGCGGTCTCCTCGGTGTACCCCAGCCGCATTAGGGCGTACAGCGAAAACGACGCGTCGCGAATCCAGGTGTAACGATAATCCCAGTTGCGGCTGCCGCCGATCAGTTCGGGCAGTCCGAAGGTCGGCGCCGCGACGAACGATCCGAAATCCTGCGAGGTAAGCAGCTTCAAAACCAGTCCCGAACGGTTGACGGTCTCACGCCAGCGCCCCGTATAGGTGGAACGTCCGACCCAGCGCCGCCAGAAATTCATGGTTTCCTTGAATGCGCTCGGCACGTAGCCGGGCGCCTTTGACGGCGTATCGCCGCCATTGGCCGCGGGCTCCAAAACGAAATCGACGTACTCGCCGGCGCCAAGTCTGAACTCGGCCACTGCATCACCCTCGTGCAGGGTGAGCGGGATGGAAGTGCGCAATCTGAGCGCCATCAGATTGCCGTAGGCCGGCGCAAAGACGACGCCCTCGGGAGTCAGATTGGCGCGATGGGGTGCGCGGGCGTAGTCGAATCGCGGCGCGCACGTCATCCGGAATTTGACTTCTCCGCGCACCGTTCGGGCCCGCCGAATCAGGGTGTGGGCGCGGCCGACTTCGTCCACCGGCATGAAGTCGGAAACTTCGGCCACTCCCGCCTCGGATAAAAAGCGCGTCAGCAGGATGTTGGTATCAGGAAGATAGAGCTGGCGATGGCGCACGCGATCCAGCGTCGGCGCCAGGCAGAAGCTTCCTCCCTTGTGCTCGTCCAGCAGCGCGGCAAAAATTGATGGCGAGTCGAAGCGCGGGAAGCACATGAAGTCGATGGACCCGTTCATGCCGACCAGCGCAACCGTATGTAGATCGCCGATGACTCCGTAGTTCTCCAAGGGGAGGTAACTCATGGTTTATTTCAACCGGAATTTCCGCTTTGACGCCGCCATTATGGCGCCATGATAATCGGCCGTTGTGACTAACGCAAAACGGCCCGCGCTCGTTTGCTCTGGCCTAAACCGGATCCTTAGAAGCGGTGATTTTCGCCGATGCGAGGGCGCGAAAAGCACGTGGCGGACCGTGAGCGGAAAGATTGGCTCTTGCCGGCCGAGAATCATCTGAGGCGGCTAGCTTCGGGGTCAATGGACGAGCGTGGGGCGCTGTAGATGTCCGTGAGGTAACGGTGTTGGCGATGATCTTCGAAACGGGCGGACCATGGGCGCGGGGAATAGAGAAGGATATTCGAGAATTCGCCAGCAACAAGCTAAAACGGAGCTTCAGCCCGGCCGCGACGGTAGAGCCGGCTGCTTGAGCAGTACGCTGGTCTCAGCGGGCTGAAGGCTTGCAATCCCCGCGCTGCACGCCCCATTGGGTATATGAGTAAGTTGCCGGAAAAGGTCAAGACGGAAGCTTCGGCGCCAACTGTTCCGGAGGTCTCGAACCACGCCGGCTCGGTCCTCCGCTGGCCCCTTACCGTGGTCGCCTTCAATGTTCACGGAGATCGTCGCTTGCCGTCAACCATCGACGTGCTGAAGGAGCATCACGTATTGCGCCTGGCGGCCGTCGTGGTGCTGTGCGAGGCGGTCCGAGTGCTTTCCGACCGGGATCGGCGCCACGTAGCGGAGCATGTCGCCGCGGCGCTGGGCATGAACTACGCCTACGTCCCCGTGTTTCACTTTCGCGGCGAAAGGAGAGTGCAGGGCCGACGCGCGGTGGGGAACGCGCTTTTGGCGCGCGCGCCGCTGACCGAAATTGATATGATCGAACTGCCGGGACGCGACGCCACGATGCGCCGTCTCGGGTTGCTCGGTACGCCCAAGGGCCTGACGGCCAGTGTAAGTGTTGAAGGCCAGCCGGTCCGGCTCGATGTGGCGCATTTGGACAACCGATGGAACCCGTCGGGCAGGGAGTTGCAAATGCGGAGGTTCCTGGCGGTTTTCGCCGCAACCGGGCCGCCCCTTATCGGCGGCGACTGGAACACCACCACTGCGGATTTGGGGCGGCCTGGTTGGCTGCTAGACCTGGCGACCGGGTTCATGGTCGACCGGCAACGTTTGCGCCGCCCCGAGCCGTATGAGCCGCTTTTCAGCCAGCTTGACCAACGCGGCTTCGAGACCCGCAACGCCAACGCACGGCCTAAACCGACTTTCACCCCGAGCGGATTAGTGCCGCGGTTTTTTGCGGCCAAAGCTCGACTGGCTCGCTGCGCACGGAGTTGAACCTCGTTCGGGTTCGAGCGCTACGGTTCCGGCGCGATGGTGGCCAGGCAACCGCCGCGCCTCCGATCACGATTTCGTCGTCTGCATCTTTGAGCAGGCTCCCAAACTCAACTCCGGCAGTTCGCGCGGGGCAATCTAGGACAATCAAGTTATCGTCCTTTCCCCTCTCCGTCGAAGCGCGGTTTGTAGCGGTCGATAGCAGGCCGTAGCTGTATAGCAGCAACCGGACGATTAGCGGGTTTCCCTAGGACCGCGGTGTGCCGTCCGCGTCTGGCTAAGACCTCATGGTTGCGAGCTGCCAGACGGCAAGAGTCGTACCTTCAAAGAAACTCCGACTGGAAGGGTGTCTTTTATCTGATCAGGGACAGGCGAGCGAAGGGACTGACGTGAACTTCGCTTCGAGTGGACCTTCGGTCTCGTAGCCCTGCGTGTAGTAGATGCCGAAGTAGCCGTTGCCTTCCTGAGGCTGCCCCGCACAGCCAGCTAGGCATCCGCCGGCCGGGCAGACGTCGCCGAACTCGAACAGAAAGGGTGCAAGCGGTCCGCTGACCTGGCCGCTCTGACACGTCGCACCGACCAGTTGCCCGATGAAGCTCTCTTCGTTGGCAACTTGCTGCTGGCCGTACACATTCGGACAGCCGGTGTTGTAGCCGGTCTCGCCCAAGAAGACGTTGGCGGCCCCGCAGGCATTCTGATCGCTGGCAAACACGCTTTGTACTTCCTGCCAGCACGATTGACCAGGGTCACTTCCGCTGGGCCAGCTTGGCGGCAGACCCGCTACATTGGAACAATAGACGTGGTCGGCGATATAGTCGACGCCGGCCGGGGGCGCACCTGCCGAGCAGAAACTGGCCGCCTGGCCTTCGATCAGGGAGACGACGACCTTGACCGAACCGAACCCGGCGGCGTTGAGAGCGGAGCGAAGGTTCTGGGCGGCCGTGCTTATCGTTGCGGCCGGCAGCGAAGGTGATTGACAAGGAGCGCTGGTGCACAGAATTTCATTGCCGAGCTGAATCGCGATGATCGTTCCGTTCTGGAGAAACTCTCCAAGGGATGAGTTGAGCGCGGCGACATAGGTTGGGGTTGTGCCGCAAGTGCCCGCACCGCAAAAGGTGCTGGGATTCCACGGCGTGCAACTGCCGCACGCGCCGTTGAAGAGCGCCTGGGCGTAGCTTGTGCCACAGTAGGGGAATGGGAAGCCGCTGTAGGTGCAGTTCGTCGCAGAGTTCGGCTGCGCAAGCCCTTGGACGCTGTCGTCGAAGAGACCCAGAACGACCTTAACCCCGGCTGTCTGCGCCGCTTTCAGGATGTAGTAATTCGGCTGATAAATCGTGATCGCGCCAACTTTGAGTGTATTCTGTATTGTGGCGATGTCGCCATTGTAACAGGCTTGGCAGTTCGTTGGGCAGTTGCTCAGCGATGTCTCAGACGCCGGACATGTGAAGGAGAGCTGAGGATTACACGCGGCTGGGGTCGAGGTTGTCCAATTGTTGTCACTACACCGGCCTTCCGGCGCATAATCGATATTAACACTGGTGAAAGCGGGCCCCGTCGTGCCAGCATTAGGGCCAGGGGTTTGGCTTGCGTTCTGTGACCCGCCGCTTCCATTGCACCCCGCAGCGCCAAGGAGCAGAGTTGCAAAAACGATTCGCGCAAGCGCCGCGAGCGGCACCCTCAGGCGAAAGCGCCCTTTGCAGGAACAGTTTATGCCCACAACGCGGTCGTAACCTAGACTTTTCACGTTACGCGAGTTTTCCAGCTCGATTAGCTCAGCCATTAGCGAAAATTCTTATTTCGTCCCAACTTTAGCATATGTCATAGCACTACTGAGTGCTGTACCACAAGAAATCAGCCGGTTGGTTGAGCTGGAACGCGTAATGGGTGGCGCAAGGGATCAATTCAAATACTTCGACTCAAATACTCCGACGCTCTGCGAGCCTCCTTTCACGCGTGTGCAGAACGCTGCGGCGCATCTCGCATGCAGCTGTCCTGTCTCGCTAAATTTGAAGAGCTCTTCACCAACAACGGTTTTGCCATCGGAGAGGCCAACGGGGCGATCGTGGCTACCATGCCGGCAAACAGATGTCGGGAAAGATACTCTCCAGTCGCAAAATGCTGAAATTGTGAGCATAGGAATTAAGTAGACAAGCCTGATTAGGAGAGCAGAGGAAGTTTTATCAATACACTCTGAGGAAGATAAGAAAGCAAGCGAGGTGGACGAAGCCTAGAAGCAGTCTCATAAATGCTGTCTGAGGAGGATGAGGATGCAAGCGAGGTGGACGAAGCCGAGAAAGTTTTCGAGGCGGCGCTCATAGCGGGTCACCAGGCGGCGGAAGTTATGCAGCCAGGCGAACAGGCGCTCGACCTTCCAG
>JAJYYI010000148.1:2221-15692 GCA_021801125.1 Deltaproteobacteria bacterium | reverse complement strand
CGGGACGGTCGGCGGCCGAATCGCGCTGACAAAGACGCCGCGTTCATACAGCCCCTGCGCCAGTGCGAGCGCTCGCTCAGAGTCACCGACCATGACCGGCAATATCGGCGACGCCGAACGCCCCAGATCGAAGCCGGCCGCGGTAATCGCGTCGCGAAGATAGGCAGCGTTGCTCCAGAGCCGCTCGATCCGCTCGGGTTCGGCGGCTAAGACCTCTAGCGCCGCGCCGGCCGCCGCTGCCAGAGCGGGTGGAACGCCAGTGGTATAGATAAAGCTACGCGCGCGGTTGACTAAAAAATCGATAAGCGATTGAGACCCCACGACATACGCGCCGTAAGCTCCCAACGCCTTGCTCAATGTGCCCACGCGAACTTCGATTTGGTCTTCCAGCCCCAGCTCAACGGCCAGCCCGCCGCCGCGCGGGCCAATCACCCCCACGGCGTGCGCCTCGTCGATCATCACGCTGGCGCCGTGGCGGCGAGCCAGTTCGACGATCCGTTCAAGCGGCGCCCGGTCGCCGTCCATACTGAAGACCGAGTCGGTCACAATCAACTTGCGCCGCGCGCCTGACGCTTCATCGAGAAGATATTCCAGATGGTCGGTGTCGCAATGGCGATAGATTTTCACCGTTGCGCGGCTTAAGCGACATCCGTCAATGAGACTCGCGTGGTTCAATTCATCGCTGATAATAACGTCGCCCGGGCCGGCCACGGCGGTTATCGTGCCAAGGTTCGCAAGATAGCCTGAGCCGAAGACTAGACCTGCCTCGGCCTTCTTGAGCCGACGCAGCCTTTCCTCCAGCTGGTGGAGCGGCTCGAGGCTCCCTGAGATCAGGCGCGACGCGCCCGCGCCCACGCCGTAACGTTCAATCGCCTCGGCGGCGGCGCGCCGCAGGGCAGGGTGGTTAGCGAGGTCGAGATAGTTGTTCGAGCATAGGAGAATGACCTCGCGGCCTTCTACTTCAGCGGTCGGTCCGCAGGCGCTTGCCACCATGCGCAAGCGCCTGCGAAGAAATCGCGCCTCCAACTCCTTCAGGGCACTCGCCAATTCGTCCTTGAGCGCAGTCATGGGGCCTCAATCAAGCAAGCGCGGGCGTTCCGGCGAACGCGTCGCGCTTGAGCTGCGCATCCACCATAGGCGCATCAGTGGAATACACGAAAAGAAGCTGTGCTCGCACGGAAATGCTTAAACCTTAAGGTCCTTTCGCCGACGAAGCAGCCGTCGGCCCATTGCCCGGAGCGAGGTCCGGTGAAACTTTATCGTTAGGATTGGACGCCCGCGAGCATGCGCACGAAGCCGACGAAATGGGCTGGTTTTGAGAAGTCGGGGAACTGAACGGATGGGAAATCCCATATAGTCCACGCATCACGGACAGACCCCATCCGCCGGAGTTGAGCAACGAATCGGCACGATCGTAAAGCGTGGGGTCGTTGACCATCTTGCCGAGCGTTCCTTGCCCGGTGTCAATCTTGTTTAGGATTCGCTCGAGTTGATGCGAGGTCTGGTCTATTTCAGCGATCAATCGATCCGCGAGCTGGGGGTCTTCGGCGAGACGAGGGAGCAACCCGCGGGCGCGTTCCATACGGGCGCTGAGCCGGTCGAGCCGTGCCGCGGACGCTCGCAAGGAGGAGATAGACGCGGCGAGGTCCGCGACCACCTTCCGGGCATCGTTTTTGTCGCTGAGCAAAGCCCCGGCGAGCGTTCGTTCATCGCTGGCTCGTTCGAGCATTCGTTCAAGGGTCACGCTCAACCGGTCAATATGCTGCAGGCTTTGCCGCAACTCGCGTAGCGAGGGTTGTTCGCCGTTGCCATCGCCCCGAACCAACTCGCTCAAAAGGCCCCGCCCGGTCTGCATCTGGTCGAGCAGCGCACGCATCGAAGCAGCGATCGAATAAACGTTGATTAAGAAATCGCGAGTGTTCTCTCGACCGACCAACGCCTCGTAATCCATGGGGTCGCGCGCGTTGAGCGTGCTGCCCGGCCGAAGAATCGCGGTGCGCGGCGTGCCAGGAAGAAGCTCGATAAATTTGTCGCCCAAAAGGCCGATAGTTTCGATCTGCGCCTCGGCGTCCGCATGAAGGCGCCGAGCCGCGCTTTTTTCGATTCGCATGCGAACCACGACGTACTCGTCGGTTGGCATGGCGGACAGGCTCACCTCTTCGACGGAGCCCACCGTCATACCTAAAAGCGCTACGGGAGCACCGGCTTGCAAGCCGTTCACGCGATGGAATCGAGCCTCGACGTCCACCCCACGGGCAAAGAATCCAGGTCTAGCTCCGGCCCAAATGCTCACGATTACAAGCATGCCGATGCTCGCGAGCATCAGCGCCCCAACTTTTACCGTTGAGGAATTAACCGAGGACAACCCAACCTCTCGTGTTCGAGGCCGGCGCTACTGCGCAGCGTCGACGAACTCTCTCATTAAACCATCCCCGGCGCGGCGAACCGCCTCTCGATTCCCCAGGAAGCTGACCTTTCCGTCGTCGAGCAGAGCGAAACGGTCGCCGACCACGAAGGCGCTTTTCAGGTCGTGCGTCACCACCACGGAAGTGAAGCCCAGGCGTTTTTGAAGGCCACGTATGAGCAAGTTTATCTTGCGGGTTGCCAATGGGTCTAGGGCGGCGGTCGGCTCGTCGTAAAGCACGGCCGAGGGCTTAAGCGCTAGCGTTCTGGCCAGGGCTGCTCGCTTGCGCATCCCGCCGGACAGCTCCGCCGGATAGAGCTTTTGGCTACCCTCGAGTTCCACCGCGGCGAGCATCTCGTTGACCCGCTCCGAGATCTCCCGCTCGCTCCAGGCGGTATGCTCGCGCAGCGGAAACGCGACGTTCTCGTAAACGGTGAGCGAATCGAACAGGCCGCCAAGTTGAAAGACCATCCCTACGTTTTTGCGCACCTCGGCCATGCGGTCCTCGTCGAGGTCGTTTAGCCTCACGCCTCGAACCCAAACCTCCCCTCGGTCCGGATGCAAAAGTCCGTTGAGATGGCGCAGCAGCACGGTCTTGCCAACGCCGCTTGCGCCTAGAACGACCAGCGTCTCGCCCTCTTCAACGTCGAGAGTTACCCCTTTGAGCACGGGCTTTCCGCTGAACGATTTCTCGAGTCCTCGAATCGAAAAGAAGGGTGGTCCTGGTCTGCCCGAATTCATATCGTCAGCAAAAGCTTGGTGAGAAAAAAATCGGTTACGAGAATAGTGACCGACGTGGCGACGACAGTCGATGTTGTCGCGCTGCCGACCCCGCCGGCCCCACCGCTCGCTCCGAGACCCTTCACACAAGCGATAATCGCGATTATATAGCCGAAAACGACGGCCTTCAGAATTCCTCCGAAGACGTCGCTCAGCCGGGTCATCTGCATCAGAGAACTCAGAAAAAAATTGGCGCTCAGGCCGAGTTGCGTGATGCTAATCAACATGCCTCCGAATATCCCAAACCCGTCAGCGATCAGCGTCAACGCCGGCAACATGATCATTGTTGCAACCACTCGTGGCACAACCAGCTTCTTTACCGGATTGGCACCCAATGCGCGCATGGCGTCGATTTGCTCGCTGACGCTCATCGCGCCAAGCTCAGCGGTTATTCCGGCGCCGACGCGCCCGCCGATCATCAGGGCGGTTAGCACCGGTCCCATCTCCCTGAACAGGGAAAGTCCGATGATCCGGCTGACGTAGATCTTCGCGCCAAACTTTCCCAGCAGGGTCCCGGTTTGGAGCGCGACCACCATCGCGCTGAAAACCGCGGTAAGATTAACCACTGTGAACGACTTAACGCCGACGTTGTCGAGCTGCTCGAGCAACAGACGCGGTTCGAAAGGGCGACGCAAGAACAGACGGGCAAAATCACGCGTCAGCAGGCCGACTTCGCCCAACTCGGAAAGAAACGCGGTCAGGTTATTTGCCATCGCCGGCGGTCCGAGCAAACTGAAACGAGGGTAAGCCAGGCCTGCACGGGCGACAAGAAGGATAATGCGCACAGACGCTCAATGCGACGAACTCTTCGTTTACGGCAGCCTGATGGAGCCCGACCTGCGCCGCAGGCTGCTCGGCCGTGAGGTCAGCGCGCAACGCGCTTATTTGCGCGATTTCGAGCACCGGCGCGCCGACTACTTTTATGTTGTGCGCCAACCCGGAGCTACGGTCGAGGGGCTAGTCCTGGGCGCGCTTAGCCCGGGCGAGTTCAGCGCGCTCGACCGTTACGAGGAGGTGCCGAGGCTCTACACCCGCGAGCAGCTTGCGATTCATAGCGTCGATGGGCGTCCTCGCCGCGCCTGGATCTACTTGCCAACGTCCCTGCTGCTCGCCCGGACCCTTGCCTAGCGCGCCCTCAAAGCGACCCCCGGGCGTGTCTTATAATGACCAAACGAACCGTTTAGTCTTTGACTCAGAGCAGATGTTGCACGAACCAGTCCCGAGCGGCGCCAGCGGACGTTTCGAAGTCCCTGACGTAGGCGTCGAAATGGCCGCCCTTCAGAAGCACGAGCTTTTTCGGCTCGAGCGCCCGCTCGTAGGCAACTAGCGCCTCGTCGCATACGGTCAAATGGTCGCCCGCCGCGAGGACCATCAGCAGCGGCGTGGGGCTCACATACTCGATGTACGCCCCGGGCTCGTACTCGAGGAACATCTCGATCGACCGTAGCGTCACCTCGTTGCGCCAGGCCGGTGCGCGCTTCTTGGCCGTCTCGGTGAACCATTCGTAAGAATCGGCCGTGGGCAAAGCGCACGGTTTAGTCGTTGGATCTTCCGAAACCACCGCGATCATCGCCGGCGGCTTGCCCGCGTACCGCGCCTTGCGGTCGTCCTAGCACATTTTATGTACCGCGGCGATCATGTCCGCGCGAATCAGGCGGCGAGCGTTGCGATGTCCGCTGATCAGAGGCACCTGAGACGCCACGCATTTTATGCGGCGATCAATCGCCCCCAACACGATAACGTGAGCGCCGCTATAGCTCGAACCCCATACGCCGAATCGCTCTTCGTCAACCTCCGGCAAACCGCTAGCGAAGGTAATCGCGTCCCGATAGTCACGCACCTGCTGCCAGGGGTCGATTTCGTAGCGCGGCTGCCCGTCGCTCGCGCCGAAGTTGCGGTTGTCGAAGACTAGTGCGCCAAGCCCCGACGTCGCAAACATTTCGGCGTACTTGTCCAGGTAGTTCTCTTTCAGCGCCGAAAAGCCGTGTGCCATCACGATCGTTGGAACTCGCCCCTTACGCGCGTCAGGCACGTAATGCCATCCCCGAAGAACCGTTCCGTCTTCGGCTTTAAACTCTATATCCTTTCGCATTGGTCCCCCCTTTGTTTTTCGATCCGGGCCACGCTCCCATCCCCGTTTCTACGGACCCCGGTTCTCGCCCTTCGCTTCACTCAAGAAAGGTCTTACCCCGCGGTATAGCCTCCGTCTACAACGATCATCGAGCCGGTAACCCATTCTGAGTCGTCGGAAGCCAGAAACACCGCGCATTTTGCGACGTCATCCGGGCTTCCGATACGCGGCCACGGGGTGGTTTCATGCAGCTTGCGGTTAATGGTTTTGCTCTGGAGGAACGGTCGCACCATCGCGGTCACCAGAAAGCCCGGGCAAATTGCGTTCACGTTAATTCGCTGAGGCGCGAAATCCAACGCCAACTGCCGGGTCAGACTGGCGACAGCTCCTTTCGAGGCGCAATACGCAGGTTCGGCCGCGATTCCGACTAATCCGGCAATGGAGGCCACGTTGATCACGCGTCCCCGACTGCCTTCATTGGGGCTTTCCTGCTTGAGCATCTGAGTTATGGCGAACTTGCATCCTAGCCACACGCCCTTGGCATTGACGTCCATCGTGAAGTCGTACTGCTCTTCACTCTCTTCCACAATTGTTTGAAGACCGGTAATTACGCCGGCATTGTTGACCATGATATCAAGGCGACCAAACTTGGTAGCCGCCCGCTCAACCGCCGCGCGGACGTCTGTGCTTCGCCGCATGTCCGTGGCAACGAACTCGGCGCTGCCTCCTCCACGCATGATTAGATCATCGGTATCGAGGGCCACGTCGGGTTCATAGCCCTCCGGCCGAGCCGACTTAGTCAAATCGGCACAGAGCACCGCCGCTCCTTCGCGAGCGAACGCTAACGCAATCGCTCGTCCGTTGCCGGAACTTGAGCCGGTCACTAACGCAACTTTTCCTTCAAGTCGTTTCGCCATCGTCGTACTCCTCAAGCGACCCACCGATGCGGCCACACAAGCCTGGGTTGAAGAAGCCACGAACATTTATCGTTGTAAACAAGCGGATATTTCTGGTCCGGCGCCGAGGCCAGAGCCGGACGAGCCGCGTCGCGAACAAAGCCGGGTTCTTTCACTCTGCGACAAGATCCGCGACGCTGCCGGACGGGCACACGCGGTAACTCCGGCCTTCGCGCGGTCGCGATCCCGCCCGCCCAGGTTGACGCTGCCAGCGCCGGCCAGCCCGGTGGCGCCGGAGAGCATGATGAAGATGCTGCCGATCGACTGCCGCGACTAAAGCGACATCCCACCGTGGAAGCTAAAGCGCGCATACGCTGGAAGTCAAACGGCCGGACGTCGCCAACAGATACTAGCGACACCAACCAACTGTTAAGCACATCACTTGACTAGCTGTTCACCGCGGACAATAAAGGGATTTGGGGGTTGGGCCGTTTGGAGCCAATGAAACCTCAATGAAGCACACCTCCAAGAGCGAGGGCATTATTTTACGGTACCCGAAACCGAGGGTTTTCTCGGAATGCCGCGTTCGTTCTCCGGAGTCTCGCCGCGCGGTCCGGCGCTCACGTCCAGCCGATTGAATTCTACAGTAAGTCGGTCTAGTATTGAGCCACCTAGAAGGGCTATTAGGCAAAACGAAGGAAATCTGCATTAATTGGCTATGGCCTACATAGCAGGTTGTCTTAGCAGCCAAGTCTTTGGGGGTTAGATTCACATGGAAGTCAACCGGCGCCAGTTTTTTAAGTTGAGCGGAGCGGCTTTGGCGGGCTCGAGTATGGCGGCGTTGGGGTTCCCTGCTACGCAGGCAGCCGCTGAGGTGCGTGAATTCAAGCTCTCTCGCACGACCGAGGTGAGAAATACTTGCCCCTATTGCGCGGTTGCATGCGGCGTCATCATGTACAGCCTCGGCGACCGGGCCAAGAACAACCGTGCTTCGATTGTTCACATCGAGGGCGACCCGGACCATCCTGTTAGCCGCGGGAGTCTGTGCCCGAAGGGTGCAGGCCTGCTCGATTTCGTGCATAGCCCGAGCCGCGTGCTTTACCCGGAATATCGCGCTCCTGGTGAAAGTTCCTTCAAGCGGGTGTCATGGGATTGGGCGCTGGACCGCATCGCACACCTGATGAAAGAAGATCGCGACCGTAACTTCGTCACCAAGAATGAGCAGGGTGAAGAGGTCAATCGCTGGGTGACGACAGGTTTTCTGGCCGCGTCGGCTTCCACCAACGAAGCGGGTTTTCTCACTTTCAAAACGGTTCGCAGTCTAGGGATCCTGGGGTTCGATAACCAGGCACGCGTTTGACACGGCCCAACGGTGGCCAGTTTGGCCCCCTCATTCGGCCGTGGCGCGATGACCAATAACTGGATCGACATCAAGAACGCGAATGTGGTCTTGGTGATGGGCGGGAACTCCGCCGAGGCCCATCCGGTCGGTTTCAAGTGGGTTATCGAAGCGAAGGCGCGTAACAAGGCAAAATTGATCGTCGTCGATCCCCGCTTTAATCGGACCGCGGCGGTCGCCGACCTTTACGTGCCGATTCGAGCCGGCACCGACATCGCGTTCTTAGGGGGCGTGATCAACTATCTCTTGACCAAGGACGCCGTACAGCACGAGTACGTCAGGGCGTTCACCAACGCCTCCTTTATCGTTAAGGACGGATACGGTTTTTCCGAAGGATTGTTCACCGGCTACGACTCCGACAAACGCGAGTACGACCGCACCACCTGGGACTACGAGCTTGGACCGGACGGTTACGTGCAGGTAGACGAGACGCTGCAGCATCCGCGTTGCGTCTTCCAGTTGATGAAGCAGCACTTCTCCCGTTATACGCCGGACGTCGTGGCAAATATCACCGGATCGCCCAAGGATAAGTTCCTTGAGGTCTGCGAGTTGATCGCCTCTACTTCGGCGCGCAACCGCACCATGACCAGCATGTACGCGCTGGGCTGGACCAACCACAGCGTAGGCACGCAAAACATCCGGTGCATGGCGGTGATCCAGCTTCTGCTGGGGAACATCGGGATGCCCGGCGGAGGCCTCAACGCGCTTCGCGGCCATTCCAATATTCAGGGCCTCACGGACCTTGGCCTTTTGAGCAACCTGATGCCTGGGTACCTGACCCTGCCGGCCGCCGGTGAAAAAGATCTGGCCGCCTACCTCGCCAAACGCACTCCGAAGCCGTTGCGGCCGGGGCAGCTTAATTACTGGTCAAATTACCCCAAGTTCTTCGTCAGCCTGATGAAGGCGATGTACGGGCCGGCTGCCACCAAGGAGAACGACTTCGGCTACGGATGGCTGCCGAAGCTGGACCGGGTTGACCACGAGTACGACATGCTGCGGGTACAGGACCTGATGGCGCAGGGCAAGATGAACGGTTATATTTGCCAAGGGTTCAACCCACTGCAGGCCTCGCCCAACAAGGCCAAGACGCTCGCTGGCTTGGCCAAGCTTAAGTTCCTGGTGTCGATCGATCCGCTCCAGACCGAGACTTCAGCCTTCTTCGAGAACCACGGCGACTACAATCCCATGGACCCCTCGAAGGTCATGACCGAAGTGTTTCGGTTGCCGAGCATTTGCTTTGCCGAAGACGAAGGCTCTTTGGTCAACAGCTCGCGCTGGCTGCAATGGCATTACCGGGGCCAAGACCCACCGGGCGAGGCGCGAACCGATATCGACATCATGGCCGGACTGTTCCTGCGGATACGCGAACTCTACCGAAAGCAGGGCGGCGCCTTCCCCGAGCCAATCCTGAATCTACATTGGCCGTACCTCATACCTGAGCGACCGACGCCCGCTGAGATCGCCCGCGAACTGAACGGGTACGCGATCACCGACGTCACGGATCTGAAGGACCCGACTAAAGTTCTGGTTAAGGCAGGTCAGCAGCTGGCGACGTTTGCCCAGCTTCGCGACGACGGCAGCACCGCGTGCGGATGCTGGATCTACAGCGGTTGTTGGACCGAAAAAGGCAACATGATGGCGCGGCGCGACACGCACGATCCTGGGGATCGCGGCCTGGCGCCAGGATGGGCTTTCTCGTGGCCTGCCAACCGGCGAATCCTGTACAACCGCGCCTCGTGCGATCTCAACGGAAAGCCGTGGGATCCGAATCGGCCGCTAATCCATTGGGACGGAACCAAATGGACCGGCATCGACGTGCCTGACTTCGTTCCCGCCGCTGCTCCGGACAAGGGCATGGGACCTTTTATCATGCATCCTGAGGGTGTCGGGCGGCTGTTCAGCCGCGTCTATGTCAAGGACGGCCCGTTCCCGGAGCATTACGAGCCGTTCGAAACGCCGCTGGGGACCAACCCGCTCCATCCAAAGGTAGTCACCAATCCGGTGGCGCGTCTTTACAAGGAGGATCACAGCGACCTGGGGAACAGCTCAAAATTTCCGTACGTGGGCACGACCTATCGTCTCACCGAGTTGTTCCATTACTGGAGCAAGCACTGCCTCATCAACGCGATTTTGCAACCGCAGCAGTTTGTTGAAATCTCCGAACAGTTAGCGCGAGAGAAGGGCATTGCCAACGGCAGCGAGGTCATCGTAACCAGCGCGCGCGGGCGGATTACGGCCGTCGCGGTCGTAACCAAGCGCATCAAACCGCTGATGGTCAATGGCAAGACCATAGAACACGTCGGCATTCCGATTCACTGGGGCTTCACCGGACTGACTCACAAGGGTTTCCCGGCCAACGTGTTAACCCCTTGCGTTGGAGATGCAAACACGCAGACGCCGGAGACCAAGGCTTTCTTGGTCAACATCGAGAAGGCTTGAAAAGGGGGGACTTGCGCTATGCCGTTACAGTCACTCGACATTGCCGCACGTTCGGCGACGACGCTGCCTTCTCCTAATATTAGGCGCACCGAAGAGGTCGCCAAGCTCATTGATATCTCGAAGTGCATCGGCTGCAAGGCCTGTCAAGCCGCGTGCATGGAATGGAACGATCTGCGCGACGACGTGGGGTTCAATTTCGGGTCCTACCAGAACCCGGCCGACCTGACTCCGGCGTCGTGGACCTTGATGCGTTTCTACGAGGTCGAACCGGCGGGACAACTTGAATGGCTCATCCGAAAAGACGGGTGCATGCACTGCGCGGACCCCGGATGTCTCGAAGCGTGTCCGTCGCCGGGCGCGATCGTGAAGTACTCCAACGGAATCGTCGATTTCGTGGAGGAAAATTGCATCGGCTGCGGTTACTGCGTCACCGGATGCCCGTTTAACATCCCGCGCATCTCCCAGAAAGACAACAAGGCCTACAAGTGCACGCTTTGCTCCGACCGCGTGGCCGTAGGGCTCGAACCGGCATGTATCAAAGCCTGCCCGACCCAGGCCCTCGTATTCGGCACCAAGAGGGCGATGCGGGAGCATGCGGCAGAACGGGTGGCTGAGCTTCAGGAGCGCGGCTTTAAAAACGCCGGGATTTATGACCCCGAAGGCGTCAACGGCACGCACGTAATATACGTTCTCCAGCATGCCGACCAACCCGAACTCTATGAACTGCCGAACAATCCGACGGTCAGCCCGCTGGTCAAGCTCTGGAAAGGCATTGCCAAGCCGCTTGCGATGCTTGCGTTGGGGGCTTCGGTGCTGGTTGGGTTCCTGCACTATGTCGACGTAGGGCCTAACGAGGTCAAAGGCGAAAAAAAGACAGACGACCAGAAGGAAAAGCATTAAGGTTTGCCAGGTGCCGAAGAAGAAGGGCCGCTGCGCGCGGCGAACAAAAGCGGAACACGTCAAACGATTTAGCGCGCTAGCCGTTCCAGCGTTTCCAGGAGACGCGCGTCAATCTTGAAGCAGGTCGAGGCGACGATGAGCAGCGAAGACGAAACCATCGTTCGCTACAACGCGAGCGAGCGAATCAATCATTGGATCGTAGCCATCACTTTTTTCCTTGCCGCGCTAAGCGGGCTTGCGTTGTTTCATCCAAGCCTATTCTTTTTGACCGACCTGTTTGGCGGCGGCCCTTGGACGCGCATCCTCCATCCCTGGACGGGGATCGTGATGGTCGTCGCGTTTGCGCTGATGGCTAGATGGATGTGGCGGGACAATTATTTGAACGAGAGCGACCGTCGCTGGCTTTTTCAAATCTGGGACGTTATCGGGAACCGCGAAGAGCGTTTGCCTCCAGTGGGACGCTACAACGCCGGCCAAAAAGTACTGTTTTGGGTGTTGGTGGTAAGCCTCGCGCTGCTGCTATTGACCGGGCTCGTCATCTGGTACGCCTATTTTGCTTTGCTCTTCCCGCTGTGGCTGCGGCAAGCGGCCGCGGTGATTCATGCGCTGGCGGCTTTTGTGCTCGTCGAGGGAATCATCGTGCACATCTACGCCAGCATCTGGGTCAAGGGTTCAATTCACGCCATGGTGAGCGGCAAGGTCACGCCCGCTTGGGCGCGCCAACACCATCCTGAGTGGTACCGAGAGATCTCGACAGGGAAGGCATAGGACCTGTGGCCGAGGCTTCGTTCCCGCTGGAGCCGCAGGCGCCCCAGCCCGGCGGTCCAGCTCCCTTTGCGCGCCTGCCCGACCTCGGATCGCTTTTTTCGCGACGAGCCAACCGCTTCGATCAGCTCGCGCTTTCACGCACGCCGAAGGACTTCTTTTTATTTCTCAGCGCCCTGGCACACGCGCAGGACTCAGCCGCGCGAGGGCTTGACCTCCTCAATGCGGCAGCGGTTTACGCCGCGGACCACGCCGCCGGAAATACGCCCCCGCTAGCGGCCGCGAAGGTCAGACTGGACCGGTCTTGGCATGACGTGTTTGGGACAATATTGAGCGAATTAGCGTGCGCTTCGCTGCCCGCGCAGACCGGCGCAGCGATAAGGCGCGGGCGGGAACTGGACGGGAGAGTCGCGGAAGCCTGGGCGCACGCGATTTTGCGAGGCGTCTATCAGCCTGTCGATCCCGCGGTCGCTCCCCTGATCGCCGCGGCGCTCCAGGTATACTGGGCCAAATTGGCTTCGCTGTGCGAGCTGGAGTTGATCTCGTCCGACAGCCCGAGCGGGAATTGTCCTGCGTGCGGCTCGCCGCCGGTGAGCGCCGTCATATCGGCCGACCCGGCCAGCCGGGGCAACCGCTATCTATGCTGCAGCCTTTGCGCCACACAATGGCGATTGGCCCGAATCAAATGCAGCAACTGCGAATCATTCGAGGGAATTAGCTATTACGGTGTCGACGGGGCCGACCAGGCTCTGAGGGCCGAGACCTGCGATCAGTGCAAGGTCTACTTGAAGACCCTATACTTCGAAAAGGATCCCCAGCTTGATCCGGTCGCTGATGACACCGGTAGCATCGCCCTGGACATCCTGCTGGGCGAGGCCGGATGGCACCGCGTGACGCCGGTGTCCTTTATCTTCACTCCCGATTAGCAAAAAAGGTCCATCGAGCTTGAATCGGACCGCTACCGCTGCCGGACCAAGCACCGGTGCGTCGGTTCGCGTTGGGCGCGTGGGGAGAAGAGATCTGCTGCTGCTCTTCAGCTCGAAAGGTTAACCGAATCAGCCGACAAACCTTAAGGAACAATCGCGCGCGAGAAGCCGAAGCACTAGCGGAACTTTGCTAGAAAACCGCTCGAGGTTTGCGGCTCGCGTTGCTCCAGTGATTGGCTATCATCGACTTTACAGTCGAGCAGGTCCCGCACCGTGAGCGGAGCCAGGACTTCTTTTTCACCTTGAAGGCCCAGGCGGAGCAGGCGCAGCACGCGCGGGTCGCGCACGGTCGCGCTACCGGTCACGCCGGCGTGTTCCAAAACCTCTGCCAGTGATATGAGGCCTGGGTCGCGCGCGAGAAAGAGCCCCTGGCGCCGCGCTTCGCCTTGTCTGTCCCGCACGTCGATTATCAGACCCGCGCTTTTGAGCCCGTCAACTATTGGGACCAACGCCTCAGGCGCGACACCGAGTTCGCCCGCTATCGCGTCGGCGTCCACGTGTTCACGGCGGTTTGTCATGCGCTCGGCCAAGCGAAGCATCATGAGCAGCGCAGCGGCTCGCGCCATGTCCTGCGAGGAAAGCTGCCCCTGCGACCGCAGGCTTTCTCCGCTTTGCAGCGCCGCAGCCAACTCACCGCCAAACAACAGGATGGTCCAGCTGACGTATGTCCATGTCATGAATATGGGGATTGCCGCCAGCGCGCCATATATTGCCTGGTAGCTGGAGACCCCGTACTGGAAATGAACGAACGCTCTCTGCGCCAGCTCAAGCAACAGCGTTGCCGCGAAGGCGCCCACTACCGCGCCGATGCCCCGCACCTTGGTGTACGGG
>JAJYYI010000148.1:0-2211 GCA_021801125.1 Deltaproteobacteria bacterium | reverse complement strand
ACACTGTGAGGTCCGAAAGAGCCCACCTCAAAACGATCCAATCGGGTAGAAAGCTCGCGACGCCTTCCCGAAGCGCCACGGCCAGGACGATAATCGGTGGGACGGCGAAGACGATGCTCACGTAGTCAGCGACCTTGCGCGCCCAGCTTCGGGCTTCCGCGACATGAAAGATATTGTTGAACGCCTGCTCCACCGCCCCCAATGTCATCACCGCAGTCACCAGCAGCGCGACGCCGCCAAACGCGCTCAAGGTCCTGTTGTCCGCCTTCAAAACAAAGCTCAAAATCCGGTCCGCGATTTCGGGCGAACCGGCGGCCAAGTAACGCCGGATGAAATCGTGCAAACTGCCGCCCGCATGAAGCACGCTCACGGTGGACAGCGCGAGCGCCAGAATTGGAACTATCGCGAGGGTGGTAGTGTAGGTAAGCGCGGAAGCCCAAAGCGGATCGTTGTTGCGCATGAAATTTTTTATCGAGAGTTCGAGCACTTTCCACAGCCTTGATTTGGCTATCCGCCGGTGCAGAGAATCTAGCGTGTCCTTAAAACGTGGGGGTTCCAACCAACTATGGCGGTCGTGATCGGCTTTCGACTCGAACATCACTGCGCCCGTCCTGAACGATTTTCGACCCGTCAACATTATATCGAGCAGTGCAATTGGCCTATTGATCCGACGGTCTTTGCGTATAACAACCATTTTCTCGAACGGCACGAGGAGCGGTTCCTAAATGACGCCGGGGCGACATCGTGAACTCAGCTCTGCTCGCCAGCGCTCGCGAGCGGACCATAAGGCGGCATCCGTCCGCGCCGGCGCGATGCGCGCGCTTACGCTCGAAGGCCGGCGGCTCGCACTGTGCTCAGACTATCCTATACCGCGCCCGCCGCGCGGCGAGAGCCTGGTGCGCGTGCGAATGGCGGGGATTTGCGGCACAGACTTGGAACTCGCACGCGGTTACATGGGTTTTTCCGGCGTGCCCGGGCACGAGTTCGTGGGCGAGGTCGAGCGCAGCGCCCAGCGCGGGCTTGTGGGAGCCCGCGTGGTCGGCGAGATCAACGCCGGTTGCGCGCGATGCACCCGATGCCGCAGCGGGCTTGCTCGCCACTGTCCGTCGCGCACCGTGCTCGGGATTGTGAAGCGCGACGGTGCCTTCGCCGACTACCTTGTCCTGCCCGATGAAAACCTGCTCGTTGTGCCAGACACCATGCCGGATGAGGTCGCGGTCTTCGCCGAACCGGTTGCTGCAGCTCTCGAGATTTTCGAAAACACATCGATCGATGAGCACGAGCGCGTAGCCGTGCTGGGCGACGGACGGCTCGGCGCGATCGTCGCCCTTACGCTTAGAGCCCGCGGGTACGAGACCGTTATCGGCGGCCATCATCCAGAAAAGCTCGCCGCGCTGCGCTCCGTCGGACTTAAAGCAAAACTTGAAAGCGAACTCGTGAGCGGCTTCGACGTAGTGGCCGAATGCACGGGCAATAGCGCTGGCGTCTCACGCGCGCTAGAGCTCGTTCGGCCCCGCGGAAAAGTGATTCTCAAAAGCACCGCCGCACGGTCCACCAAACTCAACCTCGTACCGGCGGTAATCAATGAAATAGCGCTTATCGGCTCGCGATGTGGCCGGCTTAAACCTGCCCTTGAGATGCTCGAACGAGGCGAGATCGACCCTCGACCCCTGGTTTGCACAATTGTTCCTTTTGAGCGCGCAATGGCAGCGATCTCCGCCGCCCGCCAGCCGCTCAATTTCAAGGTATTGCTTAAAATGTGACCGGTACAGGGCAACGGAACCAAGGGACGGCCAGGGAATTCGATTGCTAGGAACACCTGCAGAGCGCATTTTGACACGACCCGCGACGATTGGGGGGCTTGCAAAGATGGCTTGGCGGGGACGATTGGCCTAGGATAAGAAGAAATGGGAACCACTTTCGCGTTTCGCTCGCCCTTGAGGTAGAGGGTGGCGCGCTCAAAAGGCGGCCCGTTTTGCGGGTATCCACTAGAGTGCCAACTGGGACAGCGTCGAAAGGTCGCCCAGACTGCGAGCCGATGGCTCACCACCGCGGCAATGCGAAGAAGGCGCATCATATGACCGGCACCGCAATCAAGCGGCGTGAAGCCGTCAAATGGCGCCTGGACGCGCAAGGCGCCTTGGGTGAGGTCGCACGCCAACCCGGCGCTGGAAGCACCGCCGGACCGCGTTCATCGATCATTCAAGGCGC
>JAJYYI010000064.1 GCA_021801125.1 Deltaproteobacteria bacterium | reverse complement strand
GGTCACCTCCGGCTGCTTGTCCAGATGGCCGTAGAGAAGCACGCAGTCTTGCGAAGCGCCCGGAATGTCGATTAACAGGAGCGGAGTGCGCTCGTCGAGACGGGCGACCTCCAGCTTCGCGCCGTCAGGCAGATTTCGCTGCGCCCACTGCGCGAAACGCGCCACGGCCCGCTCCATGTGACCGGTGGCACGCCAGTCAGGATCGAACGCGGGCGATTTATTCGGGATTCGGACATACTCGCAAAGCTCGGGGATGATAGACTCTTCCCATAGCCGTTCGACGTACTCTTGTAGGGCTGGCGCATTCATGGCATCAAGCCTACTCAGATCGCGTTGGTTCGGCAAAAGGGCCGATTGGCGGCGCTGGAGAGAGAGCGCGCGCGAAAGACTTTTTTCTCTCGCGGCGAACCGCTTCCGACGGGCGCCTAACGGGCGTTGCGTGTCGATGAGGCGCGTTTACTTAACTTATGACCTCTGATAGAGCTTGCCTAAGGGCATGAGTCCGCGACGAATTGCGAGCATTCTTGGAGCGGCGGGGTTTGCAGCTCTGGTCGCGGTGGTGGTTTTAGCGATGCGGACTATCGGACACCGCGCCTCCGATCGTGTCCTGCAAAAAATGCTAATCAACGTCCCTTCCTCGCTGGTACACGCCCACGATTTTCGCTGGACCCAGGTAAAAAATGGGGAAAAGCAGTGGGAATTGACGGCGCTTGAGGGGAGCTATTCGCAGGATCGAACCCACCTGTTTTTGAACCGGGCGGTACTTCACGCGATTGGAGAAGATCATCACGAAATCGTGCTTCATGCCTCCCGGGCGGTGCTGGAGTTGGAAGGCAATCAAGTCACGCGCGCGGACCTGACCGGTGGCGTGACGATCACCTATTCCGGCTTCGAGCTTGACACTACCGCGGCGGTTTTCTTCCCCGAACAGGATCGGCTGCGCGCCCCCGGTTCGGTCCACGTCCGAGGAGAGGGAATCACCGCGGATGGGGTCGGCATGGAAGCGCACTTGCGCAGCCGGCTTTTCACGCTGGAGCACAACGTATCGACGGTGATGACCCCGGTCAAGCCGAACGCTGCTACATCTAAGGTCCTTTGAGAGGATTTTGCTCACCGTAGAAGTTGCACGCAGGCTGGTCTCGCCGGCGACAGCAGTTGGGTTGTCGCTCGCGATAGTCGCTACTTGGCTTTTAGCGTTCCCCGCCTTTGCGCAGGACAGCAGCGGTCATGTTGAAGCCAAGCGTCCATCTCACGCGAGCAAGGGTGCGGGCGCGCACGCCAAGGCTGAGCTGTCGACGCCGCAGCCTCGGCCGAGGGCAACGCCCAGCGACAATCCTTTCGATGTGATGAAGGCGTCGCCGGAACGCGGGCCGATTCGGATCAAATCCGACACGCTCGATCTCGACTACAAGACTAAGCAGGTCTTTTACCGCGGCCACGTGCATGCGGTACAGGCGGATGCCGCCTTGGATAGCGACACTTTGCAGGTCATTTACGGCGCTAGTTTTAATGATATTCAGCAAGTGATTGCAATTGGGAATGTCCGAATGACGCGGGGAACCGACGTCGTCACCGGCAAACATGCCGTGTTGGACGAAGCTAAGCAGACGGTCGTCGTGACGGGCGACCCGATCATTCAGAACGGACGCGACCGGGTGGCCGGGGACAGGATATTGGTATATCTTGAAAATCAGAGAAGCGTGGTCGAAAACGCTCACGCGATTTTGTATCCGCGTCAGACGCAGGAGGGTAATGGCAAGAAGCCCGGCGCGGAACAAAAGACAACGGCAAGCGGTCAGCGGTAAGCTCGCTTATGGCTTTCGAAACGAAGCTAGGACAAGAACTTCGGCTGCGTCAGCAACTGGTAATGACGCCGCAGTTGCAGCAGGCGATTAAGATCCTGCAACTTCCCGTCGTCGAGCTGGAGGCGATGATTCAGAGCGAAGTCGAGCAAAACCCGCTGCTTGAGATCGCGGAGCGCGGCCCCGATGAGTCGCTGAGCAATGGTGCGGCGGCCGAAGGCGCCAGTCTGCTCGCCTTCGACCAGCAGAGTGACGGATTGCCCGCCGACGGCGGAAACCTTGACGGGGAAGGGGCAGCCGTGCTTACGGAAGCCGCTCCGGCGCCTGGGGAGGTTCGGGAAAACGCGTCGGAGTTGCGCGAGGTTGACCGCCTGGATCGCGTAGACTGGAGCGACTACCTGGAAAACTACTCAAACAACTGGTCCGGAATGAACTATAGCGAGGACCAGGAAGAACGGCGGCTCACGCTCGAGAACACCCTCACGCGCAAGGCTTCGCTCGAAGAGCATCTGATGTGGCAGCTGAGGCTCTCGGATCTCAACGAACCGCAGCGGCAGATCGGTGAGGTCATCATTTACAACCTCAACGACGACGGTTACCTCGAAGCGGGCCTTGACGAGTTGGCCACGCAACTGGGCTGCGACGTTTCGCAGGTTGAAATGGTGCTGGCGCGCGTTCAGCGTTTTGATCCGCCCGGGGTGGCGAGCCGTACTCTCAAGGAATGTCTGCTCAACCAGCTTCGCGTCTACGGCATGGAAGAGTCGCTTGCCGCGCGCATCATTTGCGACCATCTGAACCTGCTTGAAAAGCATCGCTACGCCGAGATTGCCAAGCTCCAGGGGGTGGACCTGGAGACCGTCAATCAAGCGATTCGCATCGTTTCGCTGCTCGAGCCCAAGCCGGGCCGCGATTACGGCGACGCGAAACCGGTCTATGTGGTGCCCGACGTGGTCATCAGAAAGCAAGGCGATGACTACGTGGTGACGCTCAACGAAGACGCGCTGCCGCGTCTTCGTTTGTCTTCGTACTATCAGCGGGTGCTCCACGACCATCAGGCAGGGGAGGATACGCGAAAATATTTGCAGGAGCGCTTGCGCTCGGCGCGCTGGCTGGTCAAATCGATTTATCAGCGCCAGCAGACGATCTACCGCGTGGCTTCGTCAATCGTGAAGTTTCAGCGCGAGTTTTTCGAGCGGGGCATCGCTTATCTGAAGCCGCTTGTCCTTCGCGACATCGCTGCTGACATCAACATGCACGAATCAACCATTAGCCGCGCTACGGCGAACAAATACGCTGATACGCCGCAGGGCATCTTCGACCTCAAGTTCTTTTTCACCTCAAGTGTCAAAGCCGCGTCCGGCGAGGATGTAAGCGCCGAGACGATCAAGAATCGAATCAGGCAGCTGGTCGCCAATGAGTCTCATGGCGAGCCGCTGTCCGATCAGGCGATTGTCGAGATTTTGCGCCGCGAGCAGGTCAACATTGCCAGGCGCACGGTGGCCAAGTACCGGCAGGCGTTGTCAATCCTGCCTTCGGCCAAACGTAGGCGGCTGGATTGATTGGCTGGCGACGTTCGGACTTGAGAGATTTTAGCGCCGCGGACGAAACTGAGCCAACTCGTAGGAGTGAGAGAGGTGGGTCTGATAAAGCCAAAGCCCGCAACCGCGTCGGCGACCAAAGTGCGTGGCAAACGTGTCGCCCATAGTATCAGTGTGAACACTACTTTTCGTCACCTGGAGTCTTCGCCGGCGATCCAGGAATATACGGAACGGAAGTTCGGCCAGATCGCGAAATTTCTTAAGAAGGACGCGAACGTGCATGTAATCCTGTCCGTCGACAAATACCGGCATTGCGGCGAAGCGACGGTCAAGACGGGACATCTGACGCTGAAAACGGCCTACGTGGAGGGGCGGGACCTGTACGCTGTGATCGATGGTCTGGCGGCAAAAGTAAAGCGTCAGGTCACCGAGCATCTGAACAAAATCAAGCAGAGCAGGACCCGCGCCTTGCCCGCAAGCACTGTGCTCGGCGGCGGCGAGGAAGTTGCTGCTCGCGAATTGAAAAGCCGGCAAGTATGACTTACGGTGCTGTTTGCCGGGGTGATTGGCCTAGGGCACGGCAATTTTAAGAAACGGTCTGCCGCCAAGGGTTGTTGACTCGATAGTCCGGATGCCTTCGGTGTGGGGCGCGAGTTTAACGCAGGATCATTTGGCGTGGAGCCTATTTCGCATTAATGAGCATCACCGACATCTTGACCCCTGACATGGTGCTGCCCGACTTGAGCGCCGATAGCAAGAGCGCTGTGTTGCGAGAGCTTGCGGCAAAGCTCTGCACGAGACACTCAACGATGAAGCCCGAGCGGCTGGCGGCTATCCTGAACGAACGAGAGCGTCTCGGCTCCACCGCGATCGGCGACGGGATCGCCATCCCGCACGGCAAGATCGACGGTATCGGCGCGATCGTCGGCGTTTTTGGACGCAGCCTCAGGGGTGTCGACTTTGATTCACTGGACGGCAAACCTACGCATCTGTTCTTCCTCCTGGTCGCGCCGGAAGAGGCCGCGAGTCTTCATCTCAAGGCTCTGGCCCGCGTCTCACGACTGCTCAAGAATGCGACCTTTCGCGAGCAACTGATGAGCGCGCCGGATAGCGCTGAAATCTACCGCTTGATCAAGGAAGAGGACGAAAAATATTAGGCGTTGCGCTCCCGATTGCTGGCTTGCGGAGAGAGGTCGAGGCTCTGCGGGCACCATAAGAGGTATCTTCTCGCCGGGGCGTTGGCGATTCGTTCGCATTGTCCGCGGGCCTATCTATCACGGAAGATAAGATCATGGCCACGGCCCCGCGTCCGAGGCTGGTAATTGTCACCGGCGTCTCCGGTTCCGGACGCGCCTCGACCATGCGCATTCTCGAAGACCTGGAGTTCTATTGCGTCGACAATCTGCCCGTCGCACTCGCACCCGACATGCTTCGCTTGATCTGTGCGCGAGACCCTAGGCTGCGCGGGGTGGCGCTGGGCATCGACGCGCGCGAGAGGCTATTTTTCCCCGAATGGCCGCGAGTTTTCAGCAAGCTCGAGACGCAAGGCTTCCGCCCGGAGATTCTCTTTCTCGACGCTTCCGATACGGTGCTTGCGCGCCGGTATTCGGAGACACGCCGGCCTCATCCGCTCGGGCAACCCGGCGGCACGGTGGCGGAGAGTATCCGACTCGAGCGCTTAGCGTTGGCCGAGATGCGGGAGCGGGCCAGCCGCGTGATCGATACTACCGCACTCAGCGTGCACGAGCTGCGCGAGATCGTCACCGCGGCGGTGGTTGCGAGCGACTACCGCGCTGAATTGGTCGTTACCTTGGTGTCGTTCGGATTTAAATACGGTACGCCGGTCGGCCTGGATCTCATGTTCGACATTCGTTTTCTGCCCAACCCGTTCTTCATTGCCGAACTGCGCCCGCTTGATGGGCACGACGCAAGGGTGCGGGAATTCGTCATGAGTCAGGCCAAGGCCCAACGTTTTATGAACGAAATCACGGCTTTGCTCGAGTTCTTGCTGCCCCTATACAAGCAGGAGGGCAAGCGTCACGTTGCAATTGGGCTCGGCTGCACCGGCGGCCGCCATCGCTCGCCGGTGCTGGTGGCGGAGATGGCGCAGCGTCTGGGCGCGGCCGGATACGCCGTGCAGGTGCGGGATCACGATATCGCGCGCATCGCCGCTTAGAAGAGGGCCTTGGGCCGCTTCTACGTGCCGCGCAATGAGTGGTATTCTCGACTAGGTCCTGGCAAGCGTGTGTTTGTTTTGCGCCGATGGCAGGAAAGCACGCGGCGCCTGACGAAAGCCTGCCTGTGCCGCGAATCAGGGGCGTTGGGCGGTAGGCCGTGGGGGCTAGGGCCCCGGTAAAGTTGGAACGTTCTTCGTTCGGAGAAGCCGCCCGAACAGGTTAACTTGCGGGCGTGAGATCCGCGGCGGTATCTCCGCCCGGCAACCAAGGAGAGCATGCGAGCGACAAACGAGCTGATAATCGAGCGCGGAAACGGAGAAGGCGCTGAATGGCCCGCTGGCACAGAGATGCCGAGCGCCGAGCGTGCGGTCTTGAAAAACGCGCTTAGGCTTTCGTTGGTTGTCCTTCTGGTTTTGGCGATAGTCTGGGCGTTGGTGTCGCACAGAGAATGGTTCCACGATCCCGCTCGAGTGCGGGCTGCGGTCTTGTCATGGGGGCCTTGGGCTCCGCTTGCGTACCTGCTGTTGTACGCCGTTGGGCCGTCGTTTTTGCTGCCTGGAGCGGTGATGACGCTTGCCGGAGGGCTGGCATTCGGCGCGGCGTGGGGAGCGATTTACGCTGTCATTGGCGCTTTTTCAGGTGCGCTAGCGGCTTTCGCGACCGGCAGATTTCTGGGACGGGACTTTGTGCGCCGCGTGGTCGGCGGTCGCTTCCAGGCGCTTTTGGAACGGCTGAACCGGCACGGGTTCCCGATCATTTTTTATCTGCGCGTCTTCCCGATTATTCCGTACAACGCGCTCAACCTTATCGCCGGCGCCTCTCCGATAAGGTTTCGCGACTACTTTTGGGCCACCATTCTGGGAATTATCCCGGGTACTGTGCTTTTTGCGTGCCTTGGCAACGCGCTGTGGCATCCGATGTCGCCGGGCTTTCTCGTCACTCTTGCGCTGATCGGGCTCTGTTTCGCTTCCGCTGAGTTATATCGCCGGCGCACAAGCTTGCGGCTCTAACCGCGCGTCGCGGAGGTCTGGGCCCTTGCCTGTAGTCCGCGTGAGCTGTCGCCGGGCTCCGGCGTCGGCGTGTCGCCGCGAAGGGAGCTATCCCTGCGCGCAGCGCGATTTCGCGCGTGCGGAGTTATGCGCGGCCAGGCGTTCCGGTTGCGCTTAGCGCTCACGTCCCTTTATGCTATAAACGGCGCCGGGCGAAAGGCCGGGGATTCCAAGAGCCTTTTTGCGCAATACCGAGCGAGTCATTTGCCTTTACAATTTACGGGGGCGCGGTGCGCCCCCAACAGGAGGGTTGTCATGCCCAAGTACGTGATCGAGCGGGAAATTCCGGGTGCGGGCAAACTGTCCCAGCAAGAGATTCAAGCGATTTCGGCGAAATCCTGCGGAATTCTCCGCGAAATGGGGCCGCAGATTCAATGGGTGCAGAGCTATGTCACCGACGACAAGGTCTATTGCGTCTACATCGCGCCCAATCCGGAAGCGGTCCAGGAGCATGCGCGGCGCGGAGGATTTCCGGCCAACAAGATTTCGGAGATTAAGGAAGTAATCGATCCCACCACTGCCGAACATTAGGTCGTTCGATTTGCGTTTGTTTTGCAAACGGCGAACGCAGGCCTGTGGACCTAAGGTTTGGCGTTGTGCGCGTTCCATCAGCGCGCTGAGCTTGCGGTGCGGTGGACGCGTGATCTTATGGCAAGCCGTTTCGGGCCGGCAGTCTTTCGACCGCCGGCCGAATTTTGAGCGGAGATCTTTTCGTCCGCCGTGCGCACCGTTCATGCGGCTCTGGTTTCGGGCTGCCGTTTCGCGGCGCGGGCAAGCGCCAACAGCGCCGCCAGCCGAGCGCGCCGCTCCGGCTACAGTCCTTGACTAAGGCGCTGCCGAGCCGCGTCTCGTTCGAGCGCCGATTTGCGCGTATCCCAGTTGAGCGCTTCGGCCAGAAGCTCGCTCACGCGCGCGATTGCCGCGTCAGCCGCCCCGTTGTCTAAGAAGGCCAACCGGGTGCGGCGGGCGAGGACGTCCATGACGGTGCAGGCCATCTCTTCCCGCGCAGCCCATAGGACTTCCGCCTCGATATACGGGAACTCTTGGGCCAGGCGCGCAGCATAGCCGCGGCGAGCGATCGCCGCTATGCCGGGCGCGCGATCGCCGTACGCTGATTCCAGGTGCGTAACTACGTCGTCCGGCAAGTCATGCCAATGTTTCAATGAGTCCTGTGGGGGCGTCATTTTGGCGTCGTAGCCGTTAAGCTCTTGCGCCCCGAGCAGCATTAGGTGGTCCGTAACGCAACTGCGTCGGGGCTTTAGATCGGCTATTTCAATCGCTCGGTCCACGGCGTCCTTGGCCATTCGGCGGTAGGTGGTCCATTTGCCTCCGGCGACCGTGATCAGGCCGCTTCGGCTCACATGCACGACGTGGTCGCGCGGTAATGCGGCGGTATCGGCGCTCTGCGCCGCGTCGACTAGGGGGCGAAGACCGCTCCATGCCGCTTTGATGTCGGAGCGCTTGATCGGGGTTTCCAGATACGCCGAGAGTTCGTGTAAAAGATAGTCAATCTCTTCTTGCGTGGTGCGCGGGTGAAAATCGACGGCTGCGGGGCTGTCCGTGGTGCCGGCTAGCGTCATCCCCATCCACGGGAGCATAAAAACCACCCTCCCGTCCGAAGTCCGCGGGATGAGCAGCGCCAGGTCGTTGGGACAAAAGCGCTTGTCCAGCACGATGTGCGCGCCTGCGCTCGGGTTGAGCAGTGGGTTGGCCTGCGGGTCGTCGAGCTTGCGCACCAGGTCAGCAAATGGTCCGGCCGCGTTGACTACGACCTGCGCATGGACTTCCCATTCTTCGCCGGTGGTATGGTCATGAACGAAGATCGCGCGAATTAGCGACGAGCGCTTTTCGAAACCGCGCACTTCCAGATGGTTGGCGATAGTCGCGCCGTATTGGCGAGCGGTAAGCGCCAGGCTCAGATTCATGCGAGCGTCGTCGAACTGGCCGTCGTAGTAGATTAACCCGGCCTTAAGCCTCCTTCCGGTGAGCATGGGAAAGCGCGAGCGCGCCTCGCGCGCGCTGATCAGACTGCCGGGGGTCGCGTTGAACCGTCCCGCCAACAGATCGTAGAGCTTGAAGCCGGCGTAGTAGTAGGGCAATCGATACCAGCGGTAGATGGGTGTCAGAAAGGGCAGGGCGCGTGTGAGATGGGGTGCGATGCGCAGCATGACCGCGCGCTCCCGCAGCGCGGCGTTGACTGCGTTGATACGGCTGGCGTCGAGATGCTTGACCGCCTGTTCGAGGTAGCGAACGCCGCCGTGGATTAGCTTGGTCGAGCGGCTGGAGGTGCCGCTGGAGAAATCGTCGCGTTCGACCAAGGCTACGCGCAGACCGCGTGACGCGGCGTCGAGCGCAGTGCCGGCACCTGTCGCCCCGCCGCCGATCACCAGCAGATCGAATCGACCGTGCCTAAGCGCCTCGACTTCACTCTCGCGCGTCACCGCCACGGCGATTCAACTCGTAATTTTTCCCAGCCGAAACAGCGTGCGGCCGTTTAGCCACGCACCGAGGATCGCTCCAGGGTGCGCAAGACAGCGCGCTTCCATCCGGCGTACAACTCCTCACGTTGATCGGTGGACATCCGCGGCTCGAAAAGTCGTTCGAGCGTCCAGCGGTTGTTGATCTCATCTAGGTCGACTAGGCCCGCGCCGATACCGGCAAGGTACGCGGCTCCCAACGCTGTGATTTCCGTGAGCTTCGGCCGCAGCACCGGCACGCCGAGAATGTCGGCTTGGAACTGCATCAGAAAGTCGTTGACCGAAGCTCCGCCATCAACTCTCAACTCTGTAAGCGCGATTCCGGAGGCCCGCTGCATCGCTTCGATGGCGTCTCGCGTCTGATACGCCATCGCTTCGCAAGCGGCGCGCACGATATGGGCCTTGGTGATGCCGCGCGTTAGCCCGAAGAGCGCGCCGCGCGCATGCGGATCCCAATAGGGCGCGCCCAACCCGGCCAAAGCCGGAACAAAATATACGCCGTCGGTGCTCTTCACCGACCGGCACAAGGGGTCGGCCTCGGAGGAGGTGGCAATCATTCCAAGCCCATCGCGCAGCCATTGCACGGCGGCGCCGGCGGCGAAGATAGAGCCTTCCAGGGCATACTGGGCGCGCCGATCTTTGAGCCGCCAAGCGACCGTGCCGAGCACGTCGTGCGTGGCCGGCGCCGTCTCGCCGGTGTGCATCACGACGAAGGCTCCCGTGCCGTAGGTATTCTTCGCCATTCCCGGGCTTAGGCACGCTTGACCGAAAAGTGCGGCCTGCTGGTCGCCGGCTACACCACGGATGGGGATTGGGCGGCCGAACAGGGCCGGATCGGTTGTAGCTAAATCGCCTGCGGAGTCGTGTACCTGCGCCAGCAGCGCCATCGGGACATCTAGGAGGTCGGCCAGTTCCTCGTCCCACCGAAGGTTATGGATATCAAACAAAAGCGTGCGCGCGGCGTTGCTGACGTCAGTCGCGTGCAGTCGGCGGCCTGTGAGCTGGTAAATCAGCCACGAGTCCACGGTGCCGAAAGCCAGCTCACCGCTCCGCGCACGGTCTCTCAAGCCGGGGAGGTTGTCGAGCAGCCAGCTAACTTTAGTGCCGGAAAAATATGGGTCAAGAAGCAGGCCGCTTTTGCGCGAAAAAGTCGGCTCGAGGCCGCGGCTCTTCAAACGGTCGCACAGTGGCGCGGTGCGCCGATCCTGCCATACGATGGCTCTGTATACGGGCGTCCCGGTGTCGCGTTCCCAGATGACGGTAGTCTCGCGCTGATTGGTGAGCCCAATAGCCGCGACCGCGCTCGGCTCTATGCCGGCCAGTTCAAGGCAGGCACGAGCCGTCTTGAGTTGCGACTCCCAGATTTCCCGCGCGTCATGTTCAACCCATCCGGGTTGCGGGTAATGTTGCGCGAGTTCTTCCTGCGCGTATGCCACCGGTTCGCCGCCCAGGTTAAAGAGCACGCTGCGGCTGGAAGTGGTGCCTTGGTCCAGGGCGAGGAGATACTGCATATAAGTGACGCCAAGCGCGCTCGTTCTGCGATGCGCGGTCCTCCCCGCGTCAGGAGACGTGGCGCTGACCGCACTTGGCTTCGGCAACGGTTCGTCCCGCCGGGTGTCCGGTCGAAGCTGCCGAGGCCAACCCCTGACTCACATAGCGCGCCATCAACAGCTCCAGTAGCTGCTGAACTGCGGCGCGCCGTATCAAACCGTCGCTACAACTCCAATGCGCTCGCGGAGCCTACCACTGTCTTGGTGCCGTCGGCTTTCTCGCACCACACCTCTACTTCGGCGCGAGTGCGCTTGCCCTCCGCACGCCGTTCGACGATCAACCCGTGGGCAGCGCTGATTTCATTGCACCAAAGCACGTTCACCAAGCGAACGTCGAGCCGGCCGCCGTAGTAGAAGCCCAGCCCGAAGCGCTTGGTCATCATCTCCGCCACATGGCAAACCGAGAGCATTCCTTGAACTACGATTTCAGGAAAACCCAGCTCGCGCGCCTTCTCGCGGCTGGTGTGATAGTTAACGTGCGGCCCGGAGAAGGCCAGGCACATTGCCTCGTCGATCCGCCGCGGTTCGGTCGCCAAAGGTTCACCACCTCGTTCGCCCACAGTGAAGACGCGCCCCGGCGCTTTTTCTCGCGAGCGATCGACGGCGAAGCCTTCGCCGCGGCGGTCGGCCAAAAGGAAGCTCTGATGAGTGCGACTACGCGCCAGCAGGCGCCCGTCCATGCCGACAGTCAGCACCTCCGCGACCACATACTCGCGGTCACGTTTCTCGTAACGATCGACCACCGTTGCCCGCGTGCGCACCAGTTCGCCGACCTTGAACGGCGCGAACGATTCCCATTCCTGGCGCGCGTGAAGGTTGCCGAATACGTTGGGCAGATACCAGTCATGGGTGACGTAAACCGCCCAGTATAACGACAACACCGGTGCGAGAGCGTACCCAAGAGGCGACGCCCCGCGATACCACGGATTTTTGTCGCCGGTTCCGTCGACGTATTTGGTGATCAACTCGGGCACGATCTCGTACTCATGACCGCCCAAGTCGCGCCCCACCCATACCTCGTCGCGATCAAACGGAATCTTGTCCACGCCCATTTCGCCCCCTTCAGCGCTTCACCTTTGCCGCCAACCGTTCAAGGAATTTCGTGGGATTGATAACCACGCGCTGATGCGTTCCGGAGCCGATTACCTCGGTTTCATCCCTCGCGCTCACCTTGAATTCAAAGCGCCGGCCTTCGGCTTTCACCATTTCGGCTGTGGCGTGAACGACGTGTTTCGGGGGTGTGGCGGCGACATGCCCGATGTTCATCGCCACGCCCACCGAGGACTCGCCAGGCTCAAGAAACGGCCGCATCGCGTCCATCGCCGCGCGCTCCATCATGATAACCATCCATCCGGTGGCCAAGACCTCGGGGAGCGTGTTATCGACGGTGCTCGCCAGGTGTTGGTGCTCGACGGTCATCGTGAAGCTGCCCTTTGTTCCGACTGGCATTTCGCGCATTGCTAATCCTCGGTAAGGTTGTCTTAGATGGCCAGCCTGCCACGGCTACGAGGCGCCTCTGGCAGCACCCCTGGCAATAAGCCCCCAAATTAGCGCTGCGAGTTTTCGCCCAGGCGTGCCTTGGTTCCTAGAACGGCTCTCCGGCGGTTGTTTAAGCTCGGGTTAAGAGAATTGGAGGGCACGGTTCTTCGGCCAAATTAAATGGTTACACTATTTCGCGGCGTGCGTGCAAACGAGCGCGCCATTCTAGACAAAGGGAGTGGGGCGAGATCGCCCCGCCCCGCGCTGGCCTTTACCGTGCCGACAAACGGCCGGTTATGGTATAGAAGGAAGTGGGTTTTTTAAGCCACAGGGGGCGGTTTAGCCGAATAGCGCATGGCTGATCAAAGCGACCGTTGCGAGCAGAGTCCGACCGATGGAATAGCGCCACCGACGCCGAATGGTGCGGAGGCCGGGGTCGCAGCACCGCTCGTTCAAGCGACCAGCGGCGACAATCCCTTGGTCTCGCCGGAGTTCTTCCTGAACCGTGAACTCACCTGGCTCGCCTTCAATCGGAGAGTTTTGTACGAAGCCCAGAACGAAGAAAATCCGTTGCTCGAACGGCTTAGGTTTTTGGCGATCACGGCATCGAACCTGGACGGGTTTTTCATGACCCGGATCGGCGGGCTCAAGCAGCAGATCGCCGCCGGTTTGCAAGATCCGGCGCCCGACGGCCGGACGCCGCGCCAGCAAGTCAGCGAGTGTTACGTGGTGATTCGCCAGATAGAGCGAGAGCAGCGCGAGCTGTTGCCGCGTCTGCTCGACGCGCTCGCCGCTTCCGGCATTTGCGTCACTTCTTATGGGCAGCTCTCCGCGGAGGAAAGAGAGCGGTTGCGCGATCACTACCTGGCGAATATCTTTCCGCTGGTGACGCCTCAGGCGATGGATCCGGCTCACCCGTTCCCGTTTGTCTCGACGCTGTCGCTCAATCTGCTCGTGGCTTTGCGCAGCCGCAGCGACTCCGATCCGGTGCTCGCGCGCGTCAAGGTGCCCCTGGGATTTGGGATACCGCGTTTTTTGCGCGTCGGCCAGGATAATCGCTGGGTGGTGCTCGAAGACGTGATGGCGCACAACCTCGACTTGCTGTTTCCTGGAGTGGAAATCGTTTCGTGCGAGTTTTTTCGCGTCACGCGCAACGCGAACACCGAACGCGACGAGGCGGTGGCCGACGATCTCCTAGTTCTTATCGAGTCCGAGCTGCGCGATAGGAGATTCGCGCCGATCGTCCGGCTCGAGATAGCGAAGGGAATGGACCCGGTGCATCGCGGTATGCTCGCCGCGGAACTCGGTCTGGACGAGCGCGAGGACGTGTTCGAGACAGACTCGATGCTTGCGATGCGCGACCTGATGGAGTTGACTGCCATCGAGCAGCCGGCCCTGCACTTTCCCGCCCATCGGCCGATCGATCATCCTCGCCTGCAAAGTCCGAGGAACGTTTTTCACTTGATACGGGACGCCGGGTCGCTACTGCTGCTTCATCCGTACGAATCGTTTTCCACTTCGGTTGGGCGTTTTTTGCGGGAAGCCAGCGAGGACCCGAAGGTGCGAGCGATCAAGATGACGCTTTATCGCACCTCCAGCGACGCCGAAATTATCGAGCATCTGTGCAACGCGGCGAGCAACGGCAAGCAGGTGGCGGTCGTCGTGGAATTGAAGGCGCGCTTCGACGAGGCGGAGAATATCAAGTTCGCAAGCCGCCTGGAACAGTTCGGCATCCACGTCACCTACGGCGTTCTCGGTTTCAAAACGCACTGTAAAGTGATCCTGGTCGTGCGTCAGGACTACAACGGGCTCAGGCGCTACGTGCATATCGGGACCGGTAACTATCATCCCGGCACGGCGAGAAGTTACGCCGACTTCGGTCTTCTCACCTGCGACGACGCGATCGGGCAGGACGTGACCCAGCTCTTTAATTACCTGACCACGGGGTACTTTCCCGAGCGCGTATACAAGAAGATTCTTCCCGCGCCTACGCTGCTCAAAAAGACGCTGCTCGCGAAAATCGAGCGCGAAATCAAGCTCCAGTCTCCAACTTGCCAGGGGCTGATTCAATTTAAAATCAACGCGCTCGAGGACGTGGACGTCGCGCGCGCGTTGTACCGCGCGTCGCAGGCCGGCGTGAAAGTGGAGCTGCTCGTCCGCGATACTTGCCGACTCCGACCGGGGATTCCCGGGCTTTCCGAGAATGTCCGCGTCGTGAGCATAGTCGGGCGCTTTCTTGAGCACGGACGCATCTACTACTTTCGAAACGGCGGGGCCGAGGAATATTTCATCGGCTCCGCTGATTGCATGAAACGAAACCTGGAAAGCCGCGTCGAGGTCATTGCGCCGGTGGAGGATCCTTCGTTGCGTGCGGAATTACGTACGGTGCTCGACTGCCAGCTTGCTGCGAACTCCTGCGCGTGGACGATGCAACCGGATGGCAGTTACACGCCGCCCCCAAGCGGTCGCAACGTGGGCAACTGCCAACAGTTCCTTATCGACCTGATGGAGCAGCGCCAGCAAGAGGCGCGTCGAGTAAAGCGCAGGCGACCGAAGAGCTTCGCTCGGCGCGTTGTGGGCGCCGGTCAAGCGACGCAACCGGTGACAACGGATACTTCCTGAGAATCGTCGGCCTGAGGATGGTCGGCGCGTTGTTAGTAGGATCGATGCGGCCTCATGGCTTGGGCTTCGAGACCAGCGGGCGCCCGGTTGATGACGACTCGCCGTGGGCGGTCCTCTCGACGCGGCGAATTATAATGGTTCTCGCGAGCAAACAGGCGCTCGGCGGACACGGAACTTACCCCGGATGAGGCATCGAGTCTGGTTGTTAATCGGGTTAGCCGCGCTTGCCGCGCGAACTACGATGGTTCTGTTTCGGCCGCCTCATCGGGCGAAAACCCCGCCTCTCGAATTCACTTACACCAAGCCGGAACCTACCCGCGACGTGGCCGCGCGGCTTAGGGCGACCGTCGCCCAAGAGCTCGGGCCGTTTGCGCGTGACGAGCAAGCCAAAAAACGCCGCGGCGAGCCTTACGTGGATCTGGATTCGAGATTCGAATACGCACCGACCTTTGGCCCTAGCGGCGAAGTGGCCGTGAGCGTTCAGGTGGGCGGTAAGGTTCTGACGCCGATGCCGACGGGCGCCGAGTCATCGCGAAGCGCGGATTCGGAGCAAAGCCGTTATTTGGTCTTCACTTACGCACTAATTGGTGGCCGATGGGTGGAGCTTGCCAAGCCGAGATGGGAGGTGCGAGAGCGCGGCTGGCGTGCGACTAACGCGCCGCTGCCGGAGTCGCTCGGCTATGTACGCGCCAACCCCCGATGAGCAACCTGGTCGTTTGACAGGCGGCGCGAGTCGCGCAGGTTTACGCAACGTCTGCAAGGGGCGTAGCCGCGCTGCGTGGGCGGCGTGACAACGCACCTGACCTACTTGAGGACGCGAGACGGTTCGAATTCAAAGGTCATGCTCCCCGTGGAGCCGGCTGTGCCGATGGCCGTACAAAAGATAGATTACCATCCCGAGGCCAAGCCAAATCACAAAGCGAATCCAGGTAACCGGCCTGAGGCTGATCATCAGTGTGGCGCAAAAGCCCACGCCGAGGAGCGGCACCAACGGCACCATCGGGGTCGTGAACGGCCGCGGAACGTCGGGAGCGATTTTTCGCAGCGTCCAGACGCCCAGGCACACCAGGACGAAGGCGAACAGCGTTCCGATATTGGTTAGCTCGGCGACGAGATCGATC
>JAJYYI010000105.1 GCA_021801125.1 Deltaproteobacteria bacterium | reverse complement strand
CTCTAGCAACCAGTAGAGCGTCTCCGCGTCCGCCCGATCGCGCTGGGCCACCTCGGCATATTCGATCCGATCGCCGAGCGCCCATCCTACCTTGGGCGAATACGCCTCATCCCACCATCCATCGAGGGTCGAGAGGTTTAGGCCGCCATTGAGGACGACCTTCATGCCGCTCGTGCCGCACGCCTCCCACGGGCGACGCGGGTTGTTGATCCAGACGTCAACGCCGCGCACCAATTCGGCGCCGACCGCGAGGTCGTAGTCTTCGACAAAAAGCACCCGTCCGCCCACTTCAGGCCGTCGGATATACTCCAACCACTGCCGCACGGCGGCCTTCCCGATGGCGTCGCTGGGATGGGCCTTGCCGGCTATCACCAACTGCACGGGACGGTCACGGTTGGTGAGCATCCGTGTCAGCCGTTCAGCGTCGTGGAGCAAGAGGTCCGGGCGCTTGTAAGCAACCAAGCGTCGCGCAAAACCAAGCGTCAGAGCGTGCTCATCGAACCCAAACGGCTGCTCGATGGTGCCCTGGTGCCCATCAGCTTCAAAGCTGTAAGGATGGGCCCGGCGAGCGCGCAAAAAGTCCACCATTCCTTTGCGCGCCTGGTTGCGCATGTCCCAGAGCGCCTCGTCGTTCATATGCTCGAGGCTGAACATCTGGGTCGGCAGATGCTCACGACCGTAGTCCTGGTCGCGAGCGTCGTGCCATAAGGCTCCGGTATGTTTTGAGACCCACGTAGGCACGTGCACGCCGTTGGTCAGGTAGTCGATCGGCACCTCGTATTCGGGCCAATGTGGAAAGGCCGGATGAAACAGGCGCCGGCTGACCTTCCCATGCAGGCGGCTCACCGCATTGGAATAGGCGGAAGCCCGCAGCGCCAGATAGGCCATCTTGAAGGGCTCCTGGCTGTCCGCCGCGTCGGCGCGTCCCAGGGCGATCAACTCGGGCAAAGATATGCCCAGCTTTGCCGCGTAATCGTGGAAGTACCAGCCGAACAGTTCGGGCGAAAAGCTGTCGAGCCCCTCGGGAACCGCGGTATGCGAGGTAAAGATATTGCCGGCGCGGGTGCAGCGAAGCGCGGTCGCGAACGGCTGGCCGGTGCGGGCCATAAAGCCGCGCGCCCGCTCTAGCATCGCGAACGCCGTATGCCCCTCATTGAGATGACACACGTTGGGGTTGAAATTGAGCGCTTCGAGCAGCCGCCATCCTCCGATGCCAAGCACAATTTCCTGCTTAATGCGGAGGTCTCTGTCGCCGCCGTACAGCCTTCCGGTGATCTCGCGATCTTCGGGGGAGTTAAGCGTGTCCTCGGTGTCCAGCAGAAAGAGCGCCACGTTGCCGGCGTTAAGCTGCCACGCCCGCACGTACACGATGCGCCCGGGCATCTCAACGCCTACGCGCAGCCATTCGCCGCCTGAGTCGCGCACCGGGTGAATCGGCAGGTCGGACGGTTCATAGTTCGGGTACACCTCATGCTGCTCGCCATGGCTGTTGAGCATCTGGCGAAAGTACCCTGACCGGCAAAATAGCGTTACACCGACCAGCGGCACCCCCAGGTCGCTCGACGACTTGAGATGGTCTCCTGCAAGCACGCCCAACCCGCCGGCATAGACCGGAAAGCCGGCACTGAGGCCGAATTCCATGCTGAAGTAGGCCACGCGAAGCGTGCTCGCCTGATGCTCGCGCTCAAACCATTTCTTCCGATTCAGGTACTCCTGGCGGGCGCTAATTTGACGCTGAACGCGCTCAACGAAGTCGGCTTGTCGGGCGAGGTCGTCGAGTCGCTCGGCTGAAACTTGAGTCAACACTAACCACGGATTGTGAGTCGCACGCCATTGCTCGGGAGCCAGGGCAGCCCAAATAGGCTCGCTGTTGTAGTCGTGGCTCCAGCGCAAATCCAGCGCGAGGTCCACTAGTCCATCGAACGGTCGCGGCAGGGCTCGCGCCCAGCCACGACCACGAGAATCCGTCTGTATGCTCGCGTCTAAATTGCTCATGATGATTGCGCCTAGAACACTTCACCCGGTTGAGGAACAGGATTCCTCCTGGTTTTCGCTGCTAATGGCCAACTGCCCTTAAGGGTCGACTCGGAGCCGTCTTTTCGAGGAAAAACATTAGCGTAGATAAACTCGATTGCCGGTGGCAGGCGCCGAGACCTGACAACGTCGCAGCAGTGGCGCCTTGCCCGCCGATACTAGCGTGCTATGGATGGGGTGTAAATCGCTCGGAAAGGCTTCGCCCCAATCTCAAGTCCTGCTAAATTTCGTTTATCAGAGAAAAAGAGAACATAATGGAAATGAAAGGTCGCGCGCAAGCACCGAGGCGTCCGGGCCCGCAGCCAAGCGCCTGTTTGCGTGTCTTGCGCCCGGCAGCGCTTTTTGATGAACTCGCACGTGTTGTCATCATGACATTCACCACTTCGGCGACGCCACCGCTGCGCAAGCGTCGTCCGGTCTGCGCAGGGTTTTTCGGTCGCCGCCTTCGCTCTTATAACAACGCCCTCCCACACGTCACCATCTTGGCTGCGGGCACGTTTTCGGCTGGTCAGAATCAGCCGCTCCAGCCCACTTGTACCCGTAGCGGCTTTGCCTGCACAAAGCCGCCGCCAAGCGGCCCCGCCGCTATCAGCCAAGCTTTCCGACGGCCTCAATGGCGCTCTATTTGCCTCGACGCGGTGGAAAATGTCGTGTGGGGCTGCTACTCAAGCGCCGTATGACTGACGCGCTGATCATTTTAGGCGTAATCGCGTTTTTTCTAATTTGCTTCGCGTACGTCGAGGGATGCAAGCGATTATGATCTCCTGGGACGTAATCCTGGGCGCGATAGTCGCCGTCGCCTTAACAGCCTATCTAATTTACGCCATGTTGCGTGCCGAGAAGTTCTAGGCTTTCTCAAGAGTGGCAGCCGTGATCGAGAATTCACTGTTGCGCATCGGAGTACCCTTCGCAGCCTTGGTTGCGTTTAGCATTCCGCTTGGGCTTTTCATGGCGCGGGTCTTCAACCGGCAGAGGACATTTCTCGACCCCGTCTTGGAACCCATCGAACGGGCGATCTATCGCATCTGTGGGATCCAGCGCAGCCAAGAAATGACCTGGAGGGAGTACACCGGTGCGGCACTGCTATTTGGCGCCGCAAGCTGGCTGGTACTCTATCTAATACAGCGCACGCAGTATCTAATGCCGTTTAACCCGCAAGGCATGACAGCGGTTGCACCCTTGCTTGCGTTCAACACCGCCGCCAGCTTCTCGACCAACACCAACTGGCAGGCGTATGCGGGCGAATCGACGATGAGCTACATGAGCCAGATGCTCGGGCTCACGTCGCAAAACTTCCTTTCTGCGGCAACCGGAATCGCTATTTCGATCGCTGTCATTCGCGGCTTTGTGCGTGACGGCATCAGAACACTGGGCAATTTCTGGGTCGACCTGACGCGGGCAACGCTCTGGGTGCTCATGCCGATATGCGTTGTGTTGACCCTGGTCTACGTATGGCAAGGGATGCCGGATAACCTCGGCGCCTACGCGGAAGTCAAAACAGTGGAAGGCGCCCCGCAGGTCATCGCTCAAGGTCCGGTCGCCTCGCAGGAAGCGATCAAGGAACTCGGCACCAACGGAGGCGGCTTTTTCAACGCAAACTCGGCGCATCCCTACGAAAACCCCACTCCCCTCACCAATCTGTTGGAAGTGCTGTCTATCCTGATAATCGGGGCCGCCCTGACGCACACCTTCGGCAAGATGGCGGGAGATCGCCGGCAGGGATGGACCCTGTTCGCGACCATGTCGCTGTTTTTTCTCGCCAGTTGCGCGTTGGCGGTCTGGGCGGAGCAGGCAGGCAATCCGAAGTTTGCGTCGCTTGGCGTCGATCAGCGCCCTCTTGCCACGCAGAGCGGCGGCAACATGGAGGGCAAGGAGACGCGCTTCGGACCGATCGACTCCGCGCTCTTTGCCGCGAGCACTACGGCCACGTCATGTGGGGCCGTAAATTCCGCGCTGGACAGCTACACGCCGCTGGGCGGACTCATTCCGATGTTCAACATGCAACTCGGCGAAGTGATTTTTGGCGGCGTCGGCTCCGGCCTTTACGGAATGATTGTCATGGCCGTCATGGCCGTGTTCATCGCTGGGTTGATGGTGGGGCGAACGCCGGAGTACCTGGGCAAGAAGATTGAAGCACGCGAGATGAAACTGGTGATGCTCTACGTATTAATCTTCCCCACCTTGATTCTGCTGCCGGCGGCCGCGGCCAGTGTGATCAAAGTCGGCCTGTCGGGAATCGCCAATCCAGGCCCTCACGGCTTCTCTGAGATTCTCTACGCGTTCACTGAGGGCGCGGCGAACAACGGTTCGGCCTTTGCCGGACTCAACGCCAACACGCCTTTCTACAATCTGGTGCTCGGGTTCGTGATGCTCGCCGGGCGCTTCCTGATGGCGATCCCAGCGCTTGCCATAGCCGGGTCGATGGCAGAGAAAAAAGCGGTCCCGGCAAGCTCCGGCACTTTCCCCACTACCGGCGTCAGCTTCGTCGTCTTGCTCGTCGCGGTGATTCTAATTGTTGGCGCACTGGTTTTCTTCGCTGGTGACGCCCTAGGACCGATAGTCGAGCATTTCGCGATGGTCAACGGAAAGCTCTTCTAGGAAGCTCCGGGAAATCGTAAATGGCAAGGCCAAAAGCACCTGGGCTGTGGAGCCGAGAAATCGCCGGACGGGCGGTTGTCGAATCGCTGCGCAAGCTTGACCCGCGCACGTTAATCTTTAACCCGGTAATGTTCGTGGTCGAGGTGACGAGCGCGCTCACCACCATAGTCTTGATCCGCGACGTTGTGGAGGGCAGGCACGCGCTGCTGGGCTTCGAAGTTCAGGTCGCGCTGTGGCTCTGGTTCACCGTCCTTTTCGCCAATTTCGCCGAGGCGATGGCGGAAGGGCGCGGCAAGGCCCAGGCAGCCACGTTGCGCCAATCGCGCACTCTGACCCAGGCGAAACTGATTCTAAAGACCGGCGAGATTAAGGTTGTAAACGCGACTTCATTGCGCCGCGAAGACGTCGTGATGGTCGAGGCGGGCGATACAATCCCGGCCGACGGCGAAGTAATCGAGGGCGTGGCTGCCGTCAACGAATCCGCCGTGACCGGCGAGTCGGCGCCGGTTATTCGTGAAAGCGGCGGTGATCGCAGCGCCGTCACCGGCGGCACCACCGTAATCTCGGATTGGATCAAAGTGCGCATTACGACGAATCCCGGCGAGACCTTTCTCGACCGGATGATCGCGCTCGTCGAAGGCGCGGAACGGCGCAAGACCCCCAACGAGATCGCTCTTACGATCCTGCTCACCGGCTTGACCATCACATTCATATTGGTCGTCGTCACGCTCTTTCCGTTCGCGCTGTACAGCTCGACCAAGCTTGATGTTCCCGTGCTAGTCGCGCTACTCGTGTGTCTGGCACCGACCACCATCGGGGGATTGCTCTCCGCGATCGGCATCGCCGGAATGGACCGCCTGGTGCAACACAATGTGCTGGCGCTTTCGGGCCGCGCCGTGGAAGCCGCGGGCGACGTCGACACGCTGTTGCTCGACAAAACCGGCACAATCACGCTAGGCAACCGGATGGCGACCGAATTCGTTCCGGTCAACGGCGTGCAGGCCACCGAGTTGGCCGACGCCGCGCAGCTTGCGTCGCTCGCCGACGAGACGCCGGAAGGCCGCTCAATCACGGTCTTGGCGAAGCGTGAATACAATTTGCGTGGACGCGAGCTTGCCGAGCATGAAGCCAAGTTCATCCCCTTCTCCGCGCACACCCGGATGAGCGGGATTGATCTGAACGGACGCAGCATCCGCAAAGGAGCCGCCGACGAGATCCTCAAGTTCGTCCAGGAACGACAGGGAACCATTCCGCCGGAGATCAACGCGATCGTCGAGCGTATCGCCAAGGACGGTGGAACGCCGCTCGTGGTCGCCGACGGCGCTCGCGCGCTCGGCGTGATCCATCTCAAAGACGTCATCAAGGAAGGGATTCGTTATCGCTTCGAGCGGTTAAGAGCGATGGGCTTGCGCACGGTGATGATCACCGGAGACAACCCGCTTACCGCCAACGCCATCGCTCAGGAATCGGGCGTGGATGACTTCGTTGCCGAAGCCACTCCTGAAACCAAGCTGCGGCTGATTCGCGAGGAGCAAGCGCGCGGCAGGCTGGTCGCGATGATTGGAGACGGGACCAACGACGCGCCGGCGCTTGCACAGGCCGACGTAGGAATCGCGATGAACGCCGGGACTCAGGCGGCGCGCGAGGCCGGCAATATGGTGGACCTCGACTCCAACCCGACCAAGATTATCGAGGTGGTCGAGATCGGCAAACAGTTGCTGATGACCCGCGGCGCGCTCACCACGTTCTCGATCGCCAACGACCTGGCGAAGTATTTCGCGATCATTCCGGCGCTTTTTATGGTCACGTACCCCGAGCTGGACGCGCTCAATATCATGCGGCTGGCCACGCCGGAGAGCGCTATCTTGTCGGCGGTGATCTTCAACGCCCTCGTCATAATCGCGCTAATCCCGCTGGCCCTGCGCGGCGTAACGTATCGGCCGGTCGGGGCAGCGCCGCTCTTGATGCGCAACCTTTTGATTTACGGCGGCGGCGGCGTGATCATTCCCTTCGTGGCGATAAAGCTTATCGACATGCTGATCACCGCCGCGCATTTGGTGTAGCACAATGCCTAGGCCCGCAATACCCAGCCGCGCAGCGAAGCGTTCTGACCGACACGCGCAGCACCGCCAAGGCGGAGATGTCGCGCGGTGCGCAACGCACGCGGCTCCCCCGGCTTTTTTCGCGCACGAAGGAGTCTATATGGGCGCGTTACGACACGACGCATTCTTTTCGACACAGCCATCCGGTAGGCGGCTTCGCGTTTGGCAGCGCTGGAGGTGTGGCGCTTGACACGTCTTGCCTTAATCGCCGTTAAGCTGACCATTCTTCTGACCGTGCTGACCGGACTGGTCTACCCCCTGGCGATGTACGGTTTGGCCAATCTATTTTTCCCGGCGCAGGCACGGGGCAGCCTGGTTCGCAACGGCGATCGTGTCGTCGGTTCGGAGTTAATCGGGCAAAATTTCTCGTCACCGCGCTATTTCCACGGCCGTCCGTCGGCGGCTGGCGAAAAGGGCTACGACGCAACTTCTTCAGGCGGGTCAAACCTTGGCCCGACCAACCGCGCCCTGATTAGCGCTGTGGAAGCCCGCGTCAAGGCCGTTTTGGCGGAAAATCCGGGCGTTGCGCCCGGCCGGATACCAGTTGACCTGGTTACCGCATCGGGCAGCGGCCTAGACCCCGAGATCAGCGTCGCTGCCGCCGAGCTTCAGGTGGCAAGGGTAGCCAAGGCGCGCAATATGGATCCGCAGCGCGTGCGCGAGTTGGTACGAAAGTACACGCGGGGGCGATGGGCCGGAATTTTCGGCGAGCCGGGGGTTAATGTACTGATGCTCAATCTGGCGCTCGACCGAGCAAACGCCACGCCGCCCAGCCGGTGAGCAATTCTTAATGCCTTTTCGAGGGCGAGGATTGGCAACCCGCGCGGATCGCCCCATCGCGAGGGGCCGCTGTTTACTCGATAGCCCCCGTTCTATAAATGATTCTAGCGAGGCCGTGGTAGTGCCGTGGGTGCTGCTGTACCCGAACCCGATTTTCGGCCGGCATGGCGCCTGACGGACGAGCGGCGTGCTTGCCGCGCACGCGACGGGAGAAACAGCGAGCGTACAAGAGACGCCAAAGGTCGCAAAGCGCATGCAAGACCGTCGGCGCCGGATGAAAGGCATCCCCTGCGCACGCGGTACATGCGCTCGACGACCGAAGCTTTGGCGCGCACAGCATGATGGGTGACGAAGAGCGGCCCGAACCGGAACGCTTTCTCGACCTGGTTCCGAGCCGCCAAAAGGGCAGGCTTAAGGTCTACGTCGGCGCTGCCGCCGGAGTGGGCAAAACCCATCAGATGCTGGAGGAAGCCCACCAACTCAAGCAGCGCGGCGTCGACGTCGTGCTCGGTCTAATCGAGACTCACGGGCGCGCTGATAACGAGGCGCTCATTGACGGCCTCGAAGTGTTCCCTTTGCGCGAGGTCCATTACCGCGGTATCGCGCTCAAAGAGATGGACCTCGACGGCCTGCTCGCGCGCAAGCCTGAGACGGCGATCGTCGACGAACTAGCCCACACAAACGCCCCCGGGTCGCGCCATCTCAAGCGCTATCAAGACGTCGAGGAGTTGGTAGCCGCCGGCATCAATGTGATCACGGCGGTCAACGTTCAGCACGTCGAAAGCCTCAACCCTTTAGTGCGGGACATCACCGGCGTCGAGGTGCGCGAGACCGTGCCCGACAGTTTTTTCGCCCGTGCCAATGAAATCGTCACCGTGGACCTATCGGCAGAGGAACTGCGCGCCCGCCTGCGGGACGGCAAGATTTATCCCCGCCCGCAAATCGAGCAGGCGCTCAAAAACTTCTTTCGCCCGCGAAACCTCGCCGCGCTGCGCGAACTCGCCCTGCACGAAGTGGCGCGCGTGCTCAACCGCAAGCGGCGCGATCAGGTCCGACTGAGCGCCGACGGAAGCCCACCGCCCGTGGGCGAGCGTATCATGGTGTGCCTCTCCTCGAATCCGCCGAACAGCAAGAAGCTTTTACATAAGAGCGCCCGCCTCGCAAATCAGCTCGACGCGGATTGGGAGGCGGTGTACGTCGAAACGCCCGCCGAGTCGGTCAAGAAGATCAGCACGCGAGACTTCCGCGCCTTGTTGGATAATATCGAGCTGGTTCAGCGCCTGGGTGGGGACACGGTGTGGCTCAAGTCAGACAATGTGCCGAAAGCTCTGCTCGATTACGCGCGCGACAATGGCATATCAAAAATCATAATCGGGCGCAGCCGAGACCCGTTCTGGAAACGCTGGTTCCGCACCTCCATACCGATGCGTCTGGTGGCCGGTGCCCGCGGCATCGATGTCGAAGTAATCGACACCGATGAAGAGGAGAAAACATGAACGCCCCCTCGCTGCGCTCGCGTATCCGCAACGGCGCGCTTGCGCTGCTCACCTTGGCGGTACTGCTGGGATTCGCCGTGCTGCCGCGCGTCTACTGGCTCGGCCAGGCGATTCGCGACACGCTCTACAGCAATTACCGCAGCATCGTTGCCGCCCAGCATATGCACATGACGCTTTGGCAGCTGCAGCTTGCCGAGCGCGACGGCACCCTCAGCGCCGCGCTTGCCGAAGGCCGCGCCCGCTTCGAAACCTGGCTCAAGGCCGAACAGGCCAATGTCAGCGAGCCGGGTGAAGCGGAGATCGCGAGCGAGATTCAGCGCGGCGCGGAAAAGCTTTTTGCTGATCTTGCGGCAGGCCGACCCTCCCTCGAAGTCGACCCCCAGTTCGCCTCCTTGCATCGGCGCTTGAACACCCTGGTCCGGCTCAACGAAGCAGCTATGTTCCGCGCTGATAGCCACGCGGCGCGTCTGAGCGTTCGCCTTACCTACGAATTCGCCCTGGGCCTGGGCCTCTTGCTGCTCGCCGGAGTGGGCATATCGTGGGGCTTGGGTTGGGCGCTGGCCAAGCCCTTGACCGAAGTCGTCGATCGTTTGCGCGGCGCGAGCCAGCGCAAAGGCTACGCTCGTCTGGGGCCCCAGAAACTCGCTGAACTCGACGCGGTCGCCCGCGAATTTAACATCATGATGGAACGGCTGGAGGAGTTTGAAAAGCTTAACGTCGAGCGATTGGTGCGCGAGAAGGCTAAGACCGAAGCGATTATCGAAAGCCTCGAAGACGGCGTGGTGCTGATCGACGCCGAAGGCCACGTGACCTATATCAATGAGATCGCCGCGATTATCCTCGGTCTCGAGCCGAAGGAAGCTCTGGGCGAGCCTTTCGACGACCTGAGCAGCAATCATCCGCATTACCGCAAGGTGCAGGCGGCGCTTCGCTCGCTCAAAAAGGGTCCGAAGGAGGAACCGGAACGCGTGGAAGTGCAGCTTCGCTTCCGCGGCCGCGAGCATTCCTATGTCTTGAAATCAGTCCCGCTACGTCATATCGAAGGTGACTCCCTGGGCACGATTCTGATCTTGCAGGACGTCACCTTCATCAGAGACCAGGATCGCTCGCGAACCAATCTGGTCGCCGATCTCTCGCACGAGTTGGAGACCCCCTTATGCTCGCTGCATCAAGCAGCTGAACTGTTGAATCGCGACCGCGCGGGTTTTAACGCCGAACAGCGAGCGGAGCTTGACACTATCTTGGAGCAGTGCGGGCGGTTAATCGAGTTGGTCGATAATTTGTTCAAGCTGGCCCATGCCGAGGTCGCCGCGATAAGCCTGCGACGCGAGCCGCTTGATTTCAATCGCATCGTCTCTCAGGCGGCGGAGCGCTTCGCCACCCAAATCGCCGACAGGGACGTCACGCTGGTCAGTAACCTTTCGGCGAGCGAGCCGGCGACCGACACGTATCGAGTGATTGGCGACCCGCTCAAGCTTTCATGGGCGGTCGCAAGCTTGCTCGACAACGCGTTGAACCGAACCCCTCGAGGCGGCAGGATAGAACTTCGCGCCTCGCGCGAGACTGATCGCGTGCGGCTTGAGGTAACCGACTCGGGGCCGGAAATCGAACCCACCCTGCGGCGTTTCATCGCGGAGGGCTTTACTCCCCTGGGCGCCAACGGCCGACAAACTACCGCGGACATCGGCTTGGCGGCGGTCAAAGAAATCGTCGAAGCCCACGGCGGGCATCTCTTCGTCGACCACAGCGCCGAGGCCGGTAACAGCCTGACGCTCGAACTGCCAGCCGCTCCGCCTGAACGCGCGCCCATCTCACGCGCCTAGTTCCTCGCTCAAAGCTTCGCCCCGGATAATCTGTAGACTCTCGCCGACGGCTGCCATGGTCCGCTTGGGCTCGAAACTTGCCAACAGTAAGTTGGCAAGACAAAAGAAGCGGACGAAGCCGCACTCGTCTGCACCTGCCTCGCGACTGTCGTCGCTGATGCCCGCCCGGCTCGGCCGGCGGACACGTTGGTATCCTGCACACTTGCACCTGCCGGCTCGGCGCGCTGCTTTAGATTTTGTGGCAATCCGAAGACCTTCTCAACCCGCAACGGAGCAGGCGACTTAGGGTTTGTAAGCCGTGAAGGTACGACGCGTGTGCGCGGCAAGCCCTTTACCCATCTTGAAGCGACGATGCGAGCAAGCCAGACGAATCTCGACATACCCCGCCTGGGCCCGCCGGTTGCCTTCGCTGCCCGAGCCTGGCCCCCGCGGCGACGGTGGAAAGACAGAAGTTGAGGCGCTCTGTTATGCTATGCGGAAGAATGCGAGGCGTAGGCAGCAAGCGTATGGCGTGATCGGCGGAGTATACAACCTTCCCCAAGCAACCACGTCCAACGCAAGAGCGGACCCGCCCGAGCGCCGAACCTCTTCTTGACCATCACCACTGTGCCGTGGGAACGCCTTCGGCGTGCGCCACGCTCTCGAAACCTCCCGAAAATGCCAGGCCCCCCGATGTGGCGATCATGTCGGCAACGAGGCCGGTCTTAAGGAGGTGGCGCCATGCAACGAGATTTTGCCTTACTCGTAATCGTTACGCTGATCGTGTTCCTGGTCCGCGACGAACTGCGACATCGTCTCGGCAGACTGAGAAGCGAGATTCTGGCGCGGCTTGCCAAGCATCAACCCGAACTGGGCGACTTTCAGTTCCAGCCGAAGGGCTCGAAGCTTGAGATTCGCCACCTAAGTGACCTCATAGCCGAGCTTGAAGAAGGGGTCTTCAAGTACGCAGCGCTTCCATTGGCGGCGAGGAACGGCGCGTGAAATATACCTGCGCCGGACTCGCTCGATACGACAAATGCGGTGAGGCTCGGGGGCGTCTTTACGCTCAAGATGGGCAATTGGGCCTCGTCCTCGCTCGAGGAGAAGGGTTTGAAGCACCGGCCGAGGAGCGCGCTCCTGGAACGCCGTCACCCGGCCATGGGACCATGGCCCTGTCGGACGCTGACCGTGCAGACCTGGCCTTAGTCGTGGACAACGACGGCACGCAAATTTGGATTGCTCAACAGAACGACGGACCGAGGCAGATTGCCCGATGAACGGACCCGCCGACACGCGGACCTTCTTTTCGCGTTCGACGATATTGCACCGCGCGCGAAGCAAACCGAATCGTCGGCATAAGCGGCGCGGCATGGACCCGCGAGAATGTTCGCCAGGGCGGCTCGGGGCTTCCTCGCGTGTTGGCGTCGTCGCCGGGCGAATCGATGAAGCGGCGACGCGGTGTGGACGGCGCCGGGCTCGTCGGCGATCAGAAACCCTCGGACATCTGGTCGTAAATCTCGCTTGCTGCCTGCTGCAGCGACTGCTGCTCTCCGTAATACGATTGAGTGTAATAGACTTGGTAGTCAGTCATGCGCTGCAAGTCCCGCACTCGCAGATTCTCCAGCAGAAACTGCGGAGAAGTTGCTGCGACCGCTTGGGCCACGCCGCCGATCTGATTTTGGGTGTTAATCCCGGAGCCCACCCAGAGGACTTTCTTAGTACGATTGTCAACGAGCGAGGCGTTGGCCGTCACGCTATAGGTCCACGTCGTCGGTTCAAGCGCGCCGTTGAAGCCCGCGGGCAATTCTTCAACATCCGTGACCGAGCCTGAAAGGGTTAGATCCGCATCAGCCGGGTTTTTCACGATCATCAGCCGCTTATGCTTGGCGATCTCGTCCTTGACATACACGGTCAGCAACTCAGATGCCCCCGGAGTGCGCGAATGGTTAGTGAACTGCGTCACGTAAATCGTATGTGCGTCGCTCGGCAGCGCGGCGCCGGACGCGGCAAAGTGATAGCCGCATCCAGCGGCGACCAGAGACAAAAGTGGTAGGAGAACGGCGGCAAGCCTAACCTGGTTTAACCGCGAAGTCACCATCGCCTTTTCCTTTTAGGCCCAGTTGCTCCGCCAGCCGGTCGAGGACGCCGTTAACGAACTGCCCTGAGTTATGGTCGCCGTAACGCTTGGCCAACTCGATCGCCTCGTCCATCGTCACGCGCGCGGGCACGTCAGTAAGGCAGGTCAGTTCGTACAACGCAAGGCGCAGGATGTTGTGATCGATCCGCGACAGCCGGCCGATTGACCAATGCTCGAGCACCTGCGCAAGATGACGGTCAAGAACGTCCTTCTGCGCCAGCGTGCCCCGAACCAGCAAGCGCGCGAACTCGCAGGCTTTCTGGTCTGCAGGAAAGCTGTGGAAGAAGAGCGAAAGCGAACTGCCCGGGTCGCGGTCTCCGCACAAATCCAGTTGGTAGAGAGCCTTAAGCGCAAGCTCGCGGCCCAGACGTCTTTGTCCCATGAACCTTCTAATCCGAAAGCGCTGAGGGCGTCGGAGCAACGCCCGATGCTTAGCCTACCACGAATTGTATTATTCCTTTAACGTGAATCGAACGGTTCAAGCCGCGACAAAAGATGGCCGAGTTTTTCTTTCTTGGCCCTCAGGTACTTGATATTGTGCGGCCGCGGCTCAGCCTCCAGCGGAACGCGGGTGACGTCAATCCCGTACGAGCGCAGCTCGGCAACTTTATGCGGATTGTTGGTCAAAAGCCTGACCTGCCCGACCTCCAGATCGCGCAAAATCTGGGCGCCGATTCCATAATCGCGAAGGTCTTCGGCGAAGCCGAGTTCGAGGTTGGCTTGCACGGTGTCAAGCCCCCGTTCCTGCAGGGCATAGGCCCGCAGCTTATTACCAAGCCCGATGCCGCGGCCTTCCTGGTGGAGGTAGATAATCACTCCCGCTTCCGCCTTTACTATGGCGGTCATCGCCTGCTGCAGCTGCGCCCCGCAGTCGCATCGCAGCGAACCGAATACATCACCGGTCAAGCATTCGGAGTGCAGCCGCACCAAGGCGGGACGCCCATCGCCGACCTCGCCGTGAATCAGCGCGAGATGCTCCCGGCCGTCAACGATATTGCGGTATACAATCGCGCGCAATTCGCCCACGTGGGTCGGAAACGGCGCCTGCTTGGCCCGCTGAACCAGCATTTCCGTTGCAAGTCGATAAGAGATGATGTCACGCACGGTAACCAAAGGCAGCTTGTGGCTGTGGGCGAAAGCCCACAGCTCCTGGCCGCGGGCCGCCTCTCCATCGTCGCCCAAAATCGTGCAAAGAGCAGCACACGGACGCAACCCCGCCAAACTAACCAAATCTATCGCTGCTTCGGCGCGCCCGCTCTTGGCCATCACGCCTCCCGTCAGCGCGAGCAGCGGCGGTACATGGCCAGGCATCGTTAGGTCGCGCGGACCGGAGGTCTCGGCGGCCAAAGTTTGAATTGTGCGCGCGCGATCAGCGGCCGAGATACCCGTCGTCACGCCGTAGCGCGCTTCCACCGAGACCCCGACGACCTCGGCATAGGGATCACCGCCCTTGGCGGGCAGCAGCGGGATGGCCATCTCGCGTATACGTTGCTCGGTCATGGCAACCGAGACGATACCGCGAGCCCATCGGACCATGAACGCCACATGCCCGGCATCCACCTTTTCGGCGGCCATCACCAGCTCGCCCTCGCATTCCGACTTTCCCTCGCCCAGGGCGAGCACCGCCATCTCTCCGGCGCGAATCCGCGCCAGCGCATCTACAAAAGGGATACGACAACCCCTCATCAGATCCGCCTCGGCAAAGCAGCGTGCGACGAAAGCCCCGTCTCAGCACCTACTGTCGGTACTCGCGGGGCCGTCAACCCCGCGTACAATATTATGCTCACCCCGCCATTTGGGAAAGCGTTTGCATTATTTTGCCGCGGTGAAGACCGCGCGCTTTGGACCACCTGCAGCCGCTTGGCGTTCTACTTCCGACCGGTTACGCCAAATCGGCGTGCTGGCGTGCAGCCGCCCGCTGACGCGTCGCGCAGGCCACTTGCGCTTCGAGCAGCCAGTCGGCGCCCACCGGGCGTGCACACAGGCCATTCAGGCGTATCGCCTCGGCCATGCCGAGGTTTAGTCCTTCCAGCGCTCCCAATCCTCCACCAAGAAGCTTTGGGGCGACGAAAAACGCGACCCTGTCGACTACCTTCGCTGCCAGCGCGGAGGCGCCGAGATGAGCCCCGCCCTCGACCAGTACCTTAAGAAAGCCGCGGCGTCCCAGCTCGCGCATCACCGCCGCCAATTCCAGCTTCCCGTCACGCATCGGGGCGTCCACGACCTCGACCTGGTTTTCGGCATGGCGCGCGCGCGCCTGCGCCACCTTGTCAGCAGCCGTGAATAGGATAGCCGGTGCGGACGACCGCTGACGAAAGACTCTCGCCTCGGGACTCGTGCGCAGCGATCCGTCCAGCACGATACGCACAGGATCGCGTCCGGGGCGCACTCGGCAGGTCAGTCTGGGGTCGTCTCCGATGACCGTATTCGCGCCCACCATAACGGCGTCGAATTCGGCACGCCACCGATGCACGAGCCGTCGGGCCTCAGGCGAGCTGATCCATCGCGAATCGCCATCAATTGCGGCGATGCGGCCGTCAAAGGTAAGCGCAAGCTTCAGTAGCACAAAAGGGCGTCCTTTAGTCACGCGGGTTATGAAGCCCTCGTTGAGCTGCCTGCACTCCCGCTCCAGAACACCGACCGTCACTTTGATTCCCGCGCGCCGAAGACGAGCCACCCCGCGCCCGCGCACGGGCGGGTAAGGGTCAAGACAACCGATCACGACACGCTTGACGCACGATTGGGCCAACGCCTCGGCGCACGGCGGCGTGCGGCCGTGATGTGCGCAGGGTTCGAAAGAAACGTAGACGGTCGCGCCGGAAAGGAGCTTTCCCGCGTCCGCCAGAGCAAGGGTCTCGGCATGAGGCCTGCCCCCGACGCCGGTGGCACCCTGGCCCACGACACGACCATTATTGACGACGAGGCAACCTACGGAAGGATTCGGGCGGGTGCGACCCAGGTTTTTTCGCGCCAAATCGATGGCGCGCCGCATAAATTCCTGATCGACGTCAA
>JAJYYI010000111.1:11039-16026 GCA_021801125.1 Deltaproteobacteria bacterium | reverse complement strand
GCTGGATATGCGCCTTGGTTATTTCGATAGCGCGGTCGAGATCGCCCTTGGCTTGATAACACATCGCCAACCCGTGCATTGCCTCGTTAAAGGCCGGGTCGAGCGCGAGCGCTTGCTCGTACAGCCGAATTGCCCCATCGTAATCGTCCTCGGCGTAAAGATCGACCGCTTGGTCGCAAAGTTCCTCTTTGCTCGGCACGGTCAGTTTCTCCTCGTGCAATTGTGATGCTTAAGACTCTATCAGACCGTCCGCGTGGGAGAGGTGAAGAGGCGGCGCGGCTGATCTAAGCAGCGGCGCCGCCGGTCAACGGTTCAGTGTTCGGGATCGATAAGGACGCCCGGGTTCAATATGCCCTTGGGATCAAGTTCGCGCTTCGCCGCCTTAAACGCGCGCGCGAAGCCGTCCGGACGCTGGCGGTCGTACCATGGGCGATGATCGCGGCCGACCGCGTGGTGATGGGTTATCGTGCCGCCTAGGCGGATTAGAGTATCGGAGGCGGCGACTTTTACCTCGTTCCACATCTCGATTTCAGCGCCCAACCGTCCTGGCGCCAGCACCGTGTAGTAAGGTGCGGCGCCGTCCGGATAGGCGTGGGTGAAGCGGCACGAAACCGTGCCGACTCCGCACACCTTGGCCACGGCTGATTGAGTCGCCTCCATGACATTGTGATGAAAGTCCTCGAACTTGTCCCAGGTGATAGCGGTTTCAAACGTTTCGCTTATAACACTGGCCGCCACCAGCGTATCGCGAACGTAAGGGGCGTTCAGAAAAGTACGGCGCCAAGCGCCGGCTCGCCCCTCATGAGTCGCCTCGCTCTTGCCCTCCTTTTGGGGCGGGACCTCGGGGACACCGCCGAAGTCTGCGCAGCATTCCAAGGCGCGCGCCATCCCGGCGTCAACCGGATGGTCGGCTGATTCGAACGCCAGCACTAACACCGCCGTGCTGCCGTCGCCGGCGCCGGCTGAGGCCGCCTCCAGTGGGTCAAGCAGCCGGCAGTTGGCCGGATAAAGGCCGCTTTGCGAGATCGCGCGTACGGCCTTGGCGCCGGCGAAAAAGTCGGAGAAGCATACGGAGGCGCCGGCGCGAAATTTGGGCCTATCCTGCAGGCGCATCCAGGCCTCGGTGATGATTCCCAGCGTGCCCTCCGAGCCGATGAACATGCGGTCGGGGCTCGGCCCCGCTCCGGAGCCCGGCAGGCGCCGGCTCTCAATGAGTCCGCTGGGGCAGACGATGCGCAGGGACTCGACGAAGTCGTCAATATGCGTGTAAAGCGTCGCGTAATGGCCGCCCGAGCGGGTTGCAATCCATCCGCCCAAAGTTGAAAATTCGAACGACTGAGGGAAGTGGCGCAAGGTCAACCCATGCGGTCGAAGCTCGTCTTCGAGAGCCGGGCCAAAAATCCCGCCCTGGATTCGCGCTGCGCGCGAGACCCGGTCCACTTCGAGCACTCGGTTGAGATTACGCAGGTTGAGCGTCACGCTACCTCGATAATAGGGGTCCGAGGGAGGCTCGACTCCGCCCACCACGCTGCTGCCACCGCCGAACGGCACCGCCGCCAGACGCTCGCGGTCGCACCATTCCAGTACGCGCACGATGTCCGCTTCGTCCCGCGGATACGCCACCACGTCAGGTGGGTTGGGAAACTCGCACCGAAACGCGCGGACCAAGTCGGAGTAACTCTTGCCGTAACTGTGGAGTGCTCGGTCGTACACTTCGACCGAGCAAATCGAGGCCAAGTCTGCCGGCGGCTTGATCCGGCACGGCCGCAACGTGACCTCCCTGAGCAAAGGGGCGGGTCTGATCGTCAACCCCTTGAGCCCGAAGCGCTCCGCCATTCGGGCTGCAATCCCCCTCTGTTGCTCGGCGTTCGGTCCTTGGTCTTCGTACCCCCAGCCCCAGAACTTAAGCTTGCCTGACGCCATTAGCCCCGCTCCTGTGACGGAAATTGGGTGTTATTCTTGCTGATCGATGGCGGTCACGCAAATTACTGCCGCGGTCAAAGCATGTGGACTGGCATTTCTCGAAGACGTGATATCAGGAAAAAACCGGCTACCTGCTCGAACGCAGCGCGCTTTCTGCCCGGTCGATTTTGCGATCGACGGCGTCCGTCTACAGACGCGGCACCGTTAAAGTTATGATCGGAGGGAAGCGCGGCCGCGCCCGCCGCTCGAGACGCGTGCTGCGGCCTCGAGCAAGGCTAGCGCGCGACGGCTAAGACTTAATTTGCCCCGTCGGAGATCGCACGGAACGGCTGGCCGGGCAAGGTCTTAAGCCGATGAAACGGTCAGGCACGGTCAGTCAACAATCGGCAAAGCTGGGAGGTCAGGGGAAGATGAAATACACCAAGCTCGGAAAAACCGGCATGACGGTATCGCGAATCTGCTTCGGATGTATGTCCTACGGGGATAAGCGATGGCGTCAATGGGTGCTGGGCGAGGCCGAAGCGCGCGAGCACTTCGCTTGCGCCCTTGAGAACGGAATTACCTTCTTTGACACCGCCGACGTCTATTCGACCGGCGTGAGCGAAGAGATTACCGGGCGCATGCTTAAAGAAATGACGCAGCGCGACGACATCGTGCTGGCCACCAAGGTGTGGGGCGTAATGGGCCCGGGGCAAAATCGTTCGGGTTTAAGCCGCAAGCATATCATGGAAGCCTGTGACGCTTCCCTGCGCCGTCTGCAGACGGATTACATTGACCTCTATCAAATCCATCGTTGGGACTACGGAACGCCGATCGAGGAGACGCTGAGCGCGCTTGACGCGCTGGTGCGCGTGGGCAAGGTGCGCTACCTGGGCGCGAGCAGCATGGCCGCCTGGCAGTTCGCCAAGGCCCTTTTCTTGGCGCGCGAGCACGGATGGTATCGTTTCGTCTCGATGCAAAACCATTACAACTTGGTCTACCGCGAAGAAGAGCGAGAGATGATTCCCCTCTGCATCGATCAGGGTGTCGCGGTGCTGCCGTGGAGTCCGCTGGCGCGCGGCTTCCTTACCGGCAACCGCGGGCCGCAGTCCCCGACTCCAACCCTGCGAGCGAATACGGACGACTTCGGTAAGACGCTTTATTACCGCGAGGAGGATTACGCGGTTGCCGACGCTGTCGCGAAGGTTGCGGCGCGCCGCGGAACTAGCGCAGCCCAAGTCGCGCTGGCCTGGGTCCTGCAAGCACCGGGGGTGACCGCACCAATCATCGGCGCCACCAAGCTCACGCATCTGCAAGACAGTATCAGGGCGGTTGACCTCGACCTTTCCGCGGAGGAAGTGGCGGAACTCGAAGCACCGTATCGGCCGCATCCGGTTTTGGGCCACGACCATCCGACGGCTGTCCGGATGCTCAAGCACGAGAACTAGGGCGGCCGGCCGTTCGAGCGGCCGCCATGGGGCGCTTGCAGCGGCTGGAAGACGGGAAGCCCGAAGGCGAGGGCGTGGCTGAAGCGATCCTAACCGCGCGCAACTTTGCGGGCCGCATAGGATTTTGTGAGGGCTCTTAAATCTGGCTGGACTCTGGACAGTGCCGAAACATAAAGACATCTTCTACTGTTTCGGGGCCCGACGGAGGGAGTCCTCAGAGCGCTGACCGAACGAGGTCCAGAGATTAGCGACGTGCAGAGGAGCTTGCTCCGCTCCTGAGCAGTACGGGGTTGGGACCAGCGCGATCAGTAAGCGAAAAAACCCGCAGACCCTGATAGCGAAGAGTTCTGGCCCGCGATCCCAACAAAAACCGGACGGCCAAAGAAAAAGGGAAGTCCCCAGTCGAAAAGGCCGGATAACGGGCCACCCAGATTATTGAAGGCAGAATTCCCGGTATTAAACAGGTCCGAGGCGTTGGCGATCTCGAAGACGACCGTTCCGCTAGTCGGATTGGTGCCGGTGTTCACGGCGGAAAGCGTGAGAGTCGACGATGGGCAGTAGAACCCTGTGTCCGATTGGCATGTGGAGATGCTCGAGTCGGGAAAAAATAGGCCGTTTGAACCGGTGTCGACAAAGCTGGCGTAGTTCGTCCCGTTGTACGTCGTGGTGAACTCGCCCTGTTGGTTGAGTGTGTAGATAGCCGCGTTGCCCAGCGCGTTGTTCGCTTGGGTGTTGATCCCGAAAATCACCGAGCCGGTCACAGTGTCAGCTCCGGCCCCCGGGATCGACGGTAGATCGATTAGGACCCCATTGTTGTCCGTGGGCAAAAGCCATACCGGGTTTTGCACTTGCTGATTGTCCGGCACCGCTGCCACGGTGCATCCGGTCACGTCGTTGGCAGGACAGAGATAGTACCCTGGGGCACCGTTACCTGGCGGCGTGCTGCACGCCGCGCCGCAGTCGTTCTTGAACACGCCGATGCCGAGAATGCCGTTCGAGAGGATTTGCTGCGGGCTGGTGGCGAACGTCGGATTCAGAGCGTTATTGAGACATTGGCAGGCCTGGGGCTGTGAGCTACCGCTACATTGACTTGAAGTGGGTGGTTGAAAGTTGGGGTCGTTCAGGATCTGGACGGGCACGTTTATCGCCGGTTCGGAGCCGAGAGTCACCGCCGCTGTTTTGACCGGACCCCATACGGTGAATGAGCCGAAATAGCCGCAATCCACTACCGTCGAACCGTTGGAGGTTTCCGCCGGCAGGTTCACGGTGACCTGGGAGGCAAAGAGCCTCAAACCGTAAGAGCCCGTGTCCACCACGATGCCTGGTATGGTCTGGCACGAAGAGGTGCCCGGCGCGCAAATCGTTACGGACGTGAACGCCGTATCGACGGTCCCTCCGACCGGTCCGGAATTGACGGTCACGGACATAACATTGGCCCCGGGCGGCTGCGGCGGGTTGACATTCGGGCCTGAACTGCCACCACCGGGTGCGCACGCCCATAGCGAGCAGGCACAGAGCATCAGTGCAAAAAGCACCCGCCTCATTTGATGGCGTCCTCGCTGACCCCCTGTGGAAGTAGGCTCGGAACTATAGCCCGTCCCCATAAGGCACGCATCGGCCCCCCAGTCTCGACGAAG
>JAJYYI010000111.1:0-11029 GCA_021801125.1 Deltaproteobacteria bacterium | reverse complement strand
CTGCCGAGCAAGCTGGCAAGGTTCGGCGCGTGAGTGCCATTCCACGCGACCGCGAACACCGTACCGTCGGGCGCAACGTACTCGCGCAGTTTGGTCCCGTCGGGCGAGGTAATTTCACTGACGTTGAAGCCCGTTTTAGCAAACGTTTGAATCTCTCCAGAGAGCTGCTGGCGGTCGGTTTCTATAGTGGCTGCGCTCTCGCCGAGCCTGGCCCAGGCCGTGCACGTATGGCTTAGCGCAAAAACCAGCGTCGCCGCGGCTACTAACAATAGCAGCGGCAAACACTCAGGTCGCAAGCTTTTGACAGGCGTCAATGACGTCAACAATTCCTTAGCTCCGTTGCCGACAGCGGGGCTTATCGAACAGACCCTGCTGAATGCCGGTGGCGGATTACGCGCTATGCTCTTGCGAAATACCGAAGTTAGCTTACCCCACAGGCCAGCAATTGACCATCCGCCATTTACCCGAAGCACGCAACTCTCATTCCGCTTCTCATTTATCAAAAAGTGGCTATCGGCCGTCCAAGATTCATCGGGATACCAGAACGGTTGCCCGGTGTCGGTTCTAAACGCTGATAGTCCACCCTATCTGGGGGCTCGAGGAGGTTTCTCCCGCCACAGCCGCCGAAGACCTTTCATTAGCGGTAATTTTCCGGCTCTTGCGGGCGGCCCGTTTACAGTTCACAATGCCGAGCATCATGCGCATCTCCGACTTTCGTGTCAGCGCGCTGGCAGTTTGCGCCTTATGTCGGCGGTATGGCGAAATAGGAGTAACACCACCGATCGGGCGGCGTACCCAAGTGGCTAAGGGGGAGGTCTGCAAAACCTCTATTCGTCGGTTCGATTCCGACCGCCGCCTCCAACCAAAGCTTCTGTATCGCCGCAAGCTCGCAGGGTCAGCTACCGCGCACGCGGCTTTTCGGCGACCCACAGCGATGTAACGCCATAGCGTGAGGTTCTTGGGCAAAGCCGACCGGCCGCTTGCGAAGCGGTTAGGCCGCGCAACAGGTATTGTCATTGTGTTGTCTTGGTTCAGCCCGATTTGGACATGGCTCCGGCATTTGCCGTCAAGACGCCTTTTACTCGCTGCGACGTCAGCGGCCCGGTTCGGACCCTTGCGCCGGTCGCGTCGAAAACCGCGTTGCCGAGCGCCGCTGCCACTGCGGCTATCGTGGGCTCGCCGGCTCCCAGGGCGGGTTCGTGAGGATGGTCCAGTAAGACTATTTCAACCTCAGGGATCTCGGGGAAGGTGATGATCGGATAGGTCGCCCAATCCAGCGATGTGATCCCGGTGTTGTTGAACGTAAGCTCCTCTTTTAGCGTCCGACTGATGCCCTGAATCACGGCGCCTTCTATCTGATTTCTGAGTCCGTCGGGATTTATCACCAAACCGCAATCGTGCGCCACCACCACCCGCGTAACGCGCACCGCGCCGGTTTTGGGCTCGACCACCACCTCCGCGATAGCTGCCACGTACGTGTTCAGATTTTCGTACCGAAGATAGGAGATGCCGCGCCCGGCATAGACGCCGTCCGCGGTGAGCTTCGGAGCGGACCGCGCGCGCCGCTCCCATCCGGCCTGCTTCGCTGCCGCGTTGATCACAGCGACACCGCGCGGGTCGGCCAGATGCGCGAGCCGGAACTGCACTGCATCTTGTCCCGCCGCCGCCGCCAGTTCATCGACGAACGATTCGTTCGCGAAAACGTTGGCAAACGAGCCTAGGCCGCGCAGCGCGGACGGGCGCAGAATCGAATTGTCCGTGTGAATCCAATAAGTGACGCACCGCTGATTGGGGAAGCGATACGGCGTCGTCGCATTCCGATCACCGCCGAGCATCGGGCCCTTCGGCGTTATGCGATTCACGAGCTGTCCGGCGAGTAGGTTGTGGGCCTGGCCAATCGCTCCCGGCCGCGTGACATGGGTTGGCGTCCACACCAGATACTCCCAGGCAGCCACTTGTCCTTTCTCGTCCAGGCCGCCTTTGAGGCGCATCATCATCGCCGGGCCTTTCGGGTTCCATCCATGTTCATCCGCGCGCGTCCACTGAACGCGCACGGGCTTGCCCACGGCTTGCGACAGCAGAGCCGCATCGCCGGCGACGTCGTCCGCGCCGTTGTGCCCGTAGCATCCCGAGCCTTCGACGAAGACGACGTGGACGTGGTCGGGTTCGAGTCCGAGAAGCTCGGCCAGCGCTCCCTGCAACTGGTAAACGCCTTGAGAGGCGGTCCACACCGTCGCTCGACCATTGCGCACGTCCGCCACGGCACACGAAGGGCCCACCGACGTATGCGTCTGGAACGGCCATCGGTATTCCGCCGTGAGGGATTTGGCCGCGCGGGTGAACGCCGCCTCAAAGTCGCCCTGATTGGTAAGGACCTTTTCGTCGGCGGGCGCGTTTGCCAGCACGTCGTAGAGCTTGCTCTGATCCGGGAGCCCCGGCTTGCTGTTCCACTTGACGACAAGCTTCTGGGCCGCCTCGTTCGCTGCCCACTCGGTCTGCGCCACCACCCCGACAAAGTTGCCCTTGCGCACGACCTGGACGAAGCCTGCGATGTCGCGCGCGGCGCTGTCGTCGATACTCTCGAGCGTCGCGTTGATCTCGACTGCTCCAGTGTTCGGGGGCCGTACGACGCGGCCGTGCAACATGCCGGGCACCCGAAAGTCCTGGACGTACATGAATTTTCCGACGGCGATTTCAGGTATGTCGACCCGCGGCAGCGGTTTACCCACGACCTGGTAATCGTCCGGGTTCTTGAGCGGCGCATGGGCGTCGACCGTGCGTGAAAAACGGCGGCCGCCGATCAATTCTCCGAACGTCATCTGCCTGGAGGAGTCGTCCTTGACGCGAATGACACCGCTCTCTGAGACCAGCTGGCTGGATGGCACCGAGAAATGCTTCGCCGCGAGTTCGAGCAGCGCCTGATGGGCCGTCGCCGCGGCCTTGCGCAGCTGCACGCCACCGAACTGGATTGTCTTGCTGCCCGCGGTGTAACCCTGATTCGGCGTGCGCTCGGTATCGCCTTGAATAATCTCGACGCCTGCTAAGGGCAGGCCAAGCTCCTCGGCTACGATTTGGGAAAGCGCGGTCTTGACCCCGGTGCCAAGCTCGACCTTGCCGGAATAAACCGTCGCAGTGTTGTCGCGGGTTATAGCCAGCCAGGCGTCGAGATTTCCGGTCGTCGCCATTCCGAGATCCACCGGCGGCGCCGCGGCGTGGAGCATTTCAGCGGTTAGCGGGGCCAGCGAGAAGCCAACGACCAGAACGCCGGTGCCTTTCAAGAATCTCCGGCGGGAAAATGATAGGGATTGGGGGCACGCGTTCATGCTATTTCCCTTGCCGCGCGCTTGATTGCGCGGACTATCCGCAGGTGTGTCCCGCAGCCACAGAGGTTGCTTGCCAGAGCCTGTTTGATCCGCTCGTCGGACGGATTGGGGCTCCTTTTCAGCAAAGCTGCCGCAGTCATGATCATGCCGTTCATGCAGTAGCCGCACTGTGCCGCCTGTTCCTGGATAAACGCTTTCTGAAGCGGGTGCGGATGGTCCAGCGTGCCAAGACCCTCCAGTGTGACGATCGAACGGCCGACAGCGCTGGAAACCGGAACCACGCACGAGCGCGCTTGCGCGCCGTCGATCAATACGGTGCACGCACCACACTGCCCCAGCCCGCATCCGAAGCGCGGACCCCGAAGAGCCAAATCGTTGCGCAGCACATAAAGCAGCATGCTCTGAGGGTCAGCAGTGACCGAGTGACTCTTTCCGTTGACCTTGAGGTTGAGTCGCGTCATTTTTTGGCCTAGTCCGCCTTTTAAGACTGGTGATAATGCAACCTTGAGAGTAATCCTCTAGCGTTTTTAGTATTACGCCTCAGCCGGGGGCCGGCAAAGGTCGGCATCTATACTTTCGGAAAATCACCTCAGCACATCCAGCCTCTGCGCTCCAGTCGGGTGAGAGCGAAGACAGAGCGCAGTCGATGCACCGCCGGGGGGTCAGCGTGTGGCTGACTCGGCTGTCGGCCAGGCATGCCGGAGGCGGGCGAGAAAAATACCCGGCGGTGCTAGGGCTGCGCTCTGTCGCTCTAGAGCGGTGTTCGCTAGGCCTTGGTCAGCGACATGGAGGCTTGACGTTGAAAGGACGAACTCCTCCGCAGCTGTCTCACCTTGCTGGCTTCCGACGTGAGAGCGGGGCGGTGACCCAGACTGACCGGGGTTTCGCGCGAAGCCGGCCGGTGTCCGGTCAAGCTCCGGAGAGGTCGCAGATCTTTTCGCTGTCGCGTCGCAAGCGGGAATCGGGCAACGTCGTGGTGCCGACCCAGTCCGGGGCTGGATTACCAACTCCCCAGTAAACGAGATTCAAGTATGGATCGTAGGAGCCTGTGACCCAAGCGAAACCGCCGCCGTATTTCAGGCGTCGCCTTTCCAGGTGTCATTGCCTTTCTCGGCAGGACCCGGGATCGTATATGTCTTCCAGAGGTTTTTCCCGGCTTCCGTGTCGAGCGCCGCGATGAGGAGGCGAATCGGATACTCCGAGCCCGACATCCCGACGATCACCTTGCCCTTCAAGATAAGCGGAGCGACCGTCATGGTGTACGCGTCTTTGTAATCGACCAGCGTCGTATTCCACATGACCTTTCCGGTCTTCGCGTCCAGCGCCACCACATGCGCGTCGAGCGTCGCTAGGTAGACTTCGTCATGGTAAACGGCCACACCGCGGTTTACGGCGTCGCAGCAAAGATATTTGCGGATATCCTCGGGCAGTTGGTGATCGTAGCGCAAGAGCGACTCTCCGGTTCGAGCATCGAGCGCGAACAAGTGACCCCCGACGAGGTGGCGTACATTACGCCATTGTTAACGACGGGAGTGGTGGTTTGTCCGTCGAGAACGCCGAACTGAAAGTTCCACTTGGGTATGAGCTTGCGGGCGTTTCGGGGAGTGATCTCATTGCGAGGGCTAAACCGCGTGTTAAAGTACTCGCGCCCGTACATCAGCCAGTTGTTCGGCTCCTTGGCGGCGTTTAGGGTCTGCGGGCCGGCGACCAATCGAAGTTTCCAGGCCGGGCGAATTTAACGCTATCAACGCGTGACCGCAGACGAGTCGTGATCCCCCAATGGTTCTTTCGCGCAGCGCAGGAATAGGCGTACGGGCGCGCAACTCCTCGCATGCGGTCAGCTCGTTGCCCACCTACGATCAACCTGCCGTTTGGCTCGCGGCGAGGGGGTCCGAGACGTCGCTTAACCGTTTTTCTCTAGTCTGGTGCGCGATAGCGATCAACGCGAATGTCCGCGGTGATTTTATGAGCGAGCATTCCCTCGAGTTCGCAGATGCGACTGACCACGGGCGCAAGGCGCGCACTTGCTTTGGGCGTAAGACGTTGATAGGTCACGGTCTTGATAAACTTACCGACCCATAGCCCGCCGGTATAGCGCGCCGCCCGGCCGGTCGGCAAGATGTGATTGGTGCCGACCGCCTTGTCGCCGTAGGCCACCGTGCTTTCTTCGCCGAGAAACAGACTACCGTAATTTCTCAGGCGCTGGAGATAGTATTCGTTGCGGGCCGTCATCACCTCCAGATGCTCGGGGGCGTATTCGTCACTGGCCGCGATCGCCTCGTCGTCGCTATCGACGACCGTCACCTCGCCATAGTCGCGCCAGGCCACGCCCGCTATCTTCGCACTAGGCAGCGTCTTTAGCTGCTCCTCAATTTGCTCCAGCACCGCGCGACCCAGGCTCTCGGTCGTTGTTATTAACCATGCCGGACTGTCGGGCCCATGCTCCGCCTGCCCGAGGAGATCGGCGGCCACCAGGCTGGCTTCCGCAGTATGGTCCGCGATCACGCAGATCTCGGTCGGCCCGGCGAGAAGGTCGATTCCGACAGTGCCGAAAAGCTGGCGCTTGCACTCCGCAACGTAAGGGTTGCCAGGCCCGCTAACCAGGTCGACGCGGGGCATTCCGACGCATCCATAAGCCATCGCGGCCAGCGCCTGCACCCCGCCAAGAGCGTAAATTTCGTGAGCGCCGGACTGATGCATTGCGTAGAGCGTCGGCGGGTAGATGCCGTCGACGCCGCGTGCGGGTGCGCATGCGATGACCTTCCCAACGCCGGCCGCCCGCGCGGTCGCGATATTCATGATTGCGCCCGCCACTAAGGGATACCTCCCGCCAGGGACGTAGCATCCCACGGATTCGATCGGAATCAGTTTTTGGCCTAGCCGGATTCCCGATTCGATCTCCACCTCGAACTCCCGCATGCTCTCCCGCTGGCGCGCGGCGAATTCAGTCACTCGCCGATGGGCCTCGGCAAAATCCTCTTTGAAGCTCTGCGGCAACATTTCTGCCGCCTCATAGACCTGCTCCTCCGAAACTCGAAATTCGTCCCCCTCCCATCCGTCCAGCTCTCGCGCATAACGCTTTACGGCCTCGTCGCGTTTCTCCGCGATATCGGCCAACATTGCACGAACTCTGTCAGTTATCTGGGAGCTAAAGCCAAACTTTCTGACAGGCGCCTGCTTCAGGTACCTACGCACCGTGGTCTTCCTCCGTTAATCGCCGAGTCGGGGTGATGATGTAAGCGCTTACGCAACGCTAACCCCACGTTCAGTTCCAGCACCTGGCAAGGTGGAGCGAGCCCAGCCTGGAGTGATTGCTGCTCGCTATTCCCGGTGCGGGAGACTATACGCCGTACCAGCGAGGCCGTGCAAACGAAAGCGCTTACGCGTTGTTTCGCGTCATCAGTGGCTTGCGACGCATTCGCTTGCTTTCACTGCCAGGCAGACTTTGCCATAATCAGCCCGGTGAGCGCGCGCCGACATAGACCGGAGGAGCGCTCTTGAAATTCACGCGGGGACATTGATGGCGAGGGGTTTGCGCGCCGCGAAAGTCTGGTCACCCAGGAGTTAGAGCCGATGAAGTTTCATTGGTTTCATTTGATGCCGTATCGCGTTTTGCCTGACGACTTCACACAGGAAGACCGCAGCGTCTGGGTGGATATTCCGCGCAGCCTCTACGACCCGAAAGTCGGCCACCGGCTTTACAACGAATACCTCGATCAACTCGAATTCGCCGACCGGATGGGCTTCGACGGAATTTGCGTTAATGAGCATCATCAAAATGCTTACGGTCTGATGCCGTCGCCGAATATTATGGCGGGCGCTTTGGCGCGGCGCACGCAGAACGCGAACCTGGTGGTGCTCGGCAATTCGATCGCGCTTTACAACCCTCCCATTCGCGTGGCCGAGGAATTCGCCATGCTTGACGTGCTCAGCGGCGGCCGGCTGGTGGCCGGTTTTCCGGTCGGTACGTCGATGGACACTACGTTCTGCTACGGTGAAGTGCCGGCTACGTTGCGCGAAAAATACCTGGAGGCTCACGATCTCATCATTCGCTCGTGGACGTCGCCCGACTCCTTTGCCTTTAACGGGAAGTATACGAAGCTGCGGTACGTGAACCTCTGGCCGCGTCCCTTGCAGCAACCGCATCCTCCGGTGTGGATCCCCGGTGGTGGATCGGTCGAGACCTGGGATTTCTGCGTGGACCATGACTACCAGTACTCGTTCCTTTCTTACTTCGGATACAAACAGGCCAAGAAGGTTGCCGATGGGTACTGGGAGGTAATGGCGCGCAAGGGTAAGGAACCCAACCCTTACAGCCTCGGCTTCGCGCAGGTGGTCGCGGTGGCCAACACCGACGAGGAGGCGGAGCGCGACTACGCCCCGCACATGGACTACTTTTACAACCGGTGTCTGCACGTCTACGTCGGCTTTGTCGACGCGCCAGGTTATCGGAGCGCCAATTCCATCCGCGCGGGCTTGACCGGACAGATTGCCAAGTCCGGAAGTTGGAAGCGTGAAGGGCTTGGATGGCGCGATTTTGTAGAGCACGGCTATATCGTTGCGGGCTCGCCGCGCACCGTGGTCGACGGCCTGCGCGACGCGATAAAGAGCCTGCGGTGCGGTCATCTCATGATGCTTTTCCAGATCGGCTCGATGCCGCCCGAGTTGGTGCGCAAGAGCACGGAGTTGTTCGCGCGCGAGGTGATGCCGCACCTGCGCGATCTCTGGCCCGAGTATCAAGACCGCTGGTCGCCGCACCGCTTGCCGCCCGAGGAAACGGCCGTCGCGGCGCCGCTCGAACGGTATGGACAAGGCGACAATACTGATTTCGCTGCCAGCATCTCCGGGGGCAGAATGGGCGAGGCCGTGAAGTGAAAGCGCTGCGTCAATTGCATTGTGGGCGTCATCAAATCGAGCTGTACGAATTTGGCCACGGCGAGCCGCTTTTGTATATCCACGGCGCCGGCGGACTGTTTGGCTTTGACCCTTTCTTGGAAGAGCTGGGGCGCGAGTTCAGGGTAATTGCTCCCCATATGCCCGGCTACGGAGAATCGACCGGCAGCGAGCTAATCGAGGATGTATTCGACGCGGTCCTCTTTTTCCACGAGTTGATGGACGACCTGGGGATTCCCTCCGCGAACGTCGTGGGCCACTCGATGGGCGGGATGCTCGCGGCCGAGATGGCCGCCTTCGACATTCATCGGGTGAAGCGATTGGTGCTAGTCACCCCCGCAGGGTTTTGGCTCGACGACCATCCGATTCCGGATTTGTTCTCCACTGATTTCAAAGACTTGCCGGCGCTGCTGTTCCATAACCCGCGCTCCGACACGGCGAAAATGCTGATGATGACTCCGGACGACCCGCAGGTACTGACCAATATGTACGTCGAGCGCTCCAAGCGGCTGGCGATGGCGAGCAAGCTGCTATGGCCGATCCCGGACCGTGGGCTTAAGAAACGCGCCTACCGGATTACCGCGCCGACTCTTCTGCTATGGGGCGAGTCAGACCGCTTGATCCCGCAGGCCTACGCCGAGGAGTTCAGACGGCATATTCGCGATTGTCGCTTCGAGGCCATCCAAGAGGCCGCGCACATGGTGATGTACGAGAAGCCCAACGAATTCTGCCGCCGCATAACCGCCTTCCTGAAGCAATAGGCGTGGGCGACCGCGCCCTGCGCGACGGTCCGGCCGCGGCAGGACCTCACGAAGAGTGGCGGAATAGCTCGCTAAAGCCTCGCCCGCCGCTCAAGAAGCTCGAGCTAAGCGCCGCCTACTTGATCGCCTGCGGATTTATCGGCGAGGCGACGCCGCCGGTTATTGGCAGCGGCGGCGCGACGAACATGAATTCGTAGCATCCGTCTTGCGCGCAGTCGCTCGCCAAGCCGTCCAGGTCGAAAATCTCGCCGAGCAGCAAACCCATGTGGACCAAGCAGATAATGTGGATCGGTAAAAAAATCTCCGGCCCCTCGCTTGGCAACACCTCCGTGCTCCACGTGTCGGTTGCCATTGCAGCCACCTGCTTCTGGAAGAGCCAGCGCGTGGTAGCCACGCTCATCCCCGGAGCGCTTCCGCCCGCGTAATCACCCCAGCTTCCGCGTTCCTTGACCTGCGTCATCTGCCCCGTGCGCACCAGCACCGCGTCGCCGGTGCCGATTTCGACTTTTTCCTGAGAGGCGCAGCCGTCGAGGTCTTCAGGATAGATAGCTTCTCCGGGTTCGAGCCACTTCTTTCCCTTGTAGCGCGGGATGTCCAGGAGCACGCCGCGCGTCATTACCTTGTCCTTCAAATTGGTTATGCTGTTTTTCTTGGCGCCGAAGCCGCTGACCAACTGCTCGTCGTAGCCGTTATACATCTTGCCTTCGAAAAAGACGTGCGCCAGGGAATCCCATTGGGTTGCGGCCTGGGTGGGCATTATTATGACGTCGTCGGCGGTGTGAAGCCGGCGATGGGACTGCGCGCCGACGTGTGAATCGGCGCCGGTGCGGCTCAGCAAGTGAATCGGGTTGAATCGCTGATGCTGGTTGAACGGAATGTTGGTTCTACCCTGCGGGCCGTCTCCGTCAAACGGAATTGCGAGCGAGATCACCTTGCCTCGGCGGACCAGAGCGGCGGCCTCGCGAATTTTCTTGGGCGTAATGTAGTTGACGGTGCCCAGCTCGTCCTCGGGTCCCCATTTACCCCAGTTGCAGCACTCTTGGGCCATCTCGCGCACCATCTGCGGCGTAAATTGTCGTGCCATGTTGTCCCCCTTCAGTGTTCGGGCCCTGCGCCGTCTCGAACCGGTAGCTTAGGATTTTTTTATGCGTGAGGAGTCCCGCTGGTCAACTGTTCACGCAATCTGGGGCAGCTTGCTCAAGCCTTCTCCGACCAAGTCCTAATACTTCCCGGCTCAGAAATCTCCGTTTCGGTCTACGATGTATGTTTCCCGGGCGGGCCGGGCAGTTGCAGGCAGCCTTGCAAGCTGCTTTGCCGTGATTTTTCGATTTTATTTCGGCGTGTGACAACTGCGCGGACTCGTGGCGTGTCAAGCGCTTGTCGCCCTATAATAGCCGGCATCCAAGCGGTGTGGGGCTAGCCGCTCGACCGGGCGCTCGCCCCATCAATCGGCAGGGGAAAACATGCATACCGGCTTGTTCATCGGGGGACGCTACACGGATTGTGCGCAGGGTCAACGCTTCGCGGACATCGAACCCGCCAACGGCGACGAGCTTGCCCATGTTGCAAGGGCGGGCGCGCAGGATATCGCCAGGGCCGTGGCGGCCGCGCGCGAGGCTGCCGATCACGGGCCTTGGCCAAAGATGAACGCCGCGCAACGGGCGCGCGTGCTGGCGCGAATGGCCAACGGAATCCGGCGCCGCGCGCGAGAACTGGGAACGCTCGAAGCGCGCGACGTCGGCAAGCCGGTCTCCGAGTGCGTCAACCACGACGTGGCCAGGGCGGCAAAGAACCTTAGCTTTTTTGCCGCCGCCGCTGAAACCTGGACGCAAGAGGCTAGTTTTGGCGATGCCAAGTTCCTCGGCAACGACCTGCGTATGGTGAACGTGACCGAGCGGGCTGCGCTAGGGGTGGGCGCGATAATCATTCCGTGGAACTCGCCCCTGATGCTTGCGACGTGGAACCTGGGGCCGTGTTTGGCAACCGGCAACACGTGCGTCCTGAAGCCCTCGGAACTCGCGCCGCTCACCTGCTTAGCGCTGGGCGAGATTG
>JAJYYI010000063.1 GCA_021801125.1 Deltaproteobacteria bacterium | reverse complement strand
TGCGCGAACTCGCCCACGCTATCGAACACGCTGTCCTCTTCGCTGCACACGACCGCATCGATACCACCCACCTCCCTACCCACCTCGCCCATCCCCCAGCCTCTTCTCTCATACGGGCGGAGCAGGACGAGCAGCCGTTGGCCATTGCCCAGCCGCAACCTCTTGCGGGAAGCAGCGCGCTGTCTCTAAGCGAAGTGATGAAGGAGACGCTACTGCGCTCGCTTAAGAAGACCGGCGGCAATCGTCGCCGCGCCGCGGGGCTCCTCGGTGTTTCGCGCTCGACGTTGTATCGCATGCTGGACCGCTACGGTCTTAATAATGTAGGACGCGGCCCGCGAGGACTCTTGAACCAAGGCGAGAACGACCACGATACTCGACCACCCGTGCCGAAGGCGTAACGCAAAGGATAATCGGACACGTCACGTAGCAGCGCGCCGACTCGGCGTGTTCGCCCTGAGCGTTCAGGCGCGGCGTCAAACGCCGCGTGCGTCAGGCGCCCAGATATACTTATGCAATTGAAGCTGGAGCCGCGCCGGCAGACGATCCTCAAGGATCCAACGCACCAGTTCGAGCGGCTCCAGGCGACCGAACGCGCAGCTCATGAGAACCGCGTTGACCCGTTCCTCCAGGCCGTGTTCGCGGATAACGTCCCGCGCCCATTCGTAATCGGCACGATCGCTCACCACGAACTTAACCTCGTCGCGCGCCGTGAGGTACTCCAAATTTCCCCATAGATTACGATGGCCTTCGCCGCTGCCAGGGCACTTAAGGTCCATAATCTTTATCACTCGCGGGTCAAGCCGGCTCACGTCAACCGCTCCTGAAGTCTCGACCATGACGGTAAGGCCAACACCTAGCAAAGCGGTAAAAAGCTCGTCGACGTTGGCCTGCAGAAGCGGCTCGCCACCGGTAACCTCGGCCAGTTCGCAACGATGGGCTAACACTTCGCGGACGATCTCACCCACAGCCATAGTTCGGCCGTCGTAAAAGCTGTATTCGGTATCACAATAAGTGCAGCGCAAATTGCACCCGGTAAGGCGCACGAATACGCAGCGCCGACCCGCATGGGTGGACTCGCCCTGGATGCTGTAGAAAATCTCGTTGACCAGGAGAAAGCCAGGCCTCACTGCTCTATACCATATTGCCGCCGCGCCGCCGCCCGCGCCTCTTCCATAACAACCTGGAGCGGCACGCGATGCTTGGTCGCCGCAGCGCGGCAATCCTCGTATTCGGGCGTAATTCTCAGCGGGTGGCCGGCTATCTTTGACACTTTGACCGTAATTTCCCCAAAGCGGGTTGCGACCGTGCCGCTCTCACGCGGTGCAAGCGCACGCTCAACTGCACGCCAGCGCACGCCGAGCGTACCGGTCTCGGCAAACAGCTCACGTATGATCGCCTCTCGCATGGTCGGCTCAACCAGAACCGATACGACCACGCCCGGGCGGCCTTTCTTCATGATTGTAGGCGTAATCGTCACGTCGCGAGCGCCGGCGCTGAAAAGGCGCTCGCACAGATGGGCATAAATCTGAGGGTTCAAGTCATCGATATTCGTCTCGACCTCCAACATCCGATCGGCACCAATCTGATCGACCTCGCGACCGAGAAACAGTCGCAGCACGTTGGGCCGGTCGGCATATTCCCGGCTGCCCGCGCCGTAGCCAACGCGCACGATTTCGAAACCGAACAGCATCGACGCGGATTTCCCGACGGTTTTGATCAGCGCCGCAGCCGTCGGCGTGACCATCTCGCCCTCGCCGTCGCCCATGCGCAGCGCGAAACCCGCCAGCAGTTCGACCGCGGCAGGCGCCGGGATCGGCAGCGGACCGTGACGCGCGCTAACGAATCCGTTCCCCATCGGCAGGGGCGAAACCAGCACGCGCCGAACGTCCAGCGCCCGAAAGGCCCAGATAGCCCCGACGATGTCGACGATAGAGTCGACGGCGCCAACCTCGTGGAAATGAATCCGGTCGACGCTTACGCGATGCACTTTCGCTTCCGCCTCGGCCAGCACGGCGAAGGCTCGAACGGCATCGCGTTTAACCTCAGTGCTAAGACCGCTGTTTGCTATTAAAGCGTCAATCTCAGCGAGGCTTCGTTCGGGCTGCGGTGCTGAAACCTCAACGATAAAACGACGCGCGGCGATTCCGCTGAGCGTTTTCGACTCAAGGCGGACGTCGTAGCCGGTGATGGGTAAAGAGGCGAGCGCTTGTTTGAGCGCGCCGAAATCCGCCCCCGCGTCGATCGCCGCAGCGACCAACATATCACCAGAGGCACCAGAGAAAGCGTCCAGATAAGCTGTGAGCATTAGCCTTTACTTTACTTAGCAGCAAACGCCAACTACGATCAAAGCTCTCGCTCATCAGGCGCCGCCAAGGGCGCGTCCAACGAGCTGTGCGTTAAAATCCCGATACGGCCGCCTCGCAAGATTCACGGCCGATCACGCGGGTGGAGCGGATGAAAGTTCGTAAAGCGGTTATTCTAGCCGCCGGTCTAGGGACCCGAATGCTCCCGGTGACCAAGGTAGTTCCGAAGGAGATGCTCCCGGTAGTTGACACTCCGGCCATCCAGTTGGTGGCGCAGGAAGCAGCCGAATCGGGAATTGAAGAGATCATCTTCGTGATCAGTCCTGGCAAAACCTCGTTGATTGATCACTTTGCCCCCGCACCCGAGCTCGAACGAGCACTGGAGGAGCGCGAGAAGCGCGAATTGCTAGACTTGGTACAATCCGTGCGCAACCTGGCGCGGATTAACGCGGTCGAGCAACACCAGCCCTTAGGTCTGGGGCATGCGGTTTTGCAAGCCAAAAACGCCGTCGGCAACGAACCGTTCGTTGTAATGCTTCCGGACGATATCTTCGATTGCAAGCCGCCGCTGCTAAGGCAGCTTCTCGACGTAGCCGAGGAGAACGATTCTCCAGCGATCGCGCTGCTCCACGTTGCGCTCAGCGACGTATCCAAATACGGCATCGTTGCGGCCAACAAGCTCAGCGCCTACCGTTATCGTATCACCGGGATGGTGGAGAAACCCGCGCCACAGCATGCGCCGAGCCAACTCGCAATCATGGGGCGCTACGTCTTGTCGCCCGAGATCTTTGACCTCCTCCAGCACGCGAAGCCGGGCGTCGGCGGCGAGATCCAACTCACGGACGTGCTCCTGGGTCTGGCGCAACGGCGAGCGCTTTACGGTTACGAGATTGCCTGTCCGCGCTACGATCTAGGTGACCGGGCCGGCTTCGTTCTAGCCCAGGTGGCGTACGCCTTGAAACGTCCCGAGTTGGCTGATAGTTTACGGCCACGCCTGCGTGAGCTTCTCTCATCCTGACGTACGGTGGTACAGGGGTCGGGGCAGTAGCTCAGTTGGGAGAGCACTACGTTCGCAACGTAGGGGTCGAGGGTTCAAATCCCTTCTGCTCCACCAAATCTCCCTTGTAACTCAAAACATTTTGTGTCGTCATGGCCCCTACGCGGGCAACGGAGGGGCAGACTGCACCGTTTCGAAGCTTTCAGGGTCGCTCTTCGACAGCTCCAATTCGTGGACGGAGCCGGCGTGCAAGAACCTCCTGTAGTGCCGCCGAAGCGTCGACTCGGCGACTCCAGTCCGCTCGGAAAGCCAGACGAGGTTCACGCCGCGACTCGGCGCCGTCGAAACGTACGTGCCCCTTCTCGCGGAAAGGTCGCGCATACGGACGACGAGAGGTCTCTGAGCTGGGCGAAAAAGATTTTCAAAAGCTCGGTTTGTCAATCGGTTGACCTGGTGGCGTGCCCCGCAATTAGCTTGGTTAAATCTTTCCTGCGTGATCGCTGTCATTTCCGGTTAAGGAGAGATTTGGATGGCGATAGGGGGCGACCTGAGGCGGAGCCGGGGTTGAGCGCTGAAGGGCGCGCAGCTGACAGGGATCATTGTGTCGGTATCCCGCCGGCTCTGGCGATGGATCGCCTGAGCGAGCAGCTCCCCCCCTGCCCGACTACTCGTGCACGACTAGGACGCTGGTCTCCGCCAGCGCTACGTTGTCGATAAACACGAAGATCTCGCGCAGCGCCTAATCCTGGCCAATGATCGCCCCAGGTACGCCTCGACCCGCGGTACGCCGGTGAAGACCTAAGCGGTGTTCGACGCGCGTAGGCGATTGTCAGCCTTCGCGGCAGGCATTGACACGCTTCGCTGGCTTGAAAGCCCCGGCTACGCAAGGATGAGGCACCATCAGTTGTGCCGTCGCTTGTTCGACCCGGCGTTGGGCATCGGTGTTTCGTTCTGCAGCTCAGTTGGTTGCCAACGCGACCACGAAAGCGCCCATAAGCAGCTGCGTCGCTGCACGGAGATTTGCCAACGCCCTAATCTGCGGCTTCAGCGAGCATCGCGACCTAAGCCGCTCTGATCGTCCTCCTCTACTCGGCGTTCAAATGCGCGCTTATAAACTGCCGCAGTGCCGGATGGTCGCCGTCACGGCGGCAATCCGCGGTTTCTTAGTATATCAGGGCGGAGGAGGAGGACCCGGGGCGCCGGTTAGCGGTATCGATTGACTGCCGACGGTCAGCGATCCTGTTATAGCGTCGACTACGGTACCGAAGGTGTTTGTAGTGCCATACCCGCTTGCCTGAATTGTTGCGGTCGGCTGTTGAGCGAGCGCCATCGCCACGGGTAGCCCGATGTGCGGCGGAAATTTCACCTCGTCGCCATTGGTCAAGATGAGCCCGTCGATCTCGCCCCGATCGTTGAGTACGTAGTGATCGAGCGCTCCGCTGATCGTCATCGGCCGCATACCCGCGCCGCGCAACCACGGCGGGGCTGGTGGTGTCGTGGGAGGCTGGTCGACTATCGATCGGTTGGTGGCGGGGTTGATGATCGTGAGCGCCTTGACCGCTCTGCCGTATGACGTCGGTGGGCTAATGAATCCGGTCACAATCACCCGATCTCCCGGCTTCACGATCGCGACCAGCGCCGTACCCAAGTGCGGCGGAAAGCGAACATCTGTCCCATCCTGCAGCTCCAGACCTTCCACATCACCCACGGGTGTCAGGAGGTACTGCTTGACGGTGCCTGTGATCGAAGGGCTCGCGAGGGCGGGGGCATACGGGGAAACTGTTGGGCTGATTGCCGAGGGAAGCGGAGCCGGTGCTTGGCCCGCCGTCGCCCCACTCGGCGGCTTCTGAGCTTTGGTCCTCGGCACGACCGCCAAAATCATCAAGAGCGCCAGGATAAAAACTATTTCTCTGCCTCTCTTCATCTGCTTACTCCTCAAGCGCTGTCTTTACGAGACCACAGCACGACCCGTGCCTAAGATTGAGCGGAGCCATTGAGCCCAGCTCCTCAAGGTGATTCCGAACAAACGGGAGCATGTTGGCCACGCGGTGTCAGCTTTGATGACGCCTTGCTGTCCGTTATGCCGACATGCACCTTGAGCTCCAGCTGGCGAGTTCGCGCCCCCTCAGAGATTTCGCGATAGCACTGGCGTGACCATCCAGCCTCGGAAAAGGTCCACCCATGCCGAAGCTAAGTGGGATCGCAGAACAGTTCAACTAGCGCGAGCCCGAACGGATCGCTTCACAACAAAGCCTTCGCTCGCTCGACTGGCTGAACTTTTTCAAGACCGACGCACAACCTACTGTCGTGCCTTTCCTTGCTACCTTCCGGCTGGCAGTGCACCACTGACATCTCGCCCGGATCCGATCGATGATCGCGATTCACGGCTTCGTCACAGTGCTTACGCAAATTGCCACGGGTCAATTGGTCAATTGGATCCCGCGCAAGCGAATTCTGGTAATCCTCGTGGCCCTGGGGCTTTACGCTGGCTGCCCGCTTCTTATCGCAACATGGGCTGTCCCCGCAGTGGTTCTTGCACTGGGATCACCGCAGTCGCGACCATCATGACGTCACCAGCAATCGCAGCAATTAGCGCCGGACTCGTCGGGCGTCGCGCCTTCGCCCGGCGGGTGCGTCGCAGCGAAGCATACAGTCACGCCAGCACCGTGGCCATCTTCGATCGTTGCGGGATCGATAACGTACTGGATTGCGACTGCCGGGCTACTCTACTTTACAGCCGCGATGAGCGTTGCTGCCGCGATCGCGGCAGCAGGCACGCATGAGGGAAAGATCGATCCTGCCTTGGCTTTGGAAGCAGAAGTGAAGAGCGGGCGGACGCCGGGTATTCTGTCCCTCCGCGACCGGATGCGCGGCTCGCGAATCACTATCTTCACGGCGGCGGTGTTTCTTCTTCATCTCGCGAACACCGCCACCTTCCCGCTGGTTGGCAGGATGCTCTGCGGAGAGCGCGACGAATACCTGCGTTGTTGTCCTGGCCCCGTTGAGCAATTCGGTCATGGGCTTCGTCGCCGACTGCTACGGCACAGCAAATTCGCATTGTTGCTTTCGCCATTTATAGCCATCGGGCTACCTCTTACCACTCTTCTGGTCGCACTGGTCCACCACGTGGGTACGTCGCATTGAAGGATGTTGGCATAACCGGCGCTTGCGGTCCCAGCGCCAAGTGCCGCGAAGCGCATTTTGCTTTACGCGGGAGGTTTGTTCTTGCTACGATACGAGCAAAACCCGTGTATTATGGCAGACTCGAAGTTCAGCGATAAAATTCGGACCATTCGCGCGAGTCGCGGCCTGACACAAGCCGAATTGGCCGCGGAGGTCGGCATTTCAAGACAAGCGCTGGCGGCTATCGAAAGCGGCGCCTATCTGCCAAATGTCGCCATTGCGGTGAGGCTCGCCCGGGTTGTTGGGCTCACCGTGGAAGAGCTCTTTGGAGAAGCCGAAGAAGACGGCGCTCAGGAGATTGAGGCGCGCTGGAAGAACACGCTCGGCGGCAGCGTGCAGCCGAAGCGCGTGGCGCTTGCGCGGGTGCGCGGCCGTATAGTTGCGCTGGCTTTGCCGAGCGCACATCTGACGCTGCCGGTGTCAAGCGGGCTGTGCGCGAGGCAGGCGCGGCTGACCGCGCGGGTGGCGACGCGGCTGCGCGGCGATGAAATCGAGGCGACGCTGTTTATCGCCGGATGCGATCCGGCAGTGTCGATCGTGATCGCGTGGCTGGCGCGCATCGGATCGAAGGTGAACGCGGTGGCCTTGCCCTGTTCCAGCGGCCGCGCGCTGGCGGCGGTAGCGGCGGAGTCGGTCCATGTCGCGGGCGTTCATCTGCGCGACCCGCAAAGCGGTGATTACAACCTGACGCCGGTGCGGGCGGCGGTCGGCAGGAGTCACATCCGCCTGATCAATTTCGGTCGTTGGGAAGTGGGCCTCGCGGTTGCGGCGGGGAATCCGCAGAGCATCCGCAGTGTTTACGATCTCGGCCGGCCCAACGTGCGGATCATCAATCGCGAGCCGGGCGCCGGCGCGCGGCAGGTCATGGACGAGGAGCTCGCCGGCGCGGGTCTGCGGGCGCGGCAAATACGCGGATATGAGCAGGAAGTCGCCGGCCATCTCGAGGTTGCCGCGGCGATCCGTGCTGGTGAGGCCGATACCGGAGTGACGATTCGCCTTGCGGCAGAGGCCTACGGGCTCGATTTTGTCCCGTTGCGCGAGGAGCGTTATGACCTGGCCATTCTCGAAAGCGAGCTCGCATCGACGCCGGTGAGCCGGCTTTTGGATGCGCTCACGTCGCGGCGTTTTGCCCGCGAGGTGTCTCAGCTCTGCGGCTATGACACGACGCAGATGGGTACGGAGCTCGCACGAATTAACTGTTAGCGCGGCGGAGGACCGAGAGAGCGAACCAATGGCAGCAGCAGTTCCATCAGTGGGAGGTGCGGCGGCAGAGGCGTCGACGAAGGCGCAGCAGTTTTTGCAGGGTCCACCCAAGCAGTTGCTCATCGGCGGCAAATGGGTCAGCGCCAAATCCGGAGCAACTTTCGAAGCCGTTAACCCGGCGAACGAAGAGGTCCTCGCGCGAGTCGCGGAAAGTGACAAAGCTGATATCGACGCAGCGGTGGCGGTGCTGATCCCGTTCAAAGATGAAAACGACGCGGTGCTGCTGGGCAACGTCACGACTTATGGCTTAGGGGCGGGCGTGTGGACGCGCGACATCCGTCGGGCGCACCGCGTCGCCCACGCGCTCAAAGCGGGATCCGTGTGGGTCAACTGCTACGGTCTGATCGATCCGATTGCGCCGTTCGGCGGCTACAAGCCATCCGGGTTTAGCCGCCAGCTGGGGCCGCAATCGATCGATCTCTACACCCAGATCAAGTCCGTTTACATGAAGCTTTGAAGCAGCTCCGTCGCGCTGGCGAGCTTTGAACAACGGAGAAATCTAATTGCGACAACTTTGGAGGAGAAGAACAATGGCGGCATCAGCTCCATCAATCGAAAAGGCGGTAAGCGGAGTCACCTCGACGCCAGTGCTGGATTTTCTCAGAAAGCCCAAGCATTTGCTGATCGGAGGAAAATGGGTACCGGCAAAATCGGGAAAGACCTTTGAAACCATTAATCCCGCCAACGAAGAAGTACTCGCGCTGGTCCCCGAAGGCGACAAGGCCGACGTCGACGAGGCAGTGAAAGTTGCGCGTAAGGCCTTCGAGCGGAGCAAGTGGCCCAGTATCAGTCCGCATCAGCGCGCTCGGTATTTATTCAAGATCGCGGATCTGATTGAGGCGCACTCCGACGAGTTGGCGACATTGGAGACCCTCAACAATGGAATGCCGATCTCGCTAGCGCGCGGGATGGTGGCCGGCGCGGCGGAGGTCTTCCGTTATTACGGCGGCTGGACCACCAAGATCTATGGCGACACCAATCCGTCCGATCCGTCGCTGTTCAACTACACGCTGCGTGAGCCGATCGGAGTGTGCGGTCAGATCATTCCGTGGAACGCACCGATCGCAATGTTCGCCTGGAAGATCGCACCGGTCCTAGCCTGCGGCAACGTCTCGATCCTCAAGCCCGCCGAGCAAACGCCGCTGACCGCGCTGAGACTCGGTGAACTGATTCTCGAGGCTGGGGTGCCGGACGAGGTGGTCAACATCATCACCGGGTTCGGCGAGACTGCGGGCGCGGCGATCGCTATTCATCCCGACATTGATAAAGTCGCGTTCACTGGCTCGACCGAGGTCGGCAGGCTGATCCTAAAGGCTTCGGCCGCTAACCTTAAACGGATCTCGCTCGAGCTGGGTGGAAAATCTCCCAACGTGATTTTTGCTGATGCCGACCTCAAGTCCGCGGTTTCGAGTGCGATGTTTGGCTTCTGCATGCTCTCCGGGCAAGTGTGCTGCGCAGGAACGCGCATTTTCGTGCAGCAGGACTTTCAAGACAGGTTCGTGGACGCTTTGACGAGCTACACGTCTAAGGTAAAGGCGAGCGATCCGTTGGATCCGAAAACAACCGTGGGCCCGCTGGTATCGAAGGAGCAGTTTAACCGCGTCAAGTCCTATCTCGATCTCGGAAAGAAGGAAGGCGCAACCGCAGTGCTAGGAGGCGACGCCGCGAACGGCAAGGGCTACTTCGTCGACCCGGCAATCTTCACCGGCGTAAAGAACAACATGAGGATCGCGCAGGAAGAGATATTCGGCCCGGTCGCAGCAATTATTCCTTTCAAAGACGAAGACGACGCGATCCTGCAAGGCAATGACACCACTTACGGCCTCGCCGCGGCTGTGTGGACCAACGACGTCAGCCGCGCCCACAAGGTCGCGCGCGCGCTGAAGGCGGGAACGGTTTGGGTCAATTGCTACAACAACATCGATCCGATTTCGCCATTCGGCGGCTACAAGCAGTCGGGCATCGGCCGCGTACTCGGAAAGTACGCCATCGAGCTCTACACGCAGGTCAAGTCGGTGTACGTGAAGCTCTAGCCGATAGGTTAGGCGGCTGGCTCAATCGCATGAACCAGTCGCCGCGTCTCTCTTCGTCTCTCTTACGTACCCCGATTTTGAGGATTGAAAAATGGTAGCGCCGCTCCCGTCAGTCGAGCGCGCGGCGCAAAGCGCAAAGGTAAAAGCCGTGCCGGGCTTTTTGAGACACTCGCCGACCAGGCCGCAGGTCAACGGCAAGGAGGTAACGGCGAATTCAGGAAAGACCGGCGAAACAATCAATCCGGCCAACGAAGAAGCTCTGTCGCTGGCGGCGGAGAGCGACAAGGCCGAGGTCGACGACGCGCCCAAGGTGGCGCGTCGCGCCTTTGAAGAAGGCACGTTGCCAGCCATCACGCCGCATCAGCCGGCGCGTTTTCTGCTCGGGCTTGTTGAATTGACCAATAAGCATGCGGACGAATTGGCCGAACTGGAGAACCTCAATAATGGGAAGCCGGCCTCGCAGGCCCGGTCAGCGGATATCGCCGTGGCGGTGGGAATATTCGGCAGCCACGGCAGCGGCCAACGAGCCGACAGTCCCCGCAACGAAAAGGACCGTCGCTGTCAAGCCGAAGGCTGCACGGCAACCTAAGAGCAGGAAGGCTGTGCGGCGGCCACGGAGACCGGCGTCCACGACGAGCAAGTTGGCCTGGCGATATTGCGGCAGTGACGATCTCGCGCTGTCGTTCAAGAAGTCACGCGACGCTCGATAGCGCACCCGCTTCAGGCAGCCCTACGGTGCGGCGGCACAAGCCAAGAACGACCCCGACACCGCAGAGGCGATCAGCCAAGCGGCGCCAAGGCCGTCGACGCGTTTGTGCTCATCACGGCCGAGGGCCAGCAGAGCCTTGTAGCGTTTTGCAGGGGCTAGGTAGCTCATTAAAGCCGCTTCGTTCCGGCTGATCCGATCCGCGACGCGGCTACGCGGGCGAAGCGTCGTGGCATCGCGAGCGATCACGCGGTTGCGCCGCGCCCTGCGCGTAATCCTGGAGGATGCCTGCGACGGGCTCAGTGGAGTTATGCGCGAAATTTTGGGCACGATAGCCGAAGCTGCGAAGAACCCGGCCCTTGTGCCGCTGGATTACCTCGCGAGACCCGGCGTCGTCGCGGCCGCCAAGTACCGCTAGCACTTTTACGAAGGGATAGCCAAGCGTTCACTCCCCGCGATGCTACAATACGACTTCTCCGGCGCGGCGTAGGCAACAGCTCACGCTTCACTCCGGACCTCCTCGAACCGCGGTCGAGTTTATTTGCACTTCAACGCGCCGAACTCGCCGCCACGGGTTGCGCCGAAGCGCCGTCGCGCGAAATCATCGCGCAGATTTTGCCCGCGATAAGCTCGCCGCCAAGCCTATGACCCAACGTATTCCAATGTTCGAAGCCCGCTATCCTGCCGTCGTTGAAACCGTGGACGTAGGCGTGATTCTCGTCGGCGTAGTGCTGCAGCATGGGAGCAAGAGTCAACACGGCAAAGCCCTCGCGCTTACCGAGCGCGCTGATTCTCCGTTCCGGATAAAGCAAGTCCGTAACGCCGAGCCGCTTCGCGTAGGCGGCGCGAACCGCCTGGTCAGGGTAAACTTGAAAGGCGTCTGAGAGCGTGACCGCCAAAAATCCCGCGTGGTGACTCTGCGCCTCCCGCGCGACCATCGTGATCTCGGCTTCAGTGACGCGCCAGGCGAGGTCCCATACCGGGTCGCGCGGTTCGACGTAAACCGGGTTAAGCGCCCACCACTCCCCGCGGTTCTTGCCGTTATGAGGCGCCGGCGCGGGGTGCGCTTGCATGCGCTCGCGCAGTTCGTTGCGCACGCGCATCGCCGCGTCGCCCATGACGTTGAAGACCTGCGAATAACGCGAGGCGTATCGCACCATGCAGCGGAAGTGAAACCACGCGGAATCCGCGAACGGTCCGCCGAGCATGAACTGGCCACCGCGCTCCACGAAGAAAGGCCGGCACTTGTTGGGCTCCAACCGCGGCGAGTTGTTTTTGATGTCGTTGCCAACGTAAACCGCCAGCACCGCGAAGTCCGGCGAATATTGCCATCCGTGGTAACGCAGAGAAAACAGCTCCTGAGCCGTGCCGTAACCGCGCACGCCGAAGTTGATCGCCTCGACCTGCTTCGTTGCGAGGGCGGAACACGCGCGCAGCCGCTTTTGCATCACCCACCAAAACGCGTCGTGCATATCGATCTGGTCGGCCTCGGCGAAAGAGTCGCCGAGCACCGCGATACGAAAGGTGTTCGGCGGCTTTTGCTTGACATGGTCGATGTCACGCAAACCGTCGCGGTTGATCTTGACGTGGCCTCGCCCTTCTTGCGTGAACAACTCCTCGGCGCCCGGCAGCAGGTCCCATCCGCGCTGCGACTCGAAGGTGATCGTGTGCTTTTTCGCAAAAGGAGTAAAACGCACGGCGACTTCGAACAGCAACGCCGCGGTTAACACGCCCAGGGCGCACGTGATCACTTTCTTCCAAAACATTCGAGGCCCCGCTTTGCGCGCGAGTACGAGACGCCCGTTAGGACGCCGGTCTCAACGCCGCTACGTTGATTAATGCTCCGTCGTGCCCCTGGGGCGTGAGGCTTGCGCGCGGGCGTTCTTTACTTCACGCCGCGCGCCGGCCAACTAGACGCCGCCTGCAACCTTACCTGCGCTTCCTGTTTCGTTGTCTCAACGCCAGCTTTGCAATGCGGACGCCCCCGCTTAGCGCGTCGCGCAAAAGCAGATGGTTTCGTTGCACGTGCGCACCTTGCCGTCAGCCGCGGCAAAAGCGCGAGCCCCCTCGATGACCGCCGCTATCATTTGGGCGCGGCGGTCAGCGCTTTCCCGCTCGAGTAGAGCGCGGAACGGAGCTACAACGTCCACGCGCATCTGCGTAAAGCTTTCAGGCGAGTCAAAAACGAACTCGACGACTCTTCGTTCAACGGCGATACCGCGAAAGCCGGACGCGGCCAGCACGCCGCGTAACACGGATTCGTCGGCTAACCTCAGCGGTCCGAGGGCGTCGGGCGGGAGCGGCGGCAACGCGGCGATTTTTCGTACTGCTTCCGCGGCGATCGCCACTATCGGCACGCGGTCGGCCGCCCCCCACACGGCAGTGGCAAATTTGCCGCCGGGTTTGAGCCGGGCATGTATTTCACGCACCGCCTTGGCGAAATCGGGCATGAACATCAGACCCCAACGGCACACGATCGCGTCGAAATCGCGTTCGGGAATAGCTAGGTTTTCCCCATCTATCTGGCGAAACTCCACGTTGGTGACGTCAGCCGCCGCCGCTCGCTCGCGCGCAATAGCGAGCATTTCACCCGATTGATCGGTTGCCAGCACGAACCCACCCGGAGCGGCTCGCCGCGCCGCCGTCAATGCAGGCTCACCGTTTCCGGTAGCAATATCGAGAACGCGCGAGCCCGGCCGCACCCCGGCTAGTTCAACCAGCCTCTCGCTGACATGGCTGGCGCATTGCTCGAACAACGGCCACCATTTTTTCCAGCCGAGCGCGGCAGCGTCCCAATCGCGTCGCTGTTCTTCCTTGAGCCATTCCGGACTTATTGTACGTTCCGTCATCGGATCATTCTCCTTGCGACACCAAGAAGCCGAACATGCCTTGCTCCGCGTCAATCGTCTGTCTTGCTTGACCGGCGGCGATCTCGCGGAAATAACCGTCCCTGCGCTCGAACATCACGCTTGGCTGATTGTCTTCTGCGCCGTACCAGACCTTCAAGTGCTTGCGCCTCATTGGAGCCTCTTCTGCTTTCCCTCGCAACCGCCCCTTTGAGGAACGCAAGCGGCTCACCTTCTCGCGCAGACGCTCAAGAGCGGCACGTCGGGATCGGACGAATGAGAGCGGCAGGTGCGCTTGGCGCCCGGGTTTTCCAACCTGACGCCGACCGGCTTGACGGCATGCTCCTCCACAAAATCAGAATCACGTCGCGCGAGCCTTGCCCGACTGGCGCAAATCGATCGTGACGTGAATCTCGTCAGCCAGCACGCTCGGGGTTTGCGTCCTGCTCTTGCCGGCGCCGGCTTTCAGTCTTACGAGAAGTCTTGCCGGACCCAACCGCTCGAGCAGTGTGACGTCGGCGCTTACGTTCCAGTGGTCACGGTCGAACAATTCAGCCAACTCGTGAATCGCGACTCGCCGCTCGCCCGAGATCGCCGGCAACTCTTCGAACCGCTGTTCCGTAAGGACGCACGGGAGCTTTTCGACGCTCTCGAAGCAAAGCCACGGTTCCTGTGCCGCACGATCGCGTCACGCAATATGTCGCAGCGCTTCGCGTAACGCCTTCGATCACTCCGCGCCGCTGCGGATGCCAAGGCTGAGATGCGTGGTTTCCTCGACTAAGATTACCATACGTTAACAGAGCGCGGACGCGGCTAGAAAGGCGGCGACGAACTCAAAGGATGATAGATTTCGCGCTCAACGCAGGGGTTTTTCCCTGGGCAAGGCCGCCGGCAAAGATTGCAACCGGCGGCATCGGCGGACCCTCTATGGCCGGTTAACGCTTGGGCAGCGCAATGGCAACGCGGACGAGAATGGTGTCGGCGCTGACCAGAATCTCTCGGCTCAGGGACCGCACGATCTGATTTCGCTCGATAATATCGGGCGTCTCGGCGCACGGGCGCTGCAATCGCGTTCCGCTGCCGCCGCGATATCCGAAGCGACCATTTCGGTGACATCGCATGGCCCAAGAACGGGGCGAAGCGCCCAAGTGTTGCGGTACACTCGAACCCGGCGTATGGGTAACACCCGTCGGAGGGCCGAAACGGACATGCCCCTAAATTCACGATCAGCACGTGGGGAAAACTCGGCTGCCGCTGAGGCGACTGCGGCCCAGCCGAAATTTTTCTTCGGCTGGGTCATCGTAGCATGCGCATTCATCATCTTGTGCATCTGCTACGGCATCCAGTTCACCTTCGGTTTGTTCATGCCTTTCATTTCCGCCGATACGGGATGGGATCGCGGCAGTCTGTCGCTTCCGTATTCGATGTATGTATTCGTTTATAGTGCCCTTGGAATTGTCACCGGGCGACTGACTGATCGTCTGGGCCCACGAGTCGTGCTGATTGTTGGCGGTGGTCTTCTAGGTCTAGGCGCGATGCTGATGAGCGACGTCTACGCCCTGTGGCAGGTCTACGTTGCGCTCGGTTTGATCGCCGCTGCGGGCATGAGCGCGGCCTACGTCCCATGCAATGTCACGGTCGTACGATGGTTCACGCGCCAGCGCGGACTGGCGCTCAGCATCACCTCGAGCGGGGCGAGTTTTGGCATGTTTATATTTCCGCCGCTCGCGGCGACTTTAATCGCCGCCCATGGCTGGCGCGCCACCTATTTGGTTCTGGGCCTATTGGCGATTGGCGGGGTGATCTCGTGCGCGACCTTCATCGCCCGCGACCCGGAAAAATTGGGATTACTTCCTGACGGCGACGCGACGCCGGAAAGTTCGGCACCCACTACGATCGCGCCGGACTCGCCACACGAGAACTGGACCCTCGATGAAGCTCGACGAACCAGAACATTTTGGTTGCTCAATGTCATCTTCACTTTGACGTGGCTGGTCGTTTTCATCCCGATGGTTCATCTCGTCCCCTTCGCGATGGACCTTGGCCTTTCTCAATTTCTCGCCGCGATGACGATAAGCGTGAGCGGTTTCGCCGGGTTCGCCGGGCGGCTCGCGATTGGTCCGATTTCCGATCGCTTGGGCCGCGTACCCACCCTTGGGCTATGCCTGTTACTCCAGATGTTGGCGTTTCTCGGCTTCACAATCAGCACCGGCGCTTCGCTCTTGTATTCAGCCGCTGCGGTGTTTGGATTTTCTTACGGCGGTGGCACCGCTCTCTTTCCGGCTCTCATCGGGGATTTTTTCGGACGTATCGCAATCGGCGCCATTGTGGGGTTCATTTTTGCGATTGCTGGTTCGGCGGCGGCATTCGGTCCGTTCATCGCGGGCTATTTGTATGAAATTACTAAAAGTTACCAACCGACCTTCTTGTTGAGCGCCTCCCTCAACCTCGCAGCTTTAGCGCTGCTCTTCGCGCTTAAACGGCCAACGCGAACGCATCATGAAGACCTCTGAATCAAGCGACCCGCGACACCGCGTCGGTATCCGCGCCGAAAACGGCGCCTCGAGACAATCACCTGTAGCGCAAAACAATGGATATCGTCTGGTCCTTCTCCACCGATAGCCGGCATAGAGATCGTCGTGATCGGGTGGCCTCCGCGCGCTGATTCCTGGCACCTCGCGCGCCTGCAACCAGGCCGATCTGTTCGTGGATTTCCGCGCGTTGCTACGCATCAGAATCCTAGAACCAGCCTCATAAATGGACTTATCGGGAATGATCGGAAATCTTGGGCGGAGATGGGGAAGCGATGGCGGAGG
>JAJYYI010000110.1 GCA_021801125.1 Deltaproteobacteria bacterium | reverse complement strand
GTTTCGCCACCAGTCGAGTCCTCGGATATTCCCCGGGACGTAGCCGAGCATGTCAACGATATTCTCGCTCATGTCGACCAGAACGGCCTCGTCGCCGTGCAGGGCAAGAGCGTAGAGGACGACGCCCGTCGCGGCGAGCAGCCGGTCGATCCGCCGCTCGCTCATCGAATGGGCCATCAGTGCGTCGTCGCGTTCCTGCCGCGTGGTGAACGCCTGCAAAGCCTTGGTCATGTTCGCGGTCAGTTCCACGAGGAGATCGCGCTCCTCCTCTCCAAAGGCCATCGGGTCCGAGGAATAGAGAGTCAGCGCGCCAGCTGCCGGAATCCCGGCCCCGCCGAACGGCAGCGAAATGCAGGACCGGAACCCGGAGGCGAGCGCCTTGTGCCGCCAGGGCTCGAAACGGGGATCGACCGCAATGTCGCGCCAACGGGAGATCCGGCGTTCGCGGATTGCGGTGCCGGCGGGCCCCCGGCCGTTGGGCACATCCGCCCAGGACAGGCGAAGTTGCGCGACATACCCGGTTCCACGCCCGGCGCTCGCCGCGAGGCTGACCGATTTCTCGGGATCGTGCTGCGCCAGACCGACCCAGCACGTATTGTAACCTCCGGTCTCGACCGCAAGCCGGCAGGCCGCGTCGAACACCGCCTGCGCGGTGGTGGCGTGCGCAAAGGCTTCGGTCGCTTCGTGGATCGTCCGCAGGGCCCGGTTGGCACGCTCGAGCGCGTCCTCCCGCAGCCGCCCGAGCAGAAGTGGGGTCAGGCGGGCGACGAATTCCAGAATCAGGCCGTGCGTTTCCTCCGCGATCGCCGGGCTCCTGAAATCGAGCACCAGACCGAAACGGCGGTCGGCAAGATCGAACGGATGGACGACCTGCCGGCGGATGCCGGCGCGGACCAGTTCGCGCAGGCGCGGGTACGCCGGCCCAGGATCGGCGTCCATCATCGGTCCGCTGTCATACATCCGCCCCTCGACGAGGGCCGCGCCGAAACTGATGGTGTCGACCGGGTGGCCGGCAAACCAAGGGGTCATGTCAAAGTCGGCCAGATCACTGTCTTGAGCGATATGCGACTTGACGTATTCCAGCATCCGGTATGCCGGATGAAACGCGACGAGAAAGCAGATCGCCGCACCGGCGCGTTCGGCGCAACAGGCCAGGGCATGATCGAGAGCGGCGTCGAAATTCGCCGCATCGGCAATCGCCTCGGAAAGGCGGTTCCAGAACGCAAGATCGGCCGATACCTTCGCCTGCTCCCGGTTCAGCCGCCGCAGTTCGAGTTCGGTCATCACCGACTGGGCGAGTTCTGTGAGGAACTTCCGGCTGGACGCATCGAATTCCGCACGCGGCTCAGGCGAGAGCACGCACATGCTGCCGATACGATAGCCGTCCGGCGTGATGATCGGCGCACCCGCGTAAAACCGGATATGGGGAAAATCGGCGACGAGCGGATTGTCACGGAAGCGTTCGTCCTCGCGGGCATCCGGCACTACAAGAGGACTGTCGGTGCCGATCGTGTGCTCGCAAAATACGGTGCCGCGGGGCATGCACTCAAGATCGGTGCCGACCTTCGCCTTGAGCCAGTGACGGGAGGCATCCGCGAAGGATACCGTGGCGATCGGCATGTCGAGCCCATGCGCCGCAAGGCGGGCAAAGCGATCGAAGCTCTCCTCCGCCGGTGTGCCGACGATATCGTAACGGCCAAGGGCGGCCAGGCGCCGCGTTTCCGTATCGTCAGACGGCAAGCGGGCTTCCCCTGCTTTCGCGGGTGACAGGAGGCAAGCTCCGGCGCGCATGGTCAATCTCTCGCGCTCCGATATGCCGCAGCGTCCTTGCTAATTCATGATACCACGCCAACACGTGGAAACCACAATCCCGGCGTCTCTCCCTCTTGTTCATCTTTGACCAAAGTTGCATCAACGAACCGAATTGTCTGACCGGTGCCGTGTATGTGGTGCGATCAATCAACCTCTCGATGATGTCGAATTCCACGAACGTCATGATACATTGGGAAAGAAACAATAACAACAAAATTTGAACCAAGGGAAATCCACATCGCACACCAGCCAATATTTATCGCGTTGATTCTGAAAATATTCGCACTTGAACGCCGCCCGAGAAGATATTTTTCTAACAGGTGCGGAAGGTGTTCATAAATTGAGAATAAGTTATATATCCTGCCATAAAAGCACTTCACCGCCCCGCGCTGAGCCGATGACAGGACGGCCGGCACGGGCGACTCGGCCCCGCTGACAGCGTCTGGTTCCGGCACGGGAACCGACACGCGCCTCGTATCGATCCGGATATTCTTTCTTAATCTTTTGCAGGCAAATGAGGCGCTCGTCGTCGTTGGGAGATTGTTCGTGCTCAAGAAGCTCTCGATCCGCTATCAGTTCGCCATGCTCGGTGCTTTTGGCGTCGCAATCACTGTCGCGGCGGTCGCGTTGAACCTGTTCGACTCATACCAGATGGAGTTACACTCCAAGGAAGCCCAGGCCAGAGCACTGGTCGCGAGCGCCGTCACCTCGACTGAAACCTATGTCCGTCTCGCGGCTCAGGGAGTGATCACGAAACAGAAGGCCCAGTCCCTC
>JAJYYI010000010.1 GCA_021801125.1 Deltaproteobacteria bacterium | reverse complement strand
ACTTTTGATCCGCCGTTGACACATGTGCTCTTATCCTCGCCGGCGATGCGCCTCTTGTATCTGAACGCCCATGACTTGCCGCCGCTCGCCGTGATCCGCAGGTAGAGGTTTCCGCCGTCCGGGTAATTCCCCGGCTTCGTCATCCGCCTGATCGTCAGTGTGTTGAGTTTCCCCGCCGCCATCTCACCGTCCGAGCTATTGGATGATACACTCTAGCGCCGGACGTGACGGCACACAACGGAATGAGTGCGGACGCTCTTGTTAGAGTTTCAGCGGGATTCTATGGGTTGTAAAACACTGTCAAACAGTGCCGGAAAGAGGTTCGGCAGTCACCCTCTCCGCCATCCTACGCCAGAGAGCGCTACGCTATCCCAATTTCGCCAGCCGTTCGATTAGCCGCTCCTTCCGCGCATGACGGTTTCGAATCTCCTGCAGGCGGCCCAAAAAGTCCTCGGGCGCGCCTTTTTCCTTGGAGATCGCCATCAGGTCGAGGAGCAGGCTGGTGGCCCTGTCATAGCCAGTCGCGTTGCGGCGCTCGATCTCGGTCTCGATCTCCCGCCAGACGGTCTCGCCCCGCCGGGCAATGGCGTCGAGCTGGGCGCGGTGGGACCGTTCCGTCTCCTCCTCGCGCCGTTTCCGCTCGGCAGCAGCCTTTTCAGCCAGCGCGCGCTCGCGGGCCTGCCGGATCGCTTTGGCACGCGCACGCAAGTCGCCGACGGTGCGCACGGGGACGGCTCGAGTTTCCGTTGGCGGTGTCAGGCGCTGGCGGACGAGAGCGCGCAACTCATTGCCGACATGCGCGTCGCCGTCAAACAGCCGCGTAAGAAACGAGGTCTTTTTGGGGCCGGTCATCGCAGCGATGACTGACTTGACTGCTTTCGATGACGCCTGCTTGTCCGCCAGCGGGCCGGCACCGCGCTCTGCGGCTGTCGCAACGAGGTCGCGATCGATATTGAAGAATTCTACGAAGGCTTCTAACGCTCCGGTCATCGGCCCAATGCCCGGCAAGGGCTCCAGCTCGTCAGGTTCGAACACGTCCGCCTCGACCGCACTCAGCCAGAGGAGATAGAATAAACGTAGGTCCCCCCCGAGCACGTCGGCGCGCAGCGGCGCGAGTGCCGCCAGCCAGCTCGAGCCATCGTCCCAATCCTGCACTTCCACCTCGTCAAAGGCGGTGTCCAGGATCAGGTTCTGCCCGGCGCGCCGCAACTCGGCGCCATCGACCTCGCCGAGGAAGGCGTCGAGCAGGTTGCGATCGACCAGATGCACCGGCCAACGGATCATCAGCCGACGCGAACCCCAATTGGCAAGGTAGAGATGCAGGTCGAACCAGTTCTCCATCAGCTTGGCCGGATCGCCCTTGAAGTCGCCCCATTCATACGAGTTCGTAAAACTGGTGGCCGTGATCCGCGCACGAGTGGACAAGGCCCGCAGGGCTTCCTGATCCGCTCCCCCGAGAGGGCGGTCGATGGCCTGGAATTCGTAGTACTGGTATTCGCTCATGGTCACGGTCGCCTTGGTGGGGAGTCAAACGGGATGTAGGACACCATCCGTTTCAAGGATTCGAAGCGCCTCGACAAGCGTCACACCGGTATAGAGCCGCCACCATTTGCCGGTGTGACGCATCCAGTAGATATCGAAGCGATCCCTCCCCATTCGGTCGATCCGGGCGAAGGGCGCGTCGAACTCCTCGCCACGATTATGTTCCATGCCCGACCGGTACCGCTGCATGAAGCGGTACCGTCCCGCCGCCCACGCGCCGTGGATATCAATCACGTAGTTCCATTGGGTCGGCCTGATCTGCGGCATGAAACGCGGCTTTAATATGTCGACGATGAAGGCCTCGCAGGCCGCGACGATCATTTGCTTTTCCGCGTCGTCCGGCAGCTTGGGGCAGGCCGCGCGGGTCGTTTGCATCCACTGTTTCGCCCTGGTCATTTCCCTGATCCACTTTCGTCTTCCTCGGTGCTTATCTAACGAAACTGGCCCGTGCCGAAAGAGCTGAGTAGTGGCCGCGATGCGCCACGTTCGTCGGATCGCCCAGTCATAGGGCTATAGCATAAATATAGTGCTCATCACTATCTGTCGCGGCCCGCCAGTCCGGGGTCAACGTGACAATGCCGGCCATCGCTACTGCGATCAAAATCTGTCGATGCCGTCAGCTCTCGCGCGTCTCGCGGCCGTAGAGGAGCAGGAGGACGAGGATGATGACGCCGTAGATGATGCTCCGGCCATATTCGGCCATGTTCATCGCGAGCAGAACGCTGACCAGGGTGACGAGACAGATCGCGCCGGCGACGGCGCCGAGATAATGCCCGCGCCCGCCGAGGATCGAGGCGCCGCCGATCACCACCGCCGCGATCGACTGAAAAAGATAGGGTTCGCCCATGCCGAGCGAGGCCTGGCCGCCGAAACCAACCAGCATGATCCCGGCGAGTGCGGCGGTGAGCCCGGAAAGCCCGTAGAGCCCGATGATGGTTGCGCGGACGCGAAGCCCGGCAAGCGTGCTCGCGCGGAGATTGGTGCCGATCGCATAGGTCGCGCGGCCGAACACGGTCGCTTGCAGCAGAAACGAAACCAGCCCGATCACCGCAAGCCAGAGCCAGAGCGGCGCTAGCACACCGAGCAG
>JAJYYI010000074.1 GCA_021801125.1 Deltaproteobacteria bacterium | reverse complement strand
GGTAAATATAGTACCTTTATCGCTGGCTGTCTAGGATTATCTAGGCTACAATTTCCGTACCGTTCCGTACGGAGGTATTGCAGCCTTGCCCGATCTGTCACGAAAACGCGAGCGCGAACGCCTCGCGGCGCGACGCGAGCCCTACTGGCAGCGCCTTGCCGAGGGCTGTTATCTAGGCTTCCGGCGCGGCGCAGACACGTGGGTTGCTCGATACCGTGGCCGCGATGGCCGGCAGCAGTACCACGCGCTCGACAAGATCAGCGCCGACGACTACGACCACGCGAAGCGCGCGGCCGAGGAATGGTGCGCATCGCTGGGCGCATCCGCAGTGCGGCGCGCAGTGCGCGGCACCGTCAAGGACGCACTCGATGCGTACATCGCCGACCTCGAACGCCACGGGCGCGCAGATGCGGCGCGGGTCGCACGCGGGCAATACCGGACCTGCATCGACTCGGACCCCCTCGCCTCTGCGGTGCTGGAGAGCACGAGCAAGGAGGACTTTCTCGACTGGCGCGACCGCCTGCGCAGCGGACGCAAGCCTCGCTCGCTCAACCGGCTGGTGCGCGCCGTAGTTGCGGGACTCAATCGCGCGGTCGAACTCGGCCACGTCGGCAACCCTGCAACGTGGCGACTCAAGCCCCTCGCCGACGATGAGGACGAAGGCGAGACAGCGATCTTCTTATCCCCTGCTCAGCGCTCGGCACTCATAGCCGCCGCAGAGCCGCAGGCAGGCTCGTTCTTTCGCGGGCTGGAGTTGACCGGCGCCCGGCCCAAGGAACTCGCCAGCGCCACCGTAGGCGACTACGACGGCGAAACGTTGCGGCTCGCGCACCGCAAAGGGCGGCCGCCGAAGCTGCGCGTGCGTCACGTCGTACTCAGCGCCGAGGGCATCCGGTTCTTCGATGAGCAGACCGCCGGCAAGCTCCCGAAGGCGCTGATCTTCACGCGGGACGGCTCACGGTCGTGGGAGCGCAGCCCCTGGGCCAAGGCATTCCGCGCAGCGACTGCCGCCGTGAACGAAAAAGCACGCGGGAAGGACAGAATCCCGCCGACCGCCAGCGCCTACTCTTTCCGCCACGCGAGGATCAGCGAACTCTTGCAAGTCCACGGCATCGACCCGCTCACCGTTGCGGCTCAGACCGGGACGGGGTTGCGGATGATCGAGAAGGCGTATCACCGCTTCATTGCGTCGGCGATGCGCGAGAAGCTCGCCAGCGTGCGGGAAACGGCATGAGAAAGGCCAAACGCGCCGGCAAGCCGACCAAGACCAGTACACCTGGGCAGGACTGGGACGGTCGTCTGCAGGCGGTGTACCTGCGCCGGTGGGCAGACTCGCTAGATGGCGTTCCGCCGGGGGCGAACTTTTGCGCGCTCGACGATTACATGTTGCCGATCCGGCCGGCCGAGCGGCGGGAAATTGCCACGTATTTGCGTACTTTGGCGACCAACCCTCGCGCACTGCAGAAAATGATAGACGCGGCACGGGAGCCGGAACGTCGAGGCCGGAAGGCCGACACGCGCCGCGTGTGGCTCGCGCTGCTCGAGTTCCATTGTCGGCGCCGGGAGGCAAAAGTCGAGATCGTCGCGACAGAAGTCGCCGCGAAATGGCAGATTGGGCGGGCAACCCTTTTCGCCGCCGCGCGGGAAAACATCGCGCGCACGCCTGCGAACCAAACCCCTGGCGGATGGCGCTTCTGGGCGAGGTTTGAACTCAGACGCTTCAGAGCGACTCATCGCGGCCTCCCGCCGCGCGCTCGCCGCGCCGCATTTGTCGAGTATTTGCTCGCACTCCAGTAATTCGCGCGGGAAATGCTGGAGTCGATGTTGCTGGACTAACCTGCGATCAGGCATAAATTAGGCGACGGGCCACGCAATGCGTGTTCGGCCGTCGAGAAGGCGGCCCAATATTCGGAGCCGTCGTCAATGCATGAAGAAATCCCCCCGCCCCGCGAGCGCCGCCGGCAGATGGCGATGCGCCTCGCGCCCATCGACACCCTACAGCGTTACGAAATTTCCGAAGCGGCCTGCTATCTCCGCATTTCGCCCGCAAAGGTTTGGGCAGACATCGCCGCGGGAAAGATTCGCGTAATCCGCGAAGGCGCGGCCGTCGAGCCACGATCCGGTCGAGGACGCAAAAGCGGCCGCACCTACGTACCGGGCAGCGAACTTGCTCGGCTATGCCGAGTTCCCGAGAGCTCGAGCGCTGCCTGACTTCCCATCAAAAAAGAACGGCGCGCACCCGCCAAGGAAATCGCGCCGCTCGAGGATCAACACGTGGACATTTTACAACCTTCCGCTGCGCCGCACCAGCCTGCCGACGATCTCCGCAGTGCCATCGCGATGGCGTGCGCATCGAGCACCGCGGTACATGACGCGGCAGTGCGCCGGGAGCGCGCCCGGAGAGCGCTGCCTCCAGGCATCTACAGCAGACGCGACCCAACGTATCGTGCGCTTGATCGCGATTATCGGATCGCGCTCGATGTCTACAGACAGCATGTCGCGGTTGCTCGCAAGACGTTTGCGGTGAGCCGCGGCTGGACCATCGGGAAACACTTCACCTTGCGGATGCTGCGCGCCGGCTCGCCCGGGCGAACGCGGGACGATTACCGCGGTGAGAGTTGGCATCCGGAGATCGATCA
>JAJYYI010000109.1 GCA_021801125.1 Deltaproteobacteria bacterium | reverse complement strand
GCCGCTCTTCCAACGCAGCGAAATCCCTCCGCACACCCGCTGGATTGCCCATGCCTTATACATTAGCAAACATCGCAACCTTTGTCACTATTTTATGCGAGATTCAATAGAACCCTTTAGTTCGGTTCAGCCCCGGTCAGACTTGAGCGTGGAAAGTATCGTTAGGGTAACTTCGCTGCTATCCGACGGGTTAATCTAGTTTTTCAGCAATACGTCGAGCGTCCGGATGCGTATACCGCGCGAGCATTTGCCAGGTGCGGTGGCCAGTCACCGTTGCGACCTCTTGAATCCCAAGTCCCCTCTCAAATAACCGACTCGTCGCTTCGTGCCGTAAATCATGTACGCGAAGGCCATCAATTCGTGCCCTCTTGCATAGGCGCCTAAACGCCGTTGTGAGAGAATGCGGGTCACGCCAAGGGAAAATATGTTCCTCCTCGTGCGGCAGGTTTTTAAGCGTCTCGATGGCCCGAGATGACAGAGGAATCGTTCTCGCGCGGCCTGATTTAGTCACCGGAAATGTCGCTGTCCTGGAAGCAAAATCAACATCTTCCCAGCGTAGTTCGCACAGCTCCGTGCGTCTGGCCGCTGTCTCTAGCGCGAGGATGATGAACGCGCGGAGCGCGGCTTCTGCCGCGCTCAAAAGCGCTTCTTCCTCTTCTGGCTTCAGTCGCCTTTCACGTGGTGGATTTGGCCTCGGTTTGCGGGCTGATGACACGGGGTTCGCTAGGGCTGCATAACCCCAGTCCCGCCGGGCAACAGTAAACAGGTGGGACAATAGAGCCAGATACTTTAATATGCGCGTACCACTTAATCCCCGCCTTTCCAGCCGCTGTTGAAACCAAGCGATGTGGGCTGACGTAATATCGGACAGTTTCGTAGTGGCGAGCGCATCACGCTGTATCGTCCGGGCAATGAACACGTCGTTCTCACGGCTGCGCTTCTGAGGGGTAACCTCCGCGAGATAGCGCGTGAGCGCTTCGGCTAACGTCAGCGTCGCCCGAGGCGCGAGCGTGAATTTGGCCTCGGTTTGGTACGCCCACTGTTCGGCTTCCCGCCGCGTTGCAAACGTCGAGGAAAGCGTGACGCCACGGCGCCGCACCTGCACTTGCCACGAGACCCCGCCGGTCCGCGCAGAGATTCGTTTTCGGATGCTAGCCATAGGCAGAAGCGTGACAAATTTGTGACGTAAATTCCAGCCGGTTGCGCTTGGCTTATACAACCTCCTAATTTTATTGGATTTTTGGGCGCCCCCTGCGGGATTCGAACCCACGACCCCAGGATTAGGAATCTCGCGAAGCACGCGAGACGATGGCGACCGATCGGAACTTTTCGAACACCATCAAACCATTTCTGGTTCGTGATCACCGGTCGTCAGACCCCTTCAGACCGGTAGCGTCAGGTACATCAGCCAAAGTCAGAGCCAAAGTCAGCTCGAAGATTGTTTTCGCGGACCGCAGGATTTACGTCCCGGTTCCGTGCGCGATTTTTCTCCGCCAAAATTCAAGAATTTCGAGCGCAGCATTTTCGATCCTGTGTCCCAGTGCGGATTTGCATAGGCGCGCAGCGGTTGTCGTCAACCGACTTTGGCCCGATCTGGGCAATCGCAATAGGCCGCGTGACCGGCGGGCGGGCGGCTTTCACTTTGGCACACGGCGGTGAGACACGATGGCAGCAAATCCATACATCGAAGCGCGCCGAGCGTGGGATGAGCGCTACGCCGATCTGGTCCTCGGCAAACGCAACTGGCAGATAGCCGCGGGCGGGCTGCTCGCCGTCGCGCTGATACTCGCAGTCGGCATCGTCTGGCTCGCCACGCGCAGCCGCTACATCCCCTACGTGGTCGAGGTCGACAAACTCGGCTACGCGCTTACCGTCCCTCAGCCTCTTACTCCTTCCTCGATCCCGGACGTCACCGACCGGATTGAGCGCTACGAAGTTGCCGCCTTCATCCGCAACGCGCGCGCGGTCAGCAGCGACACCCAGGTCGAGCAGCAGATGCTCAACTCCCTGCTCGCGCACGCGCGGGGCGCCGCGGACAAATTCCTCGACGAGTATTACCACGCCGACGGTTTCGCGCATAACCCGTTCAAGCGCGCGCAGAAGGAAACGGTCACCGTCCAGATCGATTCCATCCTGAAGCTCTCGGCGCGCAGCTACCAGGTGCGCTGGACCGAAACCAGGCGCGATCTGAACGGCGCAATGCTTGGGCAGCCGACTCACTGGGAAGCGGTTCTGCAGACCGAGATCGTCCCGCCCGGTTCCGACGAGACGATTGTGAGCAATCCGCTCGGCTTTTACGTGACGCAGATCAGCTGGACGGAGCAGCAGGGCTGAAGGGGAGGAGTGCGATGAACGGAATCAAATCGGCATTCGCTGTTGCATTGACGATTTCACTTGCGGCGTGCGCGGCGCAGCAGCCGCCCGCTCCGCCGCCGCTCAGGATGGTAACCGAGACCGCGCCGAAGCCGGCGGCAACACCGCCGCCTCCAACCGGCGCGCAGCTTCTCGCTGAGCAGCCGCCCGAAGTCCAGCAGGCGATCAAGGACCATCGGGACGACGGTAAATGGCCGGTCTACAGGACGCCGCAACAAGTGCTCTATCCCTACGGCGGAAGGTCGGAGCCGATCGTCGATTGCGCGCCGCTTCGCACCACCGACATCCAGCTGCAGCCGGGCGAGACGATCACCGACGTGGCGATGGGCGATACCGA
>JAJYYI010000042.1 GCA_021801125.1 Deltaproteobacteria bacterium | reverse complement strand
GAGCAGCAGGTTTCGCGATTTGAGGCCTGCCGTTGAGCCCTGAACTCCTTTATCGAAAGGCACGACCAGTGCGGAGGTGGCATAGTAAGCAATTTACTGTGAGTCAAAGCGATGGCTAGAACAAAAACTGCAGCCAGAGAACGAGAAGAAAGCGTCGAGCTAGAGAGCGAAAGCAGCGCGACCGGGCGAGAAGCTCAGTCGTCCGCGTCGCACGAAGCGCCTGGCAAGGCTGAGGCCGGCAACGGCAGCGGCCCTGAAGGCGTGATCGACGTAGGGGTGCTCAACCTAACCGCACTTAAGCGGGGCAAGATAACTGACCTGGCGCAAATCGCCCGCGATCTGAATATCGACGGCGCGATCAACATGCGCCGCCAGGAGATGATCTTCGCGATCCTGCAAGCGCAGGCCGCGAAGAAGGGGGCCATCTTAGGTGAGGGCGTGCTCGAAATCCTGCCCGACGGCTTCGGCTTTCTGCGCGCTCCCGACTACAACTACCTTCCGGGTCCGGACGACATCTATATCTCGCCCAGCCAGATACGAAAATTCAACCTTCGCACCGGGGACATCGTTTCCGGCTTGATTCGTCCGCCAAAGGAGGGTGAGCGCTACTTTGCCCTGCTCAAGGTCGAGTCGATCAATTACGAGGACCCCGAGAAGGCGCGGGACAAGATTCTGTTCGACAACCTCACGCCGCTCTACCCCACCGAACGGATTAAGCTTGAGTATGATCCCGAGGATTACACCACGCGAATCATCGATCTGATCGCGCCGGTGGGCAAGGGCCAGCGCGGCCTGATCGTGGCGGCGCCGTTCACCGGCAAGACGATGATGCTGCAGGCGATGGCCAAGGCGATCGCCCACAATCACCCCGAGATAGTCCTCATCGTATTGTTGGTTGACGAACGACCGGAAGAAGTCACCGACATGCAGCGCTCGGTCAAGGGCGAGGTGGTCAGTTCAACCTTCGACGAACCGGCATCGCGCCACGTTCAGGTGGCCGAGATGGTCATCGAGAAGGCGCGCCGCCTGGTCGAACACGGGCGCGACGTGGTGATTTTGCTCGACTCGATTACGCGTCTGGCGCGTGCTTATAACACGGTGGTGCCGCCGTCGGGTAAAATACTTTCCGGCGGTGTTGACTCCAACGCCCTTCACAAACCCAAAAAGTTCTTCGGCGCGGCGCGAAATACCGAAGACGGCGGCAGCTTGACCATTATCGCCACCGCCCTGGTTGACACCGGCAGCCGAATGGACGAAGTGATCTTCGAGGAATTCAAGGGCACCGGCAACCAGCAGATTGCGCTTGATCGCAGGCTGCTTGAAAAGCGCGTTTTCCCCACGATCGACATTCAGCGTTCGTCGACCCGAAAGGAGGAGCTACTGCTGCCGCGCAGCACTCTTAACCGCGTCTGGATTTTGCGCAAGCTGCTCTCGCAATTGAACGCCGTTGAAGCCATGGAGTTCCTGCTCGACAAGATGCAAGGGACCAAGACCAACGAAGCGTTTTTGGATTCGATGAACAACTAATCGGACGCGCGTCGGCGGCATAGCGCCCCGCACGAAAAACGGTTAAGCTGCGCGCAGGAGCAAGCAGCGCACGTTAGCGAACGAGGAACGCGTTATGACTGAGATTAGCATGAAGCAGCTCTTGGAAGCCGGAGTCCATTTCGGCCATCAGACCAGCCGGTGGAACCCGAAGATGAAACCCTACATCTTCGGCGCCCGCAACGGGATCCATATCATCGATTTGCAACAGACCGTCAAGCTGCTTCGTGAAGCTTACGCGTTCGTGCGCGATCTGGCCGCTGGTGGCGGCACGATGCTGATGGTCGGTACGAAGAAGCAAGCCCAAGAGATCATCCGCGAGGAAGCGGAGCGCTGCGGCGCTTTCTATGTGAACAACCGATGGCTCGGGGGTATGCTGACCAACTTCCAAACCGTCCGCGCGTCGATCGAGAGGTTGCGCAAACTCGAAGAGACCATGCAGGATCCGCAGATGGTCGAGGCGCTGACCAAGCGTGAAATGAACCAATATGCGCGCGAGCACCGCAAATTAATGGTCACCCTTGGTGGCATCAAGACGCTGCGCAAGCTGCCGGACGCGCTTTTCGTTATCGACACCGTCATTGAGCATATTGCGGTGGCCGAGGCAAATCGCCTCAATATCCCGGTGGTCGCGGTGGTTGACACCAACTGCGATCCCGACGTTATTACCTACCCGATTCCCGGCAACGACGACGCGATTCGGGCGATAAAGCTGTTCACCAGCGCCGTTGCCGACGCGATGATCGAAGGGCGCCAAATCCTTGAGGAGCGGAGCAAGGCGGAGCAGGAGGCCGGGCCTCAGGCCACGGAAGCTGGCCAGGACGCACCGCCGCCGGTGTAACGCGGCTGCTTTACCAACCTCCGCTTTGAGCGCTATTCTTTGGGCTTAATCGCCTTGGACACAGGCAAACGTGGCGCCGTCTCATAAAGCGAGCGGCACGAGGCTTGTCTCGCCGGCTGGGGATAGGTCTTTCGCCTCGTCGACGCTCCGGGTTGGGCTGGCGGTATGTCTGTTAGTGTTTGCCTGAGGCTGATTTTTTTCTCGCAATCGGCGCCAAAGCGGCGAGCGCGGGTCGTGGTGAAGAGTTCACATTAAGGGAGTTCGAATGGCCGAGATCAACGCCGACTTGATTAAAGCGCTACGGGAAAAAACCGGCGCGGGTGTCATGGACTGCAAGAAAGCGCTGGCCGAGGCGGCGGGAAACTTGGACCAAGCGATAGTGTGGCTGCGTGAAAAGGGGATCGCGCAGGCCGCCAAACGGGCTGGCAGGGTCGCCTCCGAAGGCCTTGTCGGCGCCTACATTCACACGGGCGGCAAGCTCGGCGTTTTGGTCGAGGTCAATTGCGAGAGTGACTTTGTCGCCAATACCGAAGAGTTTCAAACCCTGGTTAAGGAAATCGCAATGCAGGTGGCCGCAGCCAACCCACGCTGCGTATCACGCGAGCAGCTACCGCCGCAGGTGCTGGAGCGGGAACGTGAGATTTATAGCGCTCAGGCCGCCGGCAAGCCGCCCGCCGTGGTCGAAAAAATCGTTGAAGGCCGCCTGGAGAAGTTCTACCGCGAAGTCTGTCTCGTCGAACAGGGTTACATGCGCGACCCTGCCCGCACGGTGGGCGATCTAATAGGCGAATACGTTGCCAAACTTGGCGAGAAGATAGAGATTCGTCGTTTCGTTCGCTTCCAGCTGGGCGAGGAACTGAATAGCGTGGGGGCCCAGACGAATTAGGGGCGTCGGCCGCCTGTAGCCGCAGCCTTGGTCTGCGGCGCAGAACATGGCGCGCGGGAGGTTCGCCACGACGGTTGCTGCCGTCGTGTGACGGGTGTCCGCGACAGAGCCCGTGGCCCCGCGGACCTGAGCATCCACTCGCGCGGCACTTGACGACCCGCGAGCTGCGTTAATAACCGCGGCAGGCTTGACCCGCCACGATGGCCTTCGCGCGCGGGGGGCTCACAGGCTAGCGTTCCAATTCGAAGTTAATGGCAGAAATAGAAGACGAAAAAACCGGCGAGCCGCGCTTTCGGCGCGTGATGCTCAAGCTGTCCGGGCAGGCGTTGGCCCCACCGGCCGGCTTCGGTATCGATCACGCGACGTTGCGCACTATTTCCCAGGAAGTTCAGGAAGTTGCCGCGATGGGGGTACAGGTGGCGATCGTCATCGGCGGCGGCAATATCGTGCGCGGCCACGAATACGAAAAAAACGGCATGGATCGCGCGATGGCCGACCATATGGGAATGCTCGCGACGGTAATTAACGCCCTCGCGCTACAGGATTCCCTGGAGCGGCTGGGCGTGCAAACCCGCGTGCTGTCAGCGATTCAGATGCAGGCGGTGTGCGAGCCGTACATCAGGCGGCGCGCCGTGCGCCACCTCGAAAAAGGGCGCGTTGTGGTTTTCGCCGCCGGAACCGGCAACCCGTACTTCACAACCGACACCGCGGCGAGCTTGAGAGCAGCCGAGATCGGCGCCGAGATCATCCTGAAGGCAAGTCACGACGTGGATGGCATATACGACCGCGACCCGATGCGTGAGGCGGGAGCCAAGCGTTTCGACCATCTTACTTACATCGACGTGCTGACCCATAACCTCAAGGTCATGGACGCGGCGGCAATTTCGCTCTGTATGGACTATCGCTTACCCGTTATAGTATTCAACTTACGACATCGCGGTAACATTAAACGAGTCATTATGGGCGAACCCGTGGGCACACGGGTTGATGAAGGGCCTAAGCCATGACCCAAGGTCTCTCTAAAGACCAGGTGCTCGAACAGACCCGACAGGAGATGACGCAGGCCGTTGTGGCGTTGCGTCACGAGTTATCCAGGGTCAGGACCGGACGGGCCTCAACCGCGCTGCTCGAGGGCTTGATGGTCAACTGCTACGGGACCAAGACACCGCTCAAACAGGTGGCGGGATTGGCCGCTCCCGAAACGCGGCTGATGGTAGTCACGCCCTACGACAAGAGCCTCCTTGGTGAGATTGAAAAGGCGATCCTCGCCTCCGATCTGGGGCTGACGCCGGTCAACGACGGCAAAATCATCAGGGTCCCGATTCCGGAGCTAAGCGAGGAACGCCGGCGAGAGCTGGTTAAGCACGTGCGCAAAATAGCCGAAGAATTCCGTGTGTCCGTGCGCAACCATCGGCGCGACGCCAACGAAAAGCTGCGCGAGCTGCACAAGGAGAAACGGCTGAGCGAGGACGAGCTACGAGGCGCCGAGGCCAAAATTCAGCAGAGCACGACCGAACAGATCGCGAAAATCGATCAAGTCCTTGCAGCGAAAGAAGCCGAAATAATGCAGGTCTGACGAAGCTGACAAGGCCTCGCCATGCCCTGGCCGAGCCAACGCCGTGGGGCTCTCACTACCGCTAGAAGATTTTCCGACCCTGGTTCTTGATCCCGCGCGATTGCCGCGTCATGTGGCAATCGTCATGGACGGAAACGGGCGTTGGGCGACACGCCGTGGCTTGTCTCGCCTCGAGGGCCATCGGCGCGGCAAAGACTCCGCGCGAACCGTGATCGAGGTGGCGCGCGAACTGGGGATCCCCTACCTGACGCTTTTCGCCTTCTCTAACGAGAACTGGCAGCGGCCGATAGCCGAGGTAAGCTTCCTAATGGCGCTGCTGCGCCGCTATCTGATGACTGAGACCAAGCGGCTGTGCAAGCGTGGAATAAAGCTGATCATCCTGGGAGACCAAGCTAAGCTGCCGCATGCCGTACGCATGGTTCTGGACGAGGCGACACGACTTACGGCGGCCAACACCGACATGACCTTGGCCCTGGCGCTGTCCTACGGCGGACGACAGGAAATTGTCCAGGCGGTTAAATCGATTGCCCGAGCCGCGGCAAGCGGAGAACTCGACCCTGAACAAATCAACGAAGCGTTGATCGCCAGCAGGCTTCACACCGGCCATCTGCCCGATCCCGACCTTTTGATACGCACCTCGGGCGAGCTTAGGCTCTCCAATTTCCTGCTCTACCAGCTAGCCTATACGGAGCTCTATTTCACCGAGACTTTATGGCCCGATTTCGGTGAGCGCGAATTCCTAAGGGCCGTCGTGGCCTACCAAACGCGCGAGCGCCGTTTCGGGGCAGTGCGAAGCTCGGACTGACCGGCGCGTGCTGCGAACCAGAGTTCTGACCGCCTTGGTCGCCCTTCCGGTAGTGGTGACGGCGGTGGTTGCGATCCCGCCGACGATCTTCACCGCTCTCGTCGCCGTGGTGACCGCCTTGGGGCTGCGCGAAGCAGGCGCGATAGGCGACCTTGGCTCGGTGCGTTTTCGCGTGCTCGTGAGCGCTGGCCTGCTGCTTGCTTTTTACGTCTTTCGAGCGGGCGGAAACGGGGTTTTGGCGGCCGCCGTGATTATCGCAACGACGCTGCTGACCGGGGTGGTAGCCGTTTGGGGCGCAGAGCTTCCCGAGGCGCCCGTAATCGCGGGCATTCTCGGGACAATTTACGTCGCCACGTTGTTCCCTTATTTCGCCTTGTTGAGGAATTGCCCCGGCGGAAAAGAGGCGTTCCTACTGATGCTGGCTCTGGTAGTGGCGGGCGATTCCAGCGCTTATTTCGTCGGGCGAAGCATTGGCCGAATCAAACTTATCCCCAAGGTAAGCCCGAACAAGACGGTTGAGGGCGCGACGGCTTCGCTCGCCGCGAGCTTGGCGCTGGCGGTGGCTTGGCGGCAATGGGGTAGCCTTGGCCTTAATCTAGGGACCACGCTAGCCCTGGCGGTAGGCATCAGCGTTATGGGACAGGTTGGCGACCTGGTTGAATCGTCGCTTAAACGGCTGGGAAAGGTCAAAGACTCCGGCTGGATGTTTCCCGGACACGGCGGGCTTTTGGACCGGGTCGACAGCCTAGTTTTCGCGGCCGTCTTCACCTATTATTGTTTATGCTGAAGTAGGCGTCGCTAGGGAAGCGAGGCCACACTTAGCGCTCGATGCTGCTCTCAATCGTCGCCGCCGTTGCCGTCCTGGCCGTTCTCATCATTGTTCATGAGACTGGGCATTTTTTAGTAGCTAAACGCGCGGGCGTACGCGTGCTGCGCTTCTCGCTGGGGTACCCCCCAAAGTTGTTCGGCGTCCGATGGGGCGAGACCGAGTATGCAGTGAGTGCGGCCCCGTTTGGCGGGTACGTCCGGATGCTTGGCGATGAGGTCGCTGACGAGGTTGGGGCCTCCGATGTAAAGGCGTACTTGCGAGAGATCGGTCGAGACCTTCTTAGCAGATGTGCGCTGGCGGCCGATTCGCGACAGCCGCAGCCCGCTTCGGCGAATTCGGCCGAGGACGAACGACTGCTCGAGGTTGCCAAGAACATCGTCGGCCTGAGCGCGCGGGAAAACGGCGCAAATCTCCTTCGGCAGCAAATCGGCCGCGAGTTGCGAACTGAAGAGTCGTTGCTGGTCGAGGAGGTCGTACGGCAAGATTCCGTGGAGAAGGCTTTGGACACGTTGAGCGAAACCCCGCCGGCAAGCCTGGTTGGGGCGCTGCGACGCCAAGCCTTTCCCACTCAGCCGCTTGGCAAGCGCACCGCGATCGTCCTTGCCGGCCCGTTGGCGAACATCCTCTTCGTGCCCGTAATTTTGACGTTGGTTTTTGTCTACGGCGTGCCTACTCTGCTGCCGGTAATCGGACAAGTTAAGCCGAACCTACCCGCCGAGCACGCGGGTCTGCGCGCGGGAGACCGCATCGTTAGAATCGACCAACGGGCGGTCAGAAGCTGGGAAGAGTTGTCGAACTTGGTCAAAAAGAGCGACGGCCGCGCCCTTCGTGTCGAGTTTGAGCGCCAGGAGCAGGGAGCGCGCCAGGTGCTAACAACCGTGATTCGCGCCCAGCGCGAATCGGGGCAAAACCCGGCAAACAGCGCGTCAGGACCGTGGGTCATTGGGGTACTGCCACGCGGCGATGCTTATATGCAGCGTTTCGGGCCCTTGAGTGCCGGCGCACGGGCGCTGACCGAGACCGCTAAGATGACTGCAATGCTGGTCGGGGGAATCGCTCGAATCGTTACCGGCGCCGCGCCTCTGCGCGAGACCTTGGGAGGGCCGATAATGATCGCGCGGTTGGCTGGCGAGCAGGCCCATCAGGGCGTGGCCAATCTAGGCCTCTTCATGGCGATGCTGAGCCTTGAGCTTGGCATTATCAATCTTTTCCCGGTGCCGATGCTCGACGGGGGCCATCTGCTTTTTTTCGCGATCGAGGGCTTACGAGGCCGTCCGCTGCAGGTGCGCCATCGCGAGCTTGCTCAGCAGGCGGGCCTCGTGCTGCTGGCGGCGTTAATGGCGTTTGTAATCTTCAATGACATTACGCGGCTTGCACAAGGTTGAACAGTTGCTTGGCCAAGCCGCAGCGGCCGGCTTGGTCCTAGGATTAGATACGGCCGCCTCTCCGATGCTCCTGGGACTGGTCAATAAACAGGCTGTCCTTGGCACTGCGACCGGCAAAGCAAATCAATCACACGCAGCAAGCCTGCCGCTGATGGTTGAAGCGCTGCTCAGGCGCGCGGGCGTCGAGTTGAGCGAGTTAAGAGGAGTCGCGGTCGGTGTCGGACCCGGCTCGTTCACTGGCGTGAGAATCGCCCTCAGCTACGGTAAGGGGCTGGCCTTCGCCGCCGGTTGCCCCATAGTCGGCGTGTCCACCTTCGAAAGCATGGCGGCCTGCGCCTTGGACCATCCGGAGGTACGTAACGGTGCGGAGGTCCGTGTGATAATCGACGCGCGGCGGAACGAATTCTATAGCGCTGCCTTCCGAGTCAACGAGGACGGACTGGAGCAGACGTCGCCGTCAGAGCTGCTCGACGTCGCGGGCCTATCGGCGTCGATAACGGAAGGACTCGCTTTAGTGAGCGGCGACGCTGCGTCAATCGAGGAACGACTGCGCACGCTTGCCTCGGGGCGCGGGGCGATTTTCATTTTTCCGACACCCGAAAGATGCGCGGCGGCCCTCAGCGCCATAGGCGCGGCGCGCATTGCCGCCGGTCGTACCGACTCAGTGGCATCTCTTGAGCCCCTGTACGTACGACCGGCGCAAGCACGGCTCCCACAACCGATTACGAGGTGACCAAACAGTAAAAATGGATGGAGGAATGAATCCATGGAGCCGAGAGAAGAACGGCTTATCCAGGAGCATGCTGCGCATGACGAGGAGTTGCGGGCGGCCTACGACGAGCATCTGGAGTTCAAACAGAAGCTCGATGCGCTACGCAAAAAAGTGTACCTTACCGCCGAGGAAGAAGTAGAGCAAAAGCGAATTCAAAAGCTCAAACTTGCGTCGAAAGATAGGATCATGCAAATCCTGTCGCGTTATCGTCAGTCAGCTTGACCCGAACCGCGAAGTTCGCAACTTTCCATCTCACGGGGGCGTCATCGTTTAACCAAATAGGATCTCGTTCCCATACACATGCCGCGTCATACGATTTCAATTCTGGTCGAAAATCAATTCGGCGTTCTCGCCAGGGTCGTTGGGTTGTTCGCCGGCCGTGGATTCAATATCCAGTGCCTGACGGTCAACGAAGAGCCCCTTGACCCAACGGTGTCGAAGATCGTCCTGGTCACCGCCGGCCCTGATGAGATTCTCGAGCAGATCAACAAGCAACTGAACAAGCTGGTTCCGGTAATCAAAGTCCTCGACTTCCAGGGAGTTGATACGGTCGAGCGGGAAATGATGATGGTCAAGGTCGCGGTCGACGAGCGCAATCGGGCCGAGCTTGACTCCATCGTCACCGCCTTTCGCGGGCACGTGGTAGATATCGGCCCGCGCGCGCTGACCGTGGAAATCACAGGCGATAACGAAAAGCTCAAGGCATTTGTCGCCTTGGTGCGCCCGTTCGGAATCAAGGAAATAGTGCGGACAGGCAGCGTAGCGATGGCGCGATCGGTACAACTCAACGGCAATCAGCGCCAGGCACGGGAGGAGGGATGAGTGAAAATTTACTACGATCGGGATGCTGATCTTTCCCTGTTGGCCAAGAAAAAGGTCGCGATCATAGGCTTCGGCAGCCAAGGCCACGCGCACGCGCTCAATTTACGCGACAGCGGCGTGGACGTGCGAGTCGGGCTGCGGCAAAACAGTCCTTCGTGGGCCAAGGCGATAAACCAGGGGTTGGCCGTCGCCGAGACCGCGCAGGCTGCACGCGAAGCGGATATCATCATGATGCTCACGCCCGACGAGATGATGTCTGAGATTTATCAGGCTCAGATCGCGCCGGCGCTCAAGGCGGGCAAATCGCTGGCCTTCGGCCACGGATTCAATATCCATTTCAAATTCATCGTCGCCCCGCCTGACGTCAACGTCTTCATGATCGCTCCCAAGGGCCCCGGCCACTTGGTGCGGTCCGAATACACCCAGGGGCGTGGGGTGCCCTGTTTGCTCGCCGTGCATCAGGATCCATCGGGGAACACGCACCAGGTCGGCCTTGCGTACGGCGCCGCGATCGGCGGTGGTCGGGCCGCGATTTTGGAGACCACCTTCAAGGAGGAAACGGAGACCGACCTGTTCGGAGAGCAGTCGGTCTTGTGCGGAGGTCTGACCGAACTCATTAGAGCCGGCTTTGAAACATTGGTCGAGGCCGGCTACGCACCGGAGATGGCCTATTTCGAGTGCGTGCATGAGGTGAAGCTAATCGTCGACCTGATCTACGAGGGCGGCATCCGAAATATGCGCTACTCGGTTAGCAATACGGCCGAGTACGGCGACATGACCCGCGGAAAGAAGGTCATCGGTGAACCGTCGCGGGCAGCAATGAAGCAGATTCTCGCCGACGTTCAGTCCGGCAAATTTGCCAACGAATGGATTCAGGAATATCGCGCCGGCCTGCCGCGCTTTCGTGAGTTGCGCGCGGAAGCGGAGCGCCATCCGATTGAGGCCGTCGGCAATCGCTTGCGCTCCTTCATGCCGTGGCTCGAAAGCCAGCGCCTGGTCGACCGCGCCAAGAACTGACCGCGGTGGAGACGGCGAATTTTCGTCCCCCGCGAGAGCGCGGGGGACGGCTCTCGCGCGTGTTTGGCGCGGCGGGAATCGCGCCCGAAGGGGCGCCGGTGGTTTGCGCGCTGATTATTCTGGCTGCGTTCAGCCTGCTGCTCGGCTGGCATGTCCTGGCGTTATTGTTCGTGACGTGCGCGGTCGGGGCGAGCTTGTTTTTCCGCGACCCGCAAAGACAACCGCCCGTCTCCGACAAAGCCGTCGTTTCGGCGGCTGACGGACGCGTCGTTGAGGTTCGCCAGGCCACGCTGTCGCAAGAGCAGCAGGACTTTACCCTGGTCGGCGTTTTTATGTCGCTTCTCGACGTGCATATCAACCGCGCGCCGGTGGCCGGACAGGTAGTCGAAACCAAGCATACCGCGGGCGACTTCAAGGCCGCCTTTCGCGATTCGGCGGCGACCCATAATGAGCGCAACCTGGTCCTGATATGCGGTAATGACGGGCGACGATACGCCATCATGCAGATCGCGGGTTATCTGGCGCGGCGCATCGTATGCCTGGTGCAAGCTGAACAATCGGTGGCGAAAGGCACGCGCATCGGCCTGATTATGTTCGGCAGTCGCGTGGACCATTACCTGCCACCCGATTGCCGTGTGACCGTTCGCGTAGGAGATCATGTCCGCGCGGGCGAGACCGTGATCGCAGAGTTCGAACAATGAAACAGAACACCGAGACGGAACAGCCGCGCACCAAGCGCATCAGAGGCATTTCCGCGCGCCTGACAAAGCCCCGCCAGCGTATGGCTGCGCCCTTCAAGCGCGGCGTTTACCTGTTGCCTTCGGTAGTGACGTCGCTGGGCCTGGCGATAGGTTTCTATTCGATGGTATCAAGCGCGAACGGCCACCTGGAGCTGGCGGCGACCCTGGTCATGGTCGCCTTCTTTTGCGACGGCTTGGACGGGCGACTGGCTCGGGTATCGCAGTCGACGAGCCAGTTCGGAGTCGAATACGACAGCCTCGCCGACGTAGTCGCCTTCGGCGCCGCCCCGGCAACCCTGCTCTACGTCTGGGCCCTGCGGCCACTCGGCGCGTGGGGATGGGTAGTATGCGCGGCGTTTGTGGTTTGCGCGGCGTTGCGTCTGGCGCGGTTTAACGTGCAGGCGCCGAGCAGCGACAAGCGCCGTTTCGCCGGCTTGCCGGTGCCGGGCGCGGCGATGCCGGTGGCTGCCTCAGTTTTGGCCTGCAGTTACTTCGAACTCGACTTGGGCCGCGCCTTGCCCGTGCTGATGACGCCCATCGCGTTGGTGCTGGCCTGCCTGATGGTTTCGTCGGTTCCCTACCCTAGTTTCAAGGGGATAAACATCAAGCGTCGAGTCTCGCTCGAAACGGTCACCGCCGTGATGATCGGCATCGGTGTGCTAATGGTTTTGCCGCAGGTTTCGGTGTTGATTCTGTCCATCGGGTACGTGCTTTCGGGACCGTTCTTGCTGCTAAGCGCACGCTTCAGGCCAAGCCCTCCGGCCTCACGCGCAGAAGACCATCCGCCTTCTCAGTCGAACATTAGTCAGTCGCCAGCTCATCGCTCGACCGGCGCTTGGCCGACGCGATGGCTGCATTGACTCTCTGCGGCTCGAGATCCTTAAGCCTTCGAGGATAGTCCCCATCTCGAACTAGAAGCCGGCGGGCATCATTCGGAAGGTCGCGCTCTGAATCGCGGCGAAGGGCAAGCCCGCCGGCGAACTCTGCTCGGCCACCCGGCTCAGATCGAGCACCAGCCGTCCGGGGCACCCCGCCCTGTGGTCTTCCGCTGGGCCGCGGTCGCAGACCTTAGCCTGAGGAGCTTCGAGCGTTAAGCAAATTACTTACGGGTGGGAAAGTCGGGTCAAACAGCCAGCCCGCGCACTTCAGCGGCGCGGCGCACGCAGCCGCAGAAAATCTCGCGGTAATTGGCAACGACGCCAAGCTGCTTCATGATGCCGTCCAGGCCGATCAGCGCCCTCAACATGAACACGCTATGCGGCGGCGACTTGTAAAGCTTGTGCGCGAAGGCGATCTCACTCGCCTCGCGCGCCTTGGCCACCGAGTCGTATTCATTAGGATCGTAGGGTCGGTCGACGAGGATCGGTTCGAATAACGTATGGATGATCTTCACCATCGGGGCCGTGTCCTGTTTCGGATCCAGATGACCCAGAGCGATCAGCGAGTGGCCCAGCGCAGGTTTGTCGTGATGCACAAGTGCCAATGCAAGCTTGAGTTGCGCGCGACGAATCGGCTCCGGAAAGCGGCGAATCGATCCGAAATCGAGAATCCCCAACTTGGGCTCCCAGCGAACCAGATAATTCCCCGGATGGGGATCGGTGTGAAGCACTCCGAACTCCAGAATTTGGCGCCAAACCAGCGCGAAGTATTTTTTTGCGAGCCACACCTTGAGTTCGGGGTCCACCCCAGGCACAAGCACGTCGGCAAGCGAATAACCATCAAGATAGGTCATCGTGAGCACGCGCCGGGAGCTTAACTCCTGGATGACCCGCGGGATGATTACCTCGGGATCGTCGGCGAGTAGGCGCCCGAAGTAGGCCATGTTACGCGCTTCGGAGACGTAGTCGAGTTCTTCCTTAAGCCGCTCCTCGAGTTCGAGGTAGATCTTTCGCACCTCGATCTTCTGACGCATGACGTCGCGAGCCAACGCAGCGAAGGTTTGCAGCAGGAGCTTGAGGTTGCGCAGGTCCGCCTCGACGGTCTTGTCGACTCCGGGGTACTGAATCTTGACAGCAACCTCCTCGCCGCTTTTAAGCCGCGCGCGATGAACCTGGCCCAGCGAGGCCGCGGCGAATGCCACCGGTTCGAAGCTGGCGAACAGACGATCCGGCTCCGCTCCCAACTCGCGCTTGATCTGCGCGCTCATCATCGCGTAATCCATCGGCGGCACGTTCGACTGGGTCGCCTTCAGGATGTCCAGCGCTTCGGTCGGGAGCATGTCGGCGCGCATCGAGAGCATCTGGATGAGCTTCATAAAGGCGCCGCGCAGCTGCTTGGAACTCTCGACGATGCGGCGGGCGTTTTTGATGTGCGCGTCGTACAAAAACCGGCGGCCTTCTTCGCCGCCTTGCATAAGCTGGCGCAAAGAAGCCCATAGGTAACTCGATCCTACCTGCGAGGCGAGACCGCCGATTTTCATCGCGCGACGCGTGCGCCCGCTGGTCAACGTCTTATGCCCGGCCATCAAGCGCCATCCGCCCAATTAAGGCCTGTCCGGTTGATCAGCGTCGCGGCAAACGCCGCGCCGAAGCCGTTATCGATATTGACCACGGTCACGCCACCGGCACAACTATTGAGCATCCCGAACAGCGCGGTTAGTCCGCCTAACGCCGTGCCGTAGCCCGCGCTGGTCGGCACTCCTATCACCGGTTTGTCCAGCAAGCCTGCGACAACCGAAGGCAACGCTCCCTCCATGCCGGCCACGACGATAAGCACAGCGGCGCTTTTTAGCGCCTCAACGTTCGCGGTCAAGCGATGGAGCCCCGCAACGCCCACGTCGTAAAGCCGCTCGACCCGATTCCCGAACAGCTCCGCACATTGCGCCGCCTCTTCAGCGACGCGCAGGTCGGAAGTGCCGGCGCTGATCACCATAACCGTGCCATGGCCTGACGTTCGCGTCGGTTCGCTGACAATGCATCCGAGCTCAGCTTCGGGCCGGTAGACGAACTTGCGCAGACGACGGCGGATCGCTCGCGCCTTTTCAGCCACCAGGCGCGTCACGATCAGATTGTAACCTGCCGCGTTAACGCGGCGCCCGATATCGACGATCTGTTCGGCGCTCTTACTTTCGCCCAGCACCACCTCGGGAAGACCGCGTCTTAGGCGACGATGATGATCGAGCTTGGCGAAACCGAGGTCTTCGAATGGCAAGTGACGCAACCGGCTCATCGCACCGCGCACCGCGAGCTGGCCGCGAGCCACCTGCTCGAGAATTTCCTGCACGGCCCGCTCGGTCACGGACGGCGCACCTGCTCGCCGCGCAGCGGCTGAGAAAGGTTTAGTACTAATTCTTGCACGGTCCTGGCATCGCTGAGCGCCACGCTGATCGTCATACCGCCAAGCTTGAGCTGCTCGCCCGCCTGTGGAATATGCCCCAGGCGCTCGATGACCAAGCCCGCAATGGTAGTATAGTCGTCGCTTTCAGGAAGACGAAGGCCGAGGCGCTCGTTGAGTTCGGTAATCTGCGCCCGCCCGGTGACCGCTATCTGGCGGCTATTGAGCACGCGAATGTGCTCCTCGCGCACGTCGTACTCGTCTTCAATCTCGCCGACGATCTCTTCCAGTAAATCCTCCATCGTGATGATCCCGCTGGCGCCGCCGTGCTCGTCGACCACCGCGGCCAGGTTGTCGCCGGTGCGCTGGAGGAGCGCAAGTATATCCCTGAGCGGCGACGCTTCCGAAACGTAGCTCACCGTGCGCATCACGGCACCCACCGGCTGCGACAGATCAACGGCTTGCAACAGATCAAAGACGTGAATCACCCCCACGATGTTCACGATCTGGCGCTCGAACACCGGCAGTCGGCTAAAGCCCTCGCGCCGCACGATCTCGATCGCTTCGGCCAAGCTGGCATCCTGCGATACCGCCTCGACCCGAACCAAGGGCACCATCGCTTGGCGAGCTTCGAGTCGGCTAAAGCGGAAAAGACGACTGATCATGCTGCGTTCAACCGGTAGAATCGCGTCGCTTTCGACTTGGCGGTTGTAACCTTCCCGCTGCACCAGGCGGGTCAGGTCTTCGCGGCTCAAGAACACACTGCCCGCTTGGGCCGGCACGCCCGCCAGGCGGCGCAAAGCTCGGCTGAGAGCGGTCGCGAACCATATCAAAGGCATCAGCACCAGCAGTAGAGGCCACAGCACCAAGGCGCCGAACTTGGCGAACCTGAGCGGATGGCGCAGCGTGAAGTATTTTGGCAACGCCTCACCAAAGAGCAGCACGACGGGCGCCAGCAGGAACGGAGCCAACAGATCAAGTTGAGCGTTCACATGATGCAGATACGCAGTGGTCAACGTGGAGGCCGTGATCGTAGCAAGATTGGCCACGGTCAAGGTCAGCGCCACTACCTGGTCACGGCGCTGAAGCAGCTTGGTGAGACGTTGGGAGCGCCGGTCGCCACGTTCGCTCTCCGCTTTGGCCTTGATCTCGTCGCACGCGACCAGCGCCATCTCACTGGCAGCAAAGAAGGCTTCGCACCCAAGGCAGGCCAACAGCGCGCTGGTGAAAGCAAGCGGGCTCATGGTTTTAGTCGAACCACCTCTACCGTGGTGCCGCGCGTTCGCTCCACCACAGCCGCCAGGTCGCCAAGGCGCAAACGTTCACCGCGGCGCGGAGCGCGCCCCAACTGTTGCGCGATGAGCGCACCCAAGGTCGGTCCGCTCCCGTCGATCGGCCTAAGGCCGCGGCTTTGCAGGAACTGATTGAGACGGTCGAGATTGATCGATCCGCTGACCAGCATCTCGCCGCTCGCAAAGGGCGCCATCTGGGGGCTCTCGGGATCGAACTCATCGCGGATGTCGCCAAACAGCTCTTCCAGAAGGTCCTCGAAGGTCACCAGGCCGAGGAGCTTTCCGAACTCGTCCACCACGAGCACCATTTGCAGGCGGTCCCGCCTCATTTCCTCGAAGAGTTCGCCCACGCGCTTACCTGGCGGGACGAACCTCGGCCGGCGCACGAGCCGTTCCAACCGCAGCGGTACCGGCTCCAGCCGGCGCATCGCGAGGTCCTTGATATGCAGCAACCCCACCACGTTGCGCGGGTCACCCCGATAAATGGGAATCCGCGAGAAATGCCCGCGGGCGCACTGCGCCGACAACTGTTGGGGCGGCGTATCGATGCTAAGCGAGAAGACGGCCTCGTACGGCGTCATCACCTCGGACACGCGTCGATGAGAGAAGTCGAAAATTCGGTGGATTAGCTCGCGCTCGCCGGATTCCACCAGCCCTTGGTCCTCGCTGATGCGCAACAGCGTCTTGAACTCCGCCTCCGAAACCGCCTCGGCCCGTGGCGCCTCCATAGGCAAAAGCAACGCGCTGACGAGCGGTGAAATAGCGGCCGTAATCGCCGCGAGCGGCCGAGCGGTCAACCTCGCTATAGTCCCCGGTCGGCCCAGCGCGAACGTCTTAGGCGTTACCTCCGCGAACAGCAGCACGACCACGAACATCAGGGGAACCGTCATGTATGCGCCGGTGCGCCCGAAGCTGGCAAGCAGATAAGCGGCAGCCAGACACTCCGCAAAGATGTTCGTCGATTCGCTCAGCGTGCCGAGCACGATAAGGAATTCGAGCGGCCGACGTAAGATACGCTCGACGGCTCGCTCACTCTCACCGCCAATAGCGGCGCGCGCATGGTCCAGCCGCGCTAGCGAGAACAAGGCAGTTTCGCTGGCCGCCAGGAGGGCGCTAAAGAAGATCAGCGCCACGATAATGAACGGCACGACGGACATCGACGGTCCCGGCTAGGGCCGCTCCAAGGTCGTGTAACTAAGCCGTGCCACCTTTCTTAGCTAGAGCAACCTGGAGTGACATAGTATGGAACATCACGGGACAGCGCCCAACCTCTCGCGGCGTGATGACTTTGCGCCAATCGCTCTTGAATCATGATCCGGGATTGCGGATAAATCCTGGACATCAGCCAACAACGACAACTCGAATCCTTATTTTCGCAGTTTCCGCGAACCGGAAGTTCTCAAATCGCAATCCCGTTCGTGCACTTCTTCACGGAGCACCATCCTAGGAACTTTGCCTCAGATGATCCCAGCCGCGCAGTGCGCCCGCATAAGGCGGTTTGGCGAGGTTTGCGATCTTAAGTCCCGACCCGCGCTTCATCACGCGACCGATTCGCGTCACCCTAACACCCAGTCGCCGACTCAATTCGTCCCCGGAATAGCGTTCCGGCATGCAGAACAGCAACTCGTAGTCGTCCCCACCCGACAGCGCCAATTCGAGATCATCACCGACCACTGCGCGGTAGGCCGTGGACACCGGAATCAACCCGGCATCGACCTCGGCGCTCACGCGGCTAGCCTCAAGAATGTGCCGAAGGTCGCCGGCCAATCCGTCGCTAAGGTCAATAGCAGCCGGGGTCGGAATCAATTCGGCAAGCGCTCGCCCCGCGCTCAAACGCGCACTGGGACTGATATAGCGTTGGACGAGAAAGCGGCGCGTGCGGCCGGCGGCGCGCAACCGGCCATCGAGGATGCGCCATCCCAGCGCGGCGTCGCCCAGCGTGCCCGTGACAAAGATGCCATAGCCGGGACGCGCGTTGTCGCGCTCCAGAATGCCCGCGCGGATGCGGCCTAAGAGCGAGATCGAGATCATCACCTGACCGGCTCGCGTAACATTGCCGCCCACGATATCAACCTTGGCCTCGCGCGCAGCGCTCTTAAGCCCGCGGTAAAGCCTCTCGGCGAACCGTTCCGGCAAATTGTCGCGAAGGGCAAGGTCAATCACGCAAGCCGTGGGGTCGCCGCCCATCGCCGCAACGTCGCTTAGGTTGACCGTAAGGGCCCGCACGCCCAGTTTCTCAGGCGTAAACCAATCGAGCTTAAAATGAACGTCCTCAACGAGCGAATCGACCGTCGCCAACAGCTTTACACCGTCGACGGCAAGCACAGCGCAATCGTCGCCAGGCCCTACGAGTGTGGCGCGGCTGTTGCGAAGCCCGCGGCAGAGCGCACGGATTAACTGAAATTCGCCGGGAGGTTCGCTCATGATGCGCGATGCAGCCGGCCAGCCGGCGTCGATTTCGGCCCGAAACTCGCGGCCGCATGGGAGCGAACCATAGAGGGTGCTCGATGACGGGTAAGGCTCTGGCAAAAAACTCGTAGCGGCAAATTAGATCAAGCGCGCGCAACTAGCAATAGCTCGCGCGCGGCGCACCTCAGGCTCGCAGTATCGGTTTGATCCTGCCAAACGAACCGGGTTGTCTCAGCTCGTGAAACATCAGGACCGCGTCGGCCTTAAGACGATGGCGCGGCCGCCACTTCCTTGTTGCCACAAAATTACGCGACGTGATGGGGCTGGGCGGGTTCGTAGAAACGCTTAACGTTCGAGTTTACATCCAAACCGTCACAAGGTTCTACGCACAGAATACCATTTATCGCGTAGCAACGAACATGGGATTCCGAATCATAGGGCTGCCGGCAGAGCACTTCTCCCACTTTTTCGATTCATCTGACGAAGAATTGACCAAACAGGGTGCGGTTCGCAAGATCGCCGATGCTCCCACGCCAGGCTATCCGTGTCGCTTTGGTCTGACGAACTCCAGCCCCGGCGACGAGCTGCTGCTCGTCAACTAGGAGCACCACGCCACCAATTCGCCCTATCGGATGCGCTTTGCGGTCTACAATCGCCAGGTTGAGCAAAAATACGCCGAAGAAAATCAGGTTCCCAAGCAATTGCGCCTGCGCACGTTAGTGATGCGGGCTTTCGACGCAGACGCCATGATGGTCGGATGGCAGCTTGGCGACGGACGTGAATTGGAGAGCGCAATTGGGGGACTTCTCGCCGACCCTCGCGCGGCCTACCTGCACATTCACTACGCCGCGCCGGACTGTTATGCGGCCCGTACCATCCGGGCTGGAACGTAGGGCCACGTTTTCGCCGAGCTTGCGGAGCCTGCTTGGCTCGGTTTCAGGCCCGATGTCATTATCGAGCATTGCCACGTAAACCTTGCGCGCGGAGCGCGCGCAAGAGATCGCGCTCAAGATGAGGCAGCTGTGCGGCGAGATGAACACTCGGCCCACCTGGAACGAGTCGCGCCGATTCTTCGACATAAAAATCGCGAGCTAGCTTTCCCAGCGGTGGTTAGTGATCCCGGCTCGACTCAGTGTGTCGCCAACGCCTGCTGCGCCGGCGAAGAGCGCTTGACGCTTCGCGACTGCAGGAAGGCCACGACATCGGTCAGCTCGTCGGGTCTCAGGATCGACGCGAAGGCCGGCATGTTGTAACCGCCGTTGAGGATACGGCTGGTCAGCTCTTCGCGCGTAAGCTGGTCGCCAATCGTGCTCAAGTCCGGTCCTCGCGCACCGCCGTACCCGGAAACAGCGTGGCAGAACTCACATCCTTTGGTGTGAAACAATACGCCTCCGCGGTATACCGGGCCGCTGGACGCACCGATCACGGCCACGGGCAGCGGTTTCGCTTCAAAGCGCGGCGACCAGGGCGCTTTGATGCCTTCGAGCCAGAGCGTCCCCACCACAAGCCACACGATGATCGTCGCCGCTACCGCCCAAGGGCGCTTTAGCGGATGGCGCTCGCCGCGGTTCCAAAGCGGCGGCACAATCAGAAGTATGAGGATACCGATAACCGGAGCCAGCACAATGAACGGCGCGGTGAGCCCGTGCGGTATAAGTGCCAAGGCGGCGTAGTACCAGAGCAAATACCAGTCGGGGGCCGGGTCTTGCGCGAGCAGACTCGGGTTGGGCGGCGGACCCAGCCGCGGCGGACCGGCGAACCACGCAAGCAGCGCGATCGCCACTACTACAGCGAAGCCGAACACCACATCGCGCCACGCCGCGTCAGGCCAAAATGGAACGCCGCGCTCGGCGAGCAGCTTATGGTAACGCGCCAGGTAGGTCTTGGGCTCAACCTTTTCGCCCAAGACCGGCGGCTCCGAGATGCCGTCGTGCAGCACCAGCAAAAGGTGAATGCCCACGAACGCGAAGATCAGCCCGGGGATGAAGAACACGTGCATCGCGAAAAAGCGGCTTAGGGTCTGGGCGCCGAGCGTGTTGCCGCCCAGGATAAACCGCGCCAAGGGCGTGCCGATGACCGGAACCCGGCTGGCTTGTTCCGCCGCAACCACCACGGCCCACACAGCAATCTGATCCCAGCGCAGCAGCTGTCCGGTGAACCCGATACCCACGACGAGCACGAGCAGCACCACGCCGGTTATCCAGTTAAGTTCCCGCGGGTACTTGTAGCACCCCATCACGAACACCTGCGTCATGTGGATGCCTAACAGGAGCACCATCGCGGAAGCACCGAAAAAATGCATCCCGCGCAAAAAGCTCCCCATGAAGGCGTTGTTCGTGATAAACCCCAGCGCCTGATAAGCATCGCCCGCCGAGGCTACGTAACCCATCGCCAAGGCCGTGCCGGTGACCACCTGAATGATGAACGCGATCATCACAGCGCTGCCGAAAACGTAAGACCATCCCGTTCCCGGCGGCACCGGATGCATCGCAATTTGACGCATCGCGGTGACCAGCCCGGTGCGATCGTCAAATGCCTGGATTGCACGTCGAAGAAGTTTCATTGCTCCAATCGCGGCCACGGCACTCTATCGTGAGGACCAGCCCGAGAGCGGCACGGCACTGGCCAAAATTTCCACTTGCCCACCGCGCACCCGCACCGGAAGGCGCGGAAGCGGACGCGGCGGAGGGCCCGCCGCGACGCGGCCGTCCGCGTAAAAGACCCCGCCATGGCACGGGCATAGAAACAGATCCGCCGTGTCAATCCATCTCACCGGACATCCCAGGTGTGTGCAGTGCAAGCTAAACGCGATGAACGTGTTTTGATCCGTACGCCTTAACCAGGCGGCGGTCTCCGCGGTCACGCCAGCCCACGCCAGGGGCGACGGGTCAACGAAGTCCACCTTTACCGTCTCCCCTACTTTGAAGTCATCCAACGCTCCCACTCTGCGCCACACCCGAGGCAATTTTTCGAACAGCGGCCCCAGGATAAAGCCCACCACCGGAATCGCTACGATAAGGGCGCTTACGCTTGCCAGCACGATGCTCAATCGGGCGAGAAACGCGCGGCGTTCCGGGCTTAGCTGCTCGCCGGTCTGAGAAACGCTTCCGATCTCATTCACCATGAATCAATTCTCCGAGCCATCTACGCAGCGACAGCAGGGTCAACGCTAACCCAACCGTCCAAACCGGCCATGCCGTCACGATTCCCCACAGCGCCAGCGTAATCCCCATCGCCAGCATCGCCGGCGAATAGCTCGGGGGCGGAATCTCCTGCGGCACAGGGGCAGTCCATCCGTCAGCCGTTTTGCTTTCGGCCGTGCCGTTAAGTTCATGTTCGCTCATCCGGTTGCGCTCCACGATTCCTCGGGTTCAGCGGAGTGCTGCCATCGGCTCACGACGCCCAATATAGCTGCGAGAAAAACCAGGGCGCCCACCACCCACATAATAAGGCCGCCTAGTTGCTGATCGGTCGCCGGATCGAGAGCCAACGAGTTGCGCAGCAGCGAAGCCAGCCCATAGCGATCCACCGGGTTCAAATATGGGGCGTAAAGGCCGGGACGGGCGAAGGTCAGAAGAATCCCCAACAAACTATTGGAAAGCGCCGCCGTGAAAAGGTACGCGATGGCGCTTGCCGAGCCCAAGCGCAAGCGCTCGAGCGGTGAGTAGATCAGCCACCAGAAAATCGTCGCGCTGAGTAGAAAGGTCAGATGCTCGAACACGTGAACCGATTCGCTCGCGAGAGTGGCGTCGTAAAGCAGCGGAAGATGCCACACCCAAAGCGTAAAGGTGAAAAAGCCCCACGCCACTATTGGGTTACTCAAGTAACGCTCCGCCCTGCCCAGCGCCGGCACACTGACGACGCGCGCGGCAACATGCTGCGAGAGCCCCAACAGCAATAACGGTGGAACGCCGAGCACAAGGATCAGATGCTGCACCATGTGCGCACTAAAAAGGTAGTTGTCGGCCAGCACGTCAAGCGGCGAGATCAGCGCGAGCACAAGCATCAGGTCTCCCGCAACGAACGCCGCCGCGCGCCAGCCGCGCCAAGGATGACACAGCAGGTAGGCGGCAAGCAGCAAGACGCCGCCGGCGATGACCGTAGGCTCGAGGTCCCACGTTGCCAAAAGCTTTTCCATGCCTTAAAGCACCGAACCCAGGTAGACGACGCCGAAAATCACCACCCACACCGCGTCGACAAAGTGCCAATAAAGTCCGACCGCCTCGACCGCCTGCGCCTCGCGCTCGCGGATTCGTCCCCTCAAGGCGAGACCAGCGAGCGTGGTTAAGCCGCACAGACCGAGAAAAACATGCAATCCGTGAAATCCCGTAAGGGTGACTAACGTGGTGCCGAAAAGATCGCGGCTGATCGTTATGCCGCTGGCAAAAAGCCGCGCATACTCTCGCCCTTGCCCGAAAAGGAAAATCGCGCCAAGAGCAATCGTCGCTAAAAGCCACAGCGAGAGGTTCTGGTATTGCTTGCGGCGCAAACTTAAATCGGCGGCCCACAACGTCGCGCTGCTGGCAAACAAGCAGATCGAATAAAGGCCGGTCGTCACCACGTCAAGCGCGCCGGCTCCGGTCGAGCCGCTGCTATCCATCGCGTGATAGTAGACGTAGGCGATCACCAACAGCGCGAAGAAGTTCGCCTCGGAGACGATAAACAGGATCATCGCGAGCTTGCCCCTGGACAACATCGCGTTTGCTCACTGCGCCTTTCTTTGAAGCTCATCGGCCAATTCCGGATGGGCCAAATCCCACAGCGGGCGGCGCCCGCGAACCGGCGGCACGCGCGTGAAGTTGTCGACCGGAGGCGGAGAGGTAGTCGCCCATTCAAGGGTCCAGGCGTCCCACGGATTGTCGCCGGCTTCCTCGCCGTGGGCAAAGCTGACGCGCAGGTTCCACAGGAAGATCGCCACAGCAAACAACAACACGAACGCGCCAATCGTCGAGACCATATTCAAGCCTCCCCAATACGGCAGATCCGGATAGGTAAACACGCGCCGCGGCATCCCCATCATCCCGAGCAGGTGCTGAACGAAAAAGGTCAGGTTGAGCCCGATGATGGTCAGCCAGAAGTGCCACGTGCCGAGTCGTTCCGAAAGTATACGGCCCGTCAGCTTGGGGAACCAATAGTACGTACCGGCGAACGCCGCGAGCACGGTTCCGCCGAAGAAGACGTAATGGAGGTGAGCTACAAGGTAGTATGTGTCGGTCAACTGCCAGTCGATCGGCACCACCGCAAAGCTCACTCCTGACAGCCCGCCGACCGTGAACATCAGCAGGAAGGCAACCGCGAACTTCATCGCGGTCGTAAATCTGAGTTGACCGCCGTACAGGGTGGCCGTCCAGTTGAAGATCTTGACGCCCGTCGGCACCGCTATCGACATGCTCGTGACCGCAAAAAACAGGTTGGCGACCGGGCTTAAGCCAACCGCGAACATGTGATGGGCCCACACTGCGAAGCTAAGGAAAGCGATCGCCACCGTCGAGGCGGCCACGAATTCGTGGCCGAAGATCGGCTTGCGCGAGAAGACCGGTATGATCTCGGAAATGATGCCGAAGGCGGGAAGAATTACAATATACACCTCGGGATGACCGAAGCCCCAGAAGTAATGCTGCCAGAGAAGAGCGGATCCGCCGCTGGCCGGCGTGAAGAAATGCGCGTGCAGCAAGCGGTCGATCAGCAGCATCACAATCGCCGCATTGAGCACGGGCAAGGCCATCAGCATCAGGAACGAATTGACGAAGGTCATCCAGACGAATAGCGGCAAGCGCCGCATGGTCATTCCGGGCACGCGCAGCGTCGCCACGGTGACGATCACGTTGATCGCGCCCGCGACGGTTCCAATCCCCATCACTAGCAGGCTCAATATCCAGTAATCCTGACCGCTCCCGAAGGAATAGGCGTTCTCGCTCAGCGGCGCGTAGCTGAACCATCCCGCGTTCGGCGCGCCGTGCGTGAAAAAGCTGAAGTAGAGCATCACGCCGCCGAATACTTGAAGCCAGAAACTCAACGCATTAAGGCGCGGAAAAGCCATGTCTCGCGCGCCGATCATCAGCGGCACAGCGTAAACCGTAAAGCCGGTCAGCAGCGGCATCGCGACCAAAAAAATCATGGTCGTGCCGTGCATCGTGAAAAGCTCGTTGAAAGTTTCCGGCGAAAGAAAGTTGTTGTGCGGCACCGCAAGCTGGATGCGCAGCAGCAGAGCCTCGATCCCACCCAGCGCGAAAAAGACCATCGCGGCGACCATGTACATGATGCCGATCTGCTTGTGATCGACCGAGGCGACCCATCCAAGCAAGCTTTCGTGGGGAGCCCAGGCGGCGTGCTCATCGGCGACGGCTGCGCCGATTCCGCCTCCGGTCAACTCATGGCCTTTCATTTGGTGCTCTCCAAATACGCGACCAGCGCCGCGACTTCGGCGTCGCTGAACTGAAAATTCGGCATTCGGCTGTCGGGCTTGATGCTGTTCGGGTCCTTGAGCCACTGCGCCAGATTCGACGGCGTGTTCAACGCGGCGCCACCGGCGAGAAATCGCCGGTCGGCAAGATGAGTCAGATCGGGCCCGACGCGCTGGTCGGCGGACGTGCCCGCAAGCCGATGGCAATTAACGCACGTACGTTCCGCGAACAGCTTCATGCCGGCGAGCGCCTGCGCAGACGTGGGCGCCGCCGGAACCGCTAGTTGCGCCTGTTCCCAGGCAGCGAACTCATCCTGCGGCTGAGCTATCACCTCAAGCCGCATCCAGGCATGCTCGGCGCCGCAAAACTCGGCGCAGGCGCCTCTATAAGTCCCTGCCTGATCCGCCTCAAGCCACAGATAACCCGGATGTCCAGGAATCGCGTCGAGCTTGGGGCCCAAACGAGGCACCCAGAAGTCGTGGATCACGTCCGCCGACTCGAGCCGGATTAGCAGACGTTGCCCGACCGGAATATGAAGCTCGTTGGCTGTGACGATCCCGGACTTAAGATAATTCACCTCCCACCACCACTGATGGCCCACTACGAGAATGTCCGGCGCGCGAACGTCCTCCGGAGGTCGCGCGGCGTGCATCACTTTCACCGTGAAAACGAAAATCCCGACGAGCAGCAAGATGGGAATCGCGGTCCAGGTGAGCTCCAGGCGATGCGACCCGTAGATTTGCCTAGGAAGCTGCACTCCCGGCTTTTCTCGGTAACGCAACACGGCAAACGTCACGAGCACGGCCACGACAGCGAAGATGAGGCCGAGGACAGTCAGCACGCCGACAAACAGCCGCGAGATAGCGTCGGCTTGTGGCGATATGGCGTTCAGCGTATCTAGGGCGGTCACGTTATTTCAGCCTGGCGAAAAGGCGTTGATCAAGCGATAGCAAATTATCGCTTCGCTCGCTCCGACCTTTATACCGGACAAGTACGTCACCGGTCAGTCCGCGGTCTGCTTGCGGGTTGCGCGTCGAGCCGCACGATAATGTCGCGCAACCGCTCGCCCACCGGCGGATAGAGCTGGCGTACCAGGGGGTCATGGCCGGGCACGATGTGTTCCGGCGAGTCAGCCAGATTCCTGAGCCTCGCGAACCCATCGAACATTTTTCCAACGTCAAAAACCAAGGGAAACGGGCGCCCCTGCTCCATGTTCGCAAAGTAATGGCTGGCATCGGAGGCGACCACGACCCATCCGCGGGCGGTTCTCACGCGCACGGCCTGAAGACCCATGGTATGACCTCCGAGATGATGCAGGCTCAAGCCCGGGGCGAGCTCGACATCTCCCGCGTGAAATTTTACGCGGCCGTCAAAAACCGCGCGCACCAGACCGACGACGTCATCGACCTCGTACACGCCGCCGATCGCTCGATGGCTCATGTAGCGGCCGGTCGCAAACGCCATCTCGGCATCCTGAAGATGGAAACGTGCGTTGGGAAACAGGTCGAAATTGCCCGCATGGTCGTAATGCATATGGGTCAAGATTACGTCGGTCTGCGAAGCGGGATCGATGCCGATCTCGCGCAGAGTCTGCACCGGGCATCGCAAAAACGTGCGTCCACGTTTGGCCGCGACGGTTTGCTTGTACCCGGTGTCGATCACGTAGGTGCGCCGCCTGCCGATCGCCGCCCAAACGAAATAGTCCATCGGCATCGGTCCGTTATGCGGATCGCCGTCAAGAAAGTTCTCCGCCGCTGTCCGCTCCATCGTGGCGAAACGAATCGCGAAAAGCTCGTATGAGTCTTCCATGGCTGCTCGCCTAAACCAGCCGAAACGCCTTCCGGCGTCCTCCGACCGGACAACGTTGTCGTGCGAAAACGAAACCGCGGCCCTACTTTTTCTCGACGCGGGTTTTCGGTTCGTCCTCGGCAAAAACTTCTCGAGCGATTCTGAAGCTCTCGACCGCCGCCGGCACGCCGCAGTATATCGCGGCCTGCAGGAAAACCTCTTTGATCTCGTCTTTGGTTACACCGTTGTTGAGCGCGCCTCTTATATGGAGCTTGAGTTCGTGCGGCCGGTTGAGCGCGGTCAACATCACCAGGTTAAGCATGCTCCTGGTGCGTCGCGGCAAGCCCGGCCGGTTCCAGACTTTTCCCCAACAATACTCGGTAATCAGCTCCTGGAGTGGACGCGAGAAGTCGTCGGCGGCAGCCAGCGAGCGATCGACATGCTCCGCTCCCAAGACCTCCCGACGAACTTTAAGCCCGTTTTCAAACAGCTCGCTAGCCATAGTCGCTCCTCTCGCCTTCCTTGCGCTAACAGCTGCTCGTCCGGCGCATGCTCGCCGCTTCCGGACGCCGGCCGTGTAGTGTGCAACTAAAGAAAGATTGTTTGTGAACTTTAGCGACAAGTCAAAAACGTTCGCTCGGCTCGACAGCTGGAGCAGCGAACGTTTTTCGATACGCGAGGCCAAAGAAGTGCGGCGAACGCAAGCTAATGCAACCCGCGCGCGACCTCCCTTCGCCTCAACCGCGGCAGTCAGGGGCGTGCCGCGCAGACGACACGCCCCTGACTGCGAAAATTCGCGCCTACAGTTACTTCCTGAGCGCGAACGCCCACACGACGCCGCCCTGCGGAACCACGCCGCGGTACTGCGGATAATCTTTGTTGAAGATGTCCTGGACGCGCTGCGGATCGACGCCCCATCCGGACTGCACGGCAATGTATTCGACGCCGTCCACTTCGTAGGCTGCCGGCGGCGCGACCACACCGGAATTCGTAGGCTGCTCCCAGAGCACGTCTCCGGTCTCGGCGTCAAATGCGCGAAACATCCGGTCGTTGGTGCCGCCCATGAAAATGACGTTCCCGCCGGTGGCCAATATCCCGCCAAAGTTCTGTGACTTGGGGAAAACGTGCGTCCAAACCTTGCGATTATTCTTCAGGTCCCAGGCCTGCAGCTCCCCGATATGGTCAGCACCTTCCCGCACGTAGGCCAAGTTCTTGCTGATGTCGGCGCCGATGAAGAGTTGCCCTGCTTCGTAAGGACCGAGCTTGCCCTCGAGCTTGCTGCAAAGATTCTCGTTGACCGGAATGTACAAGTAGCCGGTCTTGGGGCTGTACGCTTCCAGCGCCCAGTCGTCGCCGCCCCACAGCGAAGGGCAAAAAGAAGCGCTGCTGGTGCTGGAGAAAATGCGCCTGGAATCATACTGCGGACGGCCGGTTTCGGGATCGAGATTGGTGAAGACGTTCTGGTAAACGAAAGGCTGCGCCGACAGATAGCTGATCTTGTCGGACCGCCGTTCGAATTGCCATAAATAGCCGTCGCGCCCCGAGTGCACCAGCTCTTTGACTACCTGCCCGCCTTTATCGATATCGATGATTAACGGTGCGCGAACCTCGTCCCAGTCCCAGGCGTCGTTCCACTGGTACTGATGGTAGGCTTTGATTTTTCCGGTCTCAGGGTCGATAGCGAGCACGGACGTCGCGTACAAATTGTCGCCCTTGCGCACATTCGGCGGCCAGGGCCCGGGGTTGCCCGTGCCCCAGTAAACGAGATTGAGCTGCGGGTCGTAGTTGCCGGTCATCCAGGCCGGCGCTCCGCCGTGTTTCCAGGAATCACCGGGCCAGGTTTCGTTGCCTGGCTCACCCGTCCCGGGTATGGTGAAAGTCTTCCATAGCGGCTCTCCGTTGGCCGCGTCAAAGGCCGCCACGAAGCCGCGCACGCCATACTCTCCACCCGAGGTGCCTACGATCACCTTACCCTTTACGATCAAGGGCGCGCACGTCATGTAGTACCCGCTCTTATAGTCCGAAACGGTGCGGTCCCAAGCCACCTTTCCGGTCTTCGCCTCCAGGGCGATCAGATGCGCGTCGGTGGTCGTCACGTATACGCGGTCGCCGTAGAGGGCTACGCCGCGGTTGGTGGGATGAAGTTGGAAGAGATCTTCGGGAAGCTGCTTTCGGTAGCGCCATAATTCCTTGCCGCTTTTCGCGTCCAAGGCGATCACTTGCGCTTGAGGAGTGGAGATGAACATCACGCCGTTATTGACGATCGGCGGAGACTCATGCCCCTCGGTAACGCCGGTGGAAAACAGCCATACCGGCACGAGGTTCTTGACGTTGTCGCGATTGATCTGGGACAACGGACTGTAGCCCCATCCGTTGTACGTCCGCCGGATCATCAGCCAGTTCTCCGGCTCGGGCGACTGCAGGCGCTGATCCGAGACCGTGCGGTAATTCTCGATGCTGTCGGCGGCCGCGGATGAGGCGAAAAATCCGACGCAGGCTAGCGCCGCCAGCGCCGCCAAGCGCCTAAGCGCGTTTCGACTCATAGTTTAGTCCCCCCTCTTTGAGCTCATCTTGGATGCGCAGGCTTGGTGCGAAACCAAAAGCGAGCGCGCCAACGGGCCTTTCAGGGACTAGTCGTGAGGGATGAGTCGAGGTAAGAAGTCAGGCTCCTTGGGCCCCAAGCCTGCCAATAAATTTGCCGGCCACCACCAGTGCTCCATCCACCTTCCGAAGCGGAAGGTTGGCCAGCCGATAAAGCGTCGGGCCCTTGACCACGTTCGCGACATCGGCGGGGTCGTACTGCGAGCCGTGGCACGGACACTGAAGCACGCGCTGTTGGCTTAACCACTCGGTCACCGGACATCCCTCGTGCGTGCAGACGGCAGAGTAAGCCACGACGCCGTCAGCCGCATGAGCGCGGGTCACCGCGGAAAGCTTCGCCGGGTCTAAGCGAAGCACCAACAGGCGATTGAGCCGCGTGCCGTCGCGAACGATGCCTGTCCTGGGGTCCATCGGCCAGGCGAACACCGGTGCGCCGCCCACGGGCAAGTCCGGTACCCGTATCATCTTGCGCGGGGTAGCTTCGTTGGCGAAAACCAAAACGTCCCCCACCTCGGGACGCATGGCGCGGACGTCTACGTCGTCAGCGCGCACCGCGTCAGTTAGGTTAAGCGCTAACCCGGCACAGACCGCAGCCTTCAACAGGGCGCGCCGCGAAAGCGTGCGTGCGGCGGATAACAGGGCGCGGGCGGCGCAAGCGCTTGCAGCTTGGCCGCGAGAGTTCCGGAGATGGTCTAACGGCACGCTCACGTAGTGCTGCCCCCTCCAAAAGGTACCCACAGCACAGGTCGGAGCTCTGCCCCCTTGACAGTATCTGACCTATACAACGCGTCTTTGCGCACGGTCAAGACGAGCGAGCCCGTCCATCGCGTTCGCCAACAAGGCTTTCCCGCGGTTGCCAAAGTGGTCTTTCGGCTTCTCGTTTGGTCATCCGGGCCTGCGAGAGACCGAGCGCGAGCTGGTGCGATAAAAGGCATTCAGGCAAGTCTAGGTTGCGGCATCATCTCAAACCGCCCGGCTATTTCCCGCACCCAGCGAGCTTGTTATGAAAAAAGGTCAAGGATCGGCGGGCAAAGGCGAACGCAGTTGCTCAACCTGTCCCCACCTGAAATGGTTTGCCGGCAGGCCGGCGACCGCGACGCCGTGACTGCGGGTCAGCGTCGAGGAGGATGGCTTTATGCGAGGACCGCTGGATGGGTTTCGCGTTGCTGAGGTCGCGATGTGGGTCGCAGGTCCTTCGGCGGCCGCCATTTTAGGCCGCTGGGGAGCCGACGTGATTAAGCTCGAAAGCCCAAAAGGCGGAGACCCGATCCGTGCGTTGACCACTTCGGCGCGCGGCAACGAAGCGCTGGTTATTCCGCCAGGCTACGAGCTTGACAATCTCAACAAGCGCTCGGTCGCCGTGGACCTACGCCATCCGCAAGGGCGCGATTTTGCCTGGCGCCTAATTGATTTGGCTGACGTTTTTGTGACCAATCTGCGCTTGGACGCGCTCGAAGAGATGGGGCTCGATTACGCCTCGCTTAGGCAGCGAAATCCGCGCCTGGTTTATGCCAGCCTCAACGCTTATGGCCATACCGGGCCAGACCGCCTGCGTCCGGGCTTCGATTATGCAGCCGGATGGTCACGGTCTGGCCTGATGGCGACCGTGGCGGAACCCGGCGAGCCTCCTCCGGCGCAGCGTCCGGGCATGATCGATCACGCCGCCGGGTTGGGAATGGCCGGCGCTATATCGGCGGCGCTGCTTGCGCGAGAACGGACCGGTCGCGGATGCGAAGTCGACCTGTCGTTATTTTCGATGGGGCTCTGGATGAACGCCACCGATCTGACGATAGGACTGTTGTGCGGTACGCCGCCTCAGCCCGAGAGCCGGCACGCGCGACCGAATCCCCTCTGGAACTCCTATCAGTGTCAGGACGGTCGCTGGATTTTCTTCGTGATGCTGCAGGATCAACGCCATTGGCCGAACTTTTGCGCCGCCCTGGAACGGCCGCAATGGGTCGACGATTCGCGCTTTTGCGATAGTCAGGCGCGCCGGCGCAATTCACGCGAATTAATCAGCGCGATAGCTGAAATCGTGGCGACGCGCACCCGCGATCAATGGGCTCAGATCTTCGATCGTCACGAGTTGTTCTGGGCACCCGTGCAAACTAACGCAGAGGTGCTTGCAGACCCGCAGGCGCAGGCGATCGGTACCTTTGCCGCCGTTGATCATCCGCGCATTCCTGAATGCCGCGTGGTCAACGACCCGGTGCGATTCAGTTCTATGCCCGACACGCCGCATCGACCGGCGCCCGAATTGGGGCAGCATAGCGAAGAGGTCGCGTTGGAACTCGGCTTTAGCTGGGAGGAGATCGCGCGCCTGAAGGAAAACGGTGTGTTGGGCTGACAAGCGCGCGGTAATGCAACGCACACGGTGGTTCCTAGGCAGAGGAATGCCGCTCTGGGTGAAGCGTCCGGACGTCGGGTCTCATCCGCGGACGAACGATCTTCGCCTCAGGTCTGCCGCTTGTTGCTTTCGCGAGGCCGGAAATCTGCTCGGGAGCCCCTTTGTTGGCCTCGCAGCGGCCAGTTGGGCAACGGTCCAGGCGCGATTCCGTTACGCCGAATCGTCTTGACTTTCCACTGCGCGCCGATATACCGGTTAGTAAGCCGGACGGCGGCTAGGCCTTAATAGGGAAGTCGGTGCGAATCCGACACGGCCCCCGCCACTGTGATCGGGGACGAAAGCGCTCCTCTGCCACTGCTGCTATGGTTACCTGAGACGGGTGCGCAGCGGGAAGGTTGCCGCAAGTAGGTTGATCCGAGAGTCAGGAGACCTGCCGAATGGCGTTCCGGGGCTGGTCTGCGGGGAGCAGGAGAGCCGGCGGAGTCACGCAACGCCAGTTCCTGTCAATGTGAATAGGGCGATACCCGGCGGGCGGGGCGGCGGCTGACCGTACCGGCGCACGCGGCCTTCGCGGTTGCTTCTTTTTGCCTCGAAGCGATCCGGCACCGGCGAATTGCAGCCGAACTGACAAGCGAGACTTTTGCCCGGACGAAACTACGTGGCGCAAGCCAACAAACAGCTCGAGCCTAAAAAGCAGCTCCGGACCGGCTTTTCGACCGGTAGCTGCGCAGCAGCCGCCGCTAAGGCGGCTACTACCGCCCTGTTGACTAAAACGGCCCAGAGCGAGGTGACGATTCTTTTGCCCAATCGCACGCCGGCCCGTTTTGCAGTGGCACGCTGCGAGTCCGACGCCCATTCAGCGACCTGCTCAATTATCAAGGATGCCGGCGACGATCCTGACGTCACACACGGCGCCGCAATCTTCGCGACGGTCGAACTGAGCGAAGACCCCGCGATCACGATCCTCGGAGGAGAAGGCGTCGGTAAGGTGACGCGCGCCGGTCTCGGGCTCGAAGTGGGCGAGCCCGACATTACGCGCGTGCCCCGCCGAATGATTTCCGAGTCGGTGCGCCAGGCGCTCGACGACCTCAAGCGCGGCGACCTCGGCGCGCGAGTGACGATATCGGTGCCCAACGGAGCGGAGCTGGCAAAGAAAACTCTGCTCGCGCGCTTAGGTGTGATTGGCGGGATAGGAATCTTAGGCTCCAACGGCCTTGTCACGCCATTTTCGACCGCGGCCTTTCGCGCCAGCATCGCCCGCGCGATCGACGTCGCGCTGAGCGCCGGCCAGCGCGAACTGGTCTTCACCACGGGGGGACAATCCGAAAAATTCGCCATGGCCCTTCTGCCGCATCTTCCAGAGGTCGCCTTCATCGAAATGGGGGATTTCGCCGGCTACGCGGCGAATTGGGCGGCGCGCAAGGGCGTGCGCCACGCTATCTTCGCCGGCATGATAGGCAAGCTGTCCAAGATCGCTGATGGCAAGAAAATGACCCACGCGGCCGGCTCCAAAGTGAATCTGGGGCTATTGGCCGGGATGGCGCTAAAGCTAGGCGCTGACCCACAACTGGCTGCGCAAATTGAAAACGCGAACACCGCCCGCCACGCGCTGGAGATCGCGCTGGCCGGCGGGCTTACCGCCTTGGCCGACCAGGTTTGCACCGCCGCCGCGGAGCATCTGCGCCGTTTCGCCGGTGAACCGCTTGCGATTAGCGTGATGCTGACCGACTTCGACGGGAAACTTTTGGGGCTTTATGCCGCCGATGCTGCGCTCGAGCATCTGAAGGAAAGTCGACCGAACGATGCTCGAGCGTAAAGCTGAGCGCATCCGCCAAGCGGGTGGATCGAGGATGACAGGCCGATGCAGCAGATAACTGCCACCGGGCGCGAAATCGAAGAAGAGAGCTTTGCCACAATCGATCGCGAAGCCGGCGCCCATCACTTTACGCCCGAGCAGTGGACGATCGTGCGTCGGGTAATCCACGCCAGCGCCGACTTCGAGTTCAAGGACAATATCGTTTTTCATCGCGATGCCCTCGAAGCCGGAATCGCTGCTCTGGCCTCGGGATGCAACCTCGTGGCCGACGTCGAGATGATCCGCGCGGGCCTCTCGGCGCCGCGCCTGGCCCGTTTCGGGATCGTCACGCACTGCTTTATTTCCGACCCGCAGGTAATCGAGCAAGCCTCGCGATTGAATCTAACGCGGGCGGTGGCGGCGATGCGCCGGGCGAGCCCGCTCTTGCATAACAGCGTGGTGGCCGTCGGCAACGCGCCCACGGCGTTGCTGGAGATTGCGCGCTTGGCGCGCGAGGAACGGGTAAAGCCGGCGCTGGTGATCGCGGTGCCCGTCGGCTTCGTCAACGCGGTCGAAAGCAAGGAGGAGATGCTGCGCCTTGACGTACCCGCGATTGTCGCGCACGGGCGCAAGGGCGGCAGCACTATCGCGGTTGCGATTATCCACGCGTTGCTGGCAATCGCCGCGCAACGCGCCGGATCATCCGCGCAGGCCGCCGACGGCCGGTCAAGCAGCGCCGTTCGCGAAGATGGCGCGACGCGGACACGCGCGGATGAGCTTAGCGCCCAACCCTCGCTGCGCAGCGCGGTGACCGTCGTCGGCGTCGGCACCGGCGGAGCGCAGGATCTTTCGGCCCGGGCGCTCGGAGCCGTGCGCGGCGCGAAGCTGCTGTGCGGCGGCGAACGTCATCTGGCGCTGTTCACCGACCATCCGGCGCGCCGCTTCGTTATTCGGGCGAACCTGGAGGAGCTTGCCCGCACGCTTGCGGAAACGAGCGAGCCGGCGGTGGTTTTGGCCTCCGGTGATCCGAACTTTTACGGTGTCGCCAGGTACCTCGTGAACAAGCTCGGCAAGGAGCAGGTCGAAATTGTGCCGGCGCCGAGCGCGATTCAGGAGGCGTTCGCGCGGATCAAAGAGCCGTGGGACGACGCGGCTTTCTTAAGCTTCCACGCCCGCCCGCTCAAGGTCGAGCAAATCGTCCCCCATCGCAAGGTGGGCATTTTCACGGATCCGTCGAACACCCCGCCCGTGGTCGCGCGAGAACTGCTCAAAGCTGGCGCCGGCGGTTATCGCGCCTTTCTGTGCGAGGACCTGGGGAGTCCGACCGAGCGCGTGCGCGAGTTGTCGCTAGAAGAACTCGCAAAGCTGGAGGCGGTATCGGCGCTCAACGTTTTGATCCTGATCGCCGCGGACCGGCCTTGAGGTTTCGCACTATATGAAACGTCTTTCGATAGGATTGCCTGACGAGGCTTTCTTCCAACGCAAGCCTGAGAAGGGACTTATCACCAAGGCCGAGATACGAGCGCTGAGCGTGGCGCGACTGGCGCCAGGCGCGGGCGACGTTATCTGGGATATCGGAACCGCCACCGGCTCGGTCGCAATTGAAGCCGCGATGTTGGTGGGCAATGAAGGCAAGGTCTTTGCGCTGGAAAAAAATGCCGAAGACGCGCAGATCGCGCGGCAAAACGTCGCCAAATTCGAGCTTGGCCATGTGATCGAGGTGATTCACGGCCGCGCCCCTCAGGCCCTGGCGCAGATCGCGGCGGAACCTGATGCGGTGTTTATCGGCGGCAGTGGCGGCGAGATGGGCGAAGTGATCAAGACCTCGCTCGCCAGGCTGCGCCCCAACGGCCGGCTCGTGATCAACGCGATCACCCTCGACAATCTCAGCGCGGCGCTAGACACGCTCAAGGCCCTGGAGCTCAAGTTCGACGTTACCTTGGTGCAAGTTTCGCGCAGCAAACCGATTCTGGACCTGCTGCGGTTCGAAGCGCTAAATCCAATTTTTATCATCAGTGCGGTCAAATCCGAGACGCGCTCTGACGCACAGGAGACGACATGAGCGCTCGCGGCGCGGTGTTTTACGGCGTAGGCGTCGGGCCCGGCGAATTCGAGCTGCTTACGCTCAAGGCGGAGCGCATTCTGCGCGCGGCCGACGTGATCTGCTATCCGTCGTGCAAGCCCGGGGGGTCGAGCTACGCCCTCAGAATCATCAAGCCGATGCTCGACCTAAGCCGTCAGCGGCTTGAAGGGCTGCTCTTCCCGATGGACAAGGACTTCGCGCGGCTCATCCCCATCTGGCACGAGTCGGCGCGCGCGATCGTCAGCCATCTCCGCGAGAATCGTTCAGTGGCCTTCATCACCGAAGGCGACCCGATGCTCTACTCAACCTTCTTGCACGTGTACGAGATCATCACCGAGGAGTTTCCCGAGGTCGCGGTCGAGATCGTACCCGGCGTCTCTTCTCTCGGCGCGGCGGCGGCAGCGGGCCGCATCGCTCTGGGCCAGGCGGACGAGGCGATCGCGATCGTGCCCGCAACCTATCAGAAGCATGAGCTGAAGGAACTGCTGGAACGGTTCGACGTGGTGGTCCTGATGAAGGTCGGCGCCGTGCTCGACCAAGTTGTCGAAGTGCTGGACGAACTGGGCTTGCGCGACCGCGCACTTCTCGCAAGCCGTGTAGGCACTAAGCAGGAGATCGTCACGCGAGAGCTTGAGGCGTACCGCGCCAAACGGCTGCATTATCTGACGACGCTAATCGTCAGTAAACGCGGTGTTCCGCTGGTGCGCGCCTTGCAGGCGCAAGCCGCGCAGGCGCGGCCGAGCGAGAACGGCGCCGCAGTGGAGCCGATTTAATGAATTCAGGTAAGGTATGCTTCGTCGGCGGAGGACCCGGCGACCCCGAACTGCTCACTCTTCGCGCTCATCGCGTGATCAGCCAGGCCGACGTCATAATTTACACCGGTTCGCTGCTCGATCAGGGGCTTTTTGCGAACGCGCGGGCCGACGCCGAGCTTCACGACAGCGCCGGGCTCCATCTGGAGCAGTTGGTCGAACTCATGGTGAGCGGCGCGCGCAGCGGTAAACTGGTCGCGCGAGTTCATTCCGGCGACCCGTCGGTCTTCGGCGCTATTCACGAACAGATGGTAGAACTCGAGCGCGCCGGAGTCCCATACGAGATAATCCCCGGGGTCTGCTCTGCCTTTGCCGCCGCCGCAGTGCTGGGCCACGAACTAACCGTTCCGGAAATGGCGCAGACGGTGATTCTGACGCGGGCTGAAGGGCGCACGCCGATGCCCTCCGGGCAGCGGCTGCGCGAGCTTGCCGATCACCGCGCGACACTGGCGATTTTTCTCAGCGCAACGTTAATCGAGCGCGTCGTGGAGGAGCTTAGCGCCGGCTACGGGCGGGAAACCCCGGTCGCGGTGGTCGCCAACGCTACCCAACCCGGCCAGCGTATCGTGCGCGGCACGCTGGAGGACATCGCAGCGAAGAGCACAGCGGCGGGGATTCGCGCCCAGGCCATGATTCTCGTTGGCGACACGCTCGATCCGGCGATCAAGCAGCGCGCCGGCGAGCGCAAGTCGCGGCTCTACGACCCGCAATTCAGCCACGGCTTTCGCAAGCGCGCATCGGCGCGCGCAAAGGAGGCCGGCGCGCAAAAGCCCGGCGAGGTAACGCCATGAATAACGGGGCTCGTGGACGACTGCTTCTGGTGGGCTTTGGACCCGGCGATCACGATCAGATCACGCCGCGAGCGCTGGCGGCAATACGCCAGAGCGACGTCGTGATCGGCTATTCGACGTATATCAAGCTTATCGCCGACCTGCTCGAAGGCAAGCAGGTCATCCGCAAAGGAATGACCGAGGAGTTGGATCGAGCTAGCGAAGCGGTGGAGATCGCGCGAGAGGGAAAAACCGTCGCGCTCGTCTCCAGCGGGGACATCGGCATCTACGGGATGGCTGGCCCGACCTTCGAATGCCTGCGCGAGATGGGATGGAAGCCAGGCGACAACCCGGACGTCGAGGTAATTCCGGGAATCACCGCACTTTCGGCGTGCGCATCCCTGATTGGCGCGCCGTTGACCCACGACTTTGCCGCGATAAGCCTCTCTGACCTGCTCACGCCGTGGGATATAATCGAACGGCGCGTGGAGGCCGCGGCGGCGGCCGACTTCGTCATCGCGCTTTATAATCCGCAATCGAAGCGGCGCAACTGGCAGCTCAAGAGGACCCAGGAAATAGTCCTAAAATATCGCCCCGCCACGACCCCGGTCGGGATCGTCAAGAGCGCTTATCGCAAGCTGCAGAACGTAGTGGTCTCCGACCTTGCCCGGCTGCACGAGCATGAGATTGGGATGCTCACGACGGTGATAATCGGCAACACCTCCACGCAGAGCTTTGAAGGGTTGGTCGTCACCCCGCGCGGCTACGCGAATAAGTACGATCTCGAGACCCACGAGACGCTCGAAGGGCAGACACCCGGGCTTTCCTTGCGCCCGAGCCCTGCCGCGGACGGCGGAAGCGACGAATGACAAGGCTGGCAGCCATAACGCTGACTCGGCAAGGCGTCGACGTGTGCCGGCGAATCCAGAACTCTCGGCCCGAGTGCGAGGTGTTCGTCGCCCGCAAGTACGACGCCGAAGCGCCGTCCCATTGGCGGCGCTTCGAGGGCGGCCTTGCGCCGCTGGTCAAGGAAATCTTCGGCGCCTACGACGGATTGATTTTCGTGATGGCGACCGGAATCGTCGTGCGGACCATCGCGCCCTATATCGTCGATAAGCGCTTCGACCCCGGAATCGTCGTTATCGACATCACCGGACGCTTCGCGATAAGTCTGTGCGCCGGCCATTTGGGCGGCGCTAACCAATTGGCGCGCGAGCTGGGCGAGGTTCTCGGCGCGATACCGGTCGTCACCACAGGTACCGACGTGAATCAGACGCTCGCGCCGGACATGCTGGCCAAGGAACTGGGCGCGGAGATCGAAAACTGGGAAGCGCTGAAGGTCGTGAGCGGGATGCTGGTCGATGGGGAGAGGGTCGCGATCTTCGCCGAGCCGAACGTGAGGATGCCCAACCTGGAGCCCTTCGCGGCCAAGGGAGTAACGCGCATCGCCTCGCTCGGCGAGCTCGAGGACCGCTTCCGCGCCGCCGTGATAGTTTCCCATCGCATCCTCGCCGCGCAAATGCCGGCCAAAATCCCCACGCTTTGGGTGCGGCCTAAGTCGCTGGTGGTGGGCGTGGGGTGCGATCGCGGCACGGCGATCGAGGAAATCGAGCAGGCCTTTGAGACAGTGCTTCGAGATCATGGCCTATCAGCGCTGAGCGTGCGCAACCTCGCCACCTACATCTTAAAGAAAGACGAACCCGGGCTTTGCGCCTTCGCACAGAAGCGCGGGCTTGCGCTGGTCGCCTACGAACGCGAAGAGATCAACCGCGTCGAGCATCTGATTCCCAGTCCCTCGCCGATGGTGCTGAAACACACCGGCGTGCTGGGCGTGGCCGAGCCCGCCGCGATGCTCAGCGCGGGCGCGTCGGCGGTGCTGGTACCCAAATGCAAGTGCGGGCGCGTCACGCTGGCGGTCGCCCTGGTTCACGAGGTTAACGCCGCATGATAACCCAGCTGCTCGAAGGGCTCGCCGACTGGGACGAGATTCGTTTCGTCGTGCGCAACCAGGGGGCGATCGCCGAGCTTTGCGGCAAACCGGCCGTGCGAAGCGGAGAGGAGTACCTGACCATCGAGATCGGCGCCGGCCCCGATCATCTGCACGTCCAGCAAAGCGCACTGGCACGCGCGGAGATCGCCGACAGCGCCGACCGCAACTGCTTCGTGCGCTTTCTCAACGCCGCCGGTGACACGGTGCTCACCTGCTACGTGCCGCGCACCAACCGCGCCAAGTCCGATTTCGACCCGGCGCGCCATGCGGCGTTCGAGGCGCTGAAGGCGCGCTACGCCGACAAACCGGCAGTGACTGTTCTGAGCACGACGTGATGAGTTCAAACCTGTCGAGGCGCGCCAGAAGCTACAGCCGCCCGGTGCCCGATTTTGACCGACGAAGCGAGATGAAGCGCGTCGCGATCGTACTGGTTGGTCATGGCAGCCGTATCGCCGAGGCTAATCAGTCATTTCTTGAGCTAGCCGACCAGGTCCGCCGGCGCACCGACGGCTTGGTTGAACCGGCCTTCGTCGAGCTCGCCGAGCCAACGATCCCCCAGGCCCTGGAACGTGCGGTGCGCCGGGGCGCCGAGGAAATCGTTATCGCGCCCTTTTTGCTCCTCGCTGCGGGACACGCGAAGGTCGACATCCCAACGCACGTCGAGGCGGCGCGCGCACGCTTTACTTCGGTGCGCTTCACTCAGGCCGCCCCGCTCGGGCTGCATCCGCTGATGGTCGAGATACTCAGCGACCGGATAACGCAAGCGCAAAGTGCGGCGCCAGAACGTGCCGCGAGCGACACGGCGGTTTTGCTGCTCGGCCGAGGCTCAAGCGATCCTGACGCTAACAGCGACATCTACAAACTGGGGCGGCTTTTGTGGGAGCGGCGCGGCTTGGCTACCGTCGAATGCGCCTTTTGCGGCGTCGTGGAACCTTCGCTCCCGCAAGGGCTACGCAAACTAAGTCGCCTTCCGTATCGCCGCGTGATCGTGGCACCCTACCTCTTTTTCAGCGGCGTCCTGGTGCGGCGCATCGAGACGGCGCTCGCGAATTTCCGCCAAGAGTGTCCCGAAACCGAAGCACTGTGCGCGCCGACGTTGGGTGACGACCCGCGATTGCTGGACGTGCTCTTCCTGCGCGTGCGGGAGGCGCGGGAAGGTCTGACGCGAATGTCTTGCGACCTATGCAAGTACAAGGTCGGTTGACCGACTTTTAGAACGAGGCGAGCGGCAAGAAAGTGTCCGCGCATCCGCTTCGGCAAGTCGATGATGCCGCGCCTTTAGACCGGGTCCGCGCGCGCTCCCATTCGGGAGCGTCACCTGGTTCGCGGGGGAGTAAAAGCACCGGCAAGGGCGGCGCGACGCTGCTCTTCTCCCCGCGCCAAGGCATCGACTCCGCGACTCTAAGCTTGGCCGCGATGTTTCCGTCTGAATTCCGGCAACAGGATTTCCAGCAACTCTTCTTTGGGCGGCTCTTTCGGCACTCGCCGTAGGAGCTCGATGACCTTTCTCAACTGGGCCAGGTAGGTTTGGCAATGCGTGCACATCCATAGATGCACACGGATGAAGAGTCGCTTGCCCAGCGGCAGCTCGCCCTCCAAATAGTCACTGGCAAGTTCGGTGATTTCCCTACAGCTTAACACCGGCGTTCACCTATTACCGAGGTGCTGTTCGAGCGCACGCCTTAGTTTCGCGCGTGCACGATGCAGAAGCACCCGCTGGTTAGTCTCGTTGATTTCGAGAATGTTACAGATTTCCGCGGATGGGATCCCCTCCACGTCGTGGAGGATCACCACCGCGCGTTGATTCGGCGGCAGCTTCTCGATCTCTCGCTGCAGCATGCCCATCGTTTCCCGACGAGCCAGCAGTTCGTCGGGCCCAACGTCGCTCCACGACCGAGGTGGATCCGTCCACATCCCGCGTGCGTCGAAACGGCTGGGGTCAACCGCAGGCTCGTATTGGGATCCAGGACCCTGGAGCGAAGAGAACGGGATCGAGCGAGCCTCGCGCTTGCCTCGCGTTCTGGCGCGATTTGCCAGAATGCGAAAGATCCAAGTCTTAAGCGAAGAGCGACGTTGAAAATCACGAAGACCGTGTACCACCCCAAGCCAGGTTTCCTGTACCACCTCCTCCGCCACGGCGCGCTCGGCGACAAAGGTCATCGCCAAGCGGACGAGCGAGTTGTGATAGGACAAGACCAGGTCGCGAAACGCCGCCTCGTCCCCGTCCAGCAGGCGCGCAAGTAGGTCAGGCTCATTTTCATCGGGCACGTCTTGAGCGCTGGGACTTCGTTTCATCTGGGATACCATACGAGCAGGTTCCGCAAACCCCAGGCCGCCATCAGAACGCCACTGGTTCGCTTAAAATAGCGCACCGGTCCGCCGCTGTAACGCTAAGCCGCCTCCGAAGACAGTACGCTCATAGGCAAATCGGCCCTCAACGGGCTCGAAAACGTAGCAAATGGAGGTGCGTATGAAAAAGATCACGGTTCCGGGAGCGCTCTTGGCAAGCACCGTGGCGCTTTTGTTTCTCACCACGCCCAGCTCAGCGGGTTCGGACTCCTCAACGTCACAGGCCGCGCAGGTCAAATGCCTGGGCGCAAATTCATGCAAGGGTGCGAGCGCTTGCAAGACCGCGACCAGCGCCGGACCGGGCAAGAACTCCTGCAAGGGACAAGGCATAATTTATACGAAGACCGCAGCCGAGTGCATCGAAAAGGGCGGCAAAGCTATGAAGATGTAGCACCCTGTCTCATCAGGTCACGGGCGGGTACGTGGGGCTTTCTCCGACGCACCCGCCCACGTCCCTAAGTCGCCGTACAAAAGTTTCTTTATTCTGGAAAATCTCGCTGAACGAGCTGGCAAAATGTTCGAAAAGGCGGTTTCTTTAGCATGCGCTCACCTTCCGGCTCTCGGCTTTGGAGTGGGCCTTCGTCGACCTCACTATTCGCAGGTCCTTGAGCAGCATCCGCCAATGGATTGGTTCGAAGTGATTTCGGAGAACTTCATGGTGCCGGGCGGGCAGCCGCTTAAGGTCCTGGAAGGAATACGGGAACGCTACCCCGTGGTCTTCCACGGGGTCAGCCTCTCGATCGGGTCGACCGACCCGATCCGTCGCGGTTACCTGAAAAGTCTTGCGTCGCTTGCGCGGCGTTTTGAGCCGGCTTGGATCTCCGATCATCTCTGTTGGACGGGGGTCGGCGGGCGCAGCCTGCATGACTTGCTACCGCTTCCGTACACGGACGAAACGCTCCGGCATGTCGTGCAACGAGTCCGCATCGTGCAGGAGATTCTTGGCCAGCCGATTCTGCTCGAGAACGTTTCCAGTTACTTCGAATTCGCGAACGCGACGATGAGCGAATGGAATTTTTTAGCAACGGTGGCTGAGGAGGCGGACTGCGCCATCCTCCTGGATATCAACAACATCTTCGTCAGCGCTTTTAATCACCGCTTCGACCCGCGCGTCTACATCGACGCCATCCCCATCGGCCGCGTCGGTCAGTTTCACCTCGCGGGTCACAGCGATCATGGCGGCTACCTGTTGGACACGCATGATCACCCAATTCGCGAGGAGGTGTGGAGGCTTTACGAGCAGGCGGTGCGTCGTTTCGGACCGGTTTCGACGCTTATCGAATGGGATGACAACATTCCGGAATTCTCAAGGCTCGCCGCCGTCGCTGACGAAGCGCGGCAACGGGCTCGCACCGCGTTGGGTTAGGAATAATAAATAATAGTGGATTGCAGATCATGCGCCTGAAGCAACTTCAACGCCTCATTTACGCCGGCATCACTACCCCCGATGGCAGCGTTGACGGCCGGCTCTATCGCAGCGTGGCCGAGCGCGCGCTGCGTGGGGACGTCGGCTTGCCTGCGGCGCGGCGCCTTCAGATATACACCGAGGCCTACTTTCTTCGCTTGCTGAGCTGCTTGAGGGAGGATTTTCCCGCCACCTCGACGGTGCTAGGTGACGCGCGCTTCGAAGCGCTAGCGCGCTCATATATCGCGCATCATCCGCCCACCGAACCTTCGATAGATCACGCCGGCCGGCATTTCCCCACCTTTCTGCGCGACCATTCAATTCTCTTGGACTTTCCGTTCGTTGCCGAATTGGCGCGACTGGATCAGGCGATCACAGAAGTGTTTATCGCGCCGGACAGCCCCGTCTTGGATGCCGACGAGATGCGCAAGCTCGCGCCCGAAGCTTGGCCAACGCTTGTGCTCAGGACTCATCCGGCCTCGCGAATGTTGGAATGCGAATGGCGAGTGGGAGACGTTCGACGGGCGATTGACAACGCAACGCCGTGGCGCAACCCACACCGCGAGCGGACTGTTTTACTCGTTTGGCGCAATCAAATGGACGTTTATTTCCGCGAATTGGAACCGGCCGAGAGCGCGGCCCTGCGGGTCGCATCAGAAGGCGCCGCTTTCTGCGTAATATGCGAGACCCTGGCCCGCGCGCATTTCGGCGAAGATCCGGCTGAAGCGATTAATCGGCTTCTTGGTCGGTGGTTGGCTGACGGCGTGCTGGCCGTTTGCGACCTCAGAGCGCAGAGGGCGGCAACCCGTTGCCCGCAGCGAAGATAACCGCGCGAAGACAACAGTGAAAAAAGCCGTCGGACTTTTAGCCAATGTTCTGCTCAGCGTAGCAGGCTGGATTCAGTGGCTACCTCCCCTTCTCATCCGCGTTTTCCTCGGTTACCTCTTTTTCGAATCCGGATTACCAAAGATTGAAAGGGTAGCCGATTTCACGAAAGTGTTTGTCGGATGGGGCATCCCTTATCCGCACCTGAGCCTGCTGTTGGTGGGGTACACAGAAACGGTTGGCGGCCTTCTGCTCATCGTCGGACTTGTGACCCGAATCGCGTGCATTCCGCTCATTATCGACATGGCCGTGGCCACCGCTACGGTGCAGATAAAGGAAGCCAACGGGTTTGCTGATTTCGTTGCCTTGGATGATCCGCTGTATATGCTGACGTTTTTCTGGTTGATGGTGAGCGGACCGGGTTTAGTCAGTCTCGACTTTTTCATCAAACGTTGGATTGGCGTCCACTTTGGGCTGCTAAACAGCAGGTTAGGAGAGGTCCAGCTTCCTTAAGTTATTCAACGGCACACTCGCGTTAACGCTCCGTGTCCATTCTTCAATTGCTGACCGCGACCCCCGCGCGGTGAATGCAACGTTTGGCTCGCGCTGGGCTTTCGAGTCTGGTACGACGAGACTGAGCATCGCGGTCGGCCCATGTAACGCGAGGGTCAACGCTATCTTTGTCGTTGCGCAAGTACCACGTCGGCCCGCAGAAGAGACCGTACTCTCGGCTACGCGAGCGGCGCGCGCATTCGGTTCGCGGCGTCTGCTGCATAGTCATTGCGGACCGGCCTCCGTAGACTCGCGTCGGCCACGCGGAAGGCGTGTTCGATGGAACATCGCCGAGCACACGCCGACACGCCGTGGCGATTTGACAGAAGTTACGAGGCGGCCTAAAGTCTCAATCTTGGGCGGGCGTAATTCAGCGGTAGAATGCCAGCTTCCCAAGCTGGACGTCGCCGGTTCGACCCCGGTCGCCCGCTCCATTCTCTCAAACCGAGAAAACTGTCTCCCCGCCCATGCGCCGTTGCGCTATCGCGCCGCGTTGATCTTCCGAGTGTTGACCGGCAGCGGTTTGATTTTCAAGAAAACGGCGGGCACCGTAGGCTTGAGCGGGCCTCGGGAAGCTAAGCCGGAAGTGGCCGCGAATTAGGGTGCGTTGCCCAGAGCCTGCCGATCATGAATTCGTTTTCCACGTCCGGCCGGCGATCCGCAGCCAAGCTCTATGTTCTGCGACCCGAGTTCCGGCTCAGCTTAAACGGCTTTTCTGCGTCGCGTTTGTTCTGCTTCGCTCAAGGCAAAGCACTGGATCGAGCGAGTACCGAGCACCAAGCCTTCCTTTCCTCTCGACTCGGATCGTGGCCCGCTTTGGCGCGCCTGAAGCTTAGCCGCCTTAAGCCAAAGCGAGGCGACAGGATACTCGCTGACCGGACGATGCGTTGGCTCGGGGGAGTTGGCATAACCGGCCACAGGCGGTAAAAATTGAAAGCATAACTTCTGATGAAAATGTCAAAGTATCTGGCGCTAGCTGCCCTTATCTGCCTTGTTCCGGCATGTAGTGCGATTCTCGATGACGACGGAGAGGTCGCCCTGAAGCAGGGGCGTCTGGATGACGCCGCGCGTCAGGTCCGGGCCGCTCTAGCCGACGACCCGGGAAACCTCCAGTTGCGTGAACTTGCGGCGGAAATTTTCACTCGTCGCGGCGAAGACTATTTTCAGCGACGTGAAATGATTGCCGCCGCCAAGGAGTTCCATACGGCGATAGAGTATGACTCAATGTTCGGACCGGCGTACGACTACCTAGGCATGGTCGCTTATTGGAATCATGACTGGCAAAACGCGGTCGATTACGGCAACAGAGCATCCGAACTCGAGAGCAGGCCCGATCCGCCGTATGTGCAACAAGCCAAGCAGGAACTCGAAAAGATTAAGAACGGTGGGCTGCCGCCAAAACCAGCCGCCCAGCCCACCAAGGCCGGTCAAGCAGCCAGCAGTTCGAATTAATGCTCTTTCAGGCTTTTTGGGCATCAGACCCGATTCCATCGCCCCACCGGTAGCATCGAAGTCGCACAAAGCTAAAGCATAAGGACCAGCTTAACAGTGGACACCAAAGCAAAGCGTCCGTCTGAGGGCGCGAAGGACGAGAGCGGTTCTCCACCGACTCTCGGACAGGTACTAATCACTGCCCGGGAGAAGCTCGGGCTCAGCCGTCAGGAGGCCGCTCAGCGCACACACCTGTCATTAAGCTACGTTGAGATGCTGGAGGGGGAGTCCTACAAGAAAGTCTCGGACCAGATTTACCTAGTTCCCTTCCTTCGCCGATACGCAAACACGCTCGGCCTGGACGGCGAAGACCTGGCCATGCGTTTTGTGCGCGAGTTCCAATATATCGAGAATGAGTCGGCCCGGATGGCGGAACCAGTGATGCTGGAAACCAAGCGGCCGACGCGGCGCTTGTCATGGATTGCGATCCTCGTAGCGGCGATTGGAGCGATCGCCTTGGCAAAGTTTGGCCAGAGCCGTTACCGCGAGCAGTCTCCACCTCCGTCGGCCGGCAGCCATTCTCCGTCCGGGGCCGCAAATCCCGCGCGGCCTGGCGCGTCTTCGGCCAACAAGCCGTCGTCCCCGACCGGGCTGTCTCCTTCCGCCGGCCCGTCGGCCGTGGCGGCGACTCAGCCCGTGTCAAACCAGCCGGTCGGGAAGCCGTCGGCGAACGGCGTCCCCAGCGCGGCCGCTTCCGCGGCTCTCTTGGGGCCGGGTCAGGTACCGCCACCGCATGGTACCGCCTCGGCCAAGTCGGAGCATCAGGTTTCCGACCCTTTCGCGAGCGGCGATGACAACGCCGCAAACACGGAATGACGCGCGTCTGCGACCTGCGCGCCGGGTTACATCGTTTGCCTTCTTGTCCAAGCGCCTCTCGTGGTTAAGTTCCCATCAGAGAATGCGGAAGTCGTTTCGCCGGACGGTCGGCGGCAGGAGGTGAAATAGAGCATGGCAAGGGAGCTTCGCGTTTGGTCGCCAACCAGAGAGCTTGAACGGTTCAGCCGCGATTTCGACGAATTATTCACGCGTTTCTTAGGCAGCAGCGAGACTACCTTCGCAGCGCCTCCGATCGAATCATTCATCGAGGGCGGCCGGTTGATTGTACGCGCCGACCTCCCAGGAGTCGACCCAAAAGACGTTGACGTAACCGTGACCGGAAACATCCTTAGGATTAAGGGCTCGCGCCACTACGAACACGAAGACAAAGGACGCGATTTCCTCCGTCGCGAAGTCAGATACGGCAGCTTCGAGCGCTCACTGACGCTGCCCACGGGAGTAGACGCCGACCAGATAAGGGCGTCATACCGCAACGGAGTGCTGGAGCTGACCGTGCCGATACCGGCATCCGTGGGAGCGCGCAAAGTTCCCGTGGAGATCGCTCCAAGTATCAAAAAGGGCTAGAACTTCTGGGGCTCGCGTTTCAACGGCGCGGTGAAAACAGAACGCGGCGAGACTGACGCCGCGGTGTCTGGTTTTGCAATTGCTTCAGGCTGAGGCGGTCAGTGCACCGCGGCGCCCCTTGTGGGATCGCTCTTGCGCATGAGGAACACGAACGGAATCATTACCGCGAAGACGATCGTGAAGACCCACATCGTGTCGATATACGAGAGAGCCGTCGCCTGGGCTTGAATATCCGAGTAAAGCCGCGCGTAGGTCTGATTCGCCGCGTCGTGCATGCTAAGCCCGCTTTGGAACAGGGATCGAGTTTGCTCAGTGAGCCGGGCGTGAAACGTCGGATCGAACGTCGTCGCATGAGTGATTAACCGATCCTGATGAAACTGAGCACGACGATCGACGATCGTGGTTGCCATCGAGATTCCGACGCTTCCCCCGACGTTGCGGCAAAGATTGATCAGGCTTGAAACCTCGCGGCTTTTTTCCCGTGGCACGCCTACGTAGCACATCGTATTTATCGGGATAAAGAGAAATGCCAGACCGGCGGTCTGGTAGCAGCGCCATAACGTGGCCGTCTTGAAGTCGATATCAAGGCTCAGGTTGGTCATGTGGTACATCGCCACCGCGCTCAAGACCAGGCCAAACAGAATTAACCAGCGCGCATCCATGCGCGAAACCAACGCTCCCACCAGAGGCAGCAGCGCGATGATCACCACCGCGCCCGGCGACAACACCATGCCCGAGAGTTCCGCCGTGTAACCCATCAGCTCCTGCAGGAACAACGGCAGCAGCACGGTCGTGCCGTACAGAACCACGCCGAGGAAAAACATCATCCCGTTGCCGATGGCGAAGGTATAGTTCCTGAACAAATGCAGATCGACAACCGGTTGCTTGGTCCGCCATTCCGCAATAATAAAAGCGACGAGCGACACCGCTGTGATTATCGTAAGGACCACGATCAGGCGCGAGCCAAACCAGTCGTCCTCCTGCCCCTTGTCTAGAACGACCTGCAGGCATCCTAAGCCCAGGGTTATCAAACCCAGCCCCATATAGTCAATTTTCAGCTTCGCGCGACCCTCGGCCACCTGTTGCTTAAGATACGGCGGGTCCTCGATCATCCTGTAAGACAAAAACAAGGAGAGGATTCCTACCGGCACGTTAATGAAGAAAATCCAGCGCCAGTTGAAATTATCGGTAATCCATCCGCCCAGCGTCGGCCCGATGGCCGGCGCGAGCACGACCGCCATTCCATAGACCGCAAACGCCATCCCGAATTTCTCGGGCGGAAAGGTGTCGGCCAATATCGACTGTTCGCTGGGTTGCAAGCCGCCGCCGCCGGCGCCCTGCAACGTGCGAAAGAGGATCAAAAGCGGCAGGCTCGGGGCTACCCCGCATAGGAAAGAACTGATCGTGAAGAGCAGGACGCACAGCATGTAAAAGCGTTTGCGCCCGACCAAGCCCGAAGCCCATCCGCTCACCGGCAGAACGATCCCATTGGAAACCAGGTAGGAAGTTAGTACCCAGGTGGCTTCATCCGAGCTCGCGGCGAGCCCTCCCGCGATGTGCGGCAGAGCGACGTTGGCGATGCTGGTATCCAGCACCTCCATAAAGGTCGCCAGCGTCACCGTTAGCGCCACGAGCCACGGGTTGTGGTGCGGCCTCCAAAGTTCGGCTGCCGCTGGCGCAGGCTGGGTCGAAACTTTCGTGCTCGCCTGCGCCGCGCTCATCGCAGCCAGACCGTCGGTTCCACCGACATCCCCGGGCGCAAGCGATGGTCGGGGTCTTGTCCTTTGTCGAAGCGGATCCGCACGGGCAGCCGCTGCACCACCTTAACGTAGTTCCCGGTCGCGTTTTCAGGCGGCAAGAGGCTGTACTTCTCGCCGCTGGCTCCCGGCAGACCTTCGACGTAGCCCTTAAAGTCGCGGCCAAGGGCGTCGACGTAAATCGTCGTAGGTTGGCCCACGCGCATCTTGCGGATTTGCGTTTCCTTGAAGTTGGCCGTGACCCAGATATCGTCGAGCTGGACGATCGCCATCAGTTGTTGCCCCGGCTCGATCCGATGCCCCATCTCGACGGTCTTTTTCCCGACCACGCCGCTAACCGGCGCGTAAATCTTCGTATAGCTCAGGTTGAGCACCGCCTGGTCGAGCGCCGCCTTAGCGCTTTGCACAGCGGCCTCCTTGGAGGCGACGTCCTTTTCCACCGAGGCGGCCGTGGCGCGGTCGGCCTCGACCGTGGCCGCGTCAACTTGGCCTACGCGAATTTGTTCTTCGTACTGATCGCGCGAAATCACGCGCCGGTTGAACAGTTCCTCGTACCGCTGCACGTCTCTGTTCGCCTTGACGCTGGTGGCCTGGGAAGCCCTAAGCTTCGCTGTAGCGGTCTGGTAGTTAGCCTTGGCCAACTCCACCTGCGCCTGTGCCTGCTTTAGATCGGCGCGAGCCCGCTCCACCGCGACCGTGTAATCGCGCGGGTCGAGCGCAACGATCAACTGGCCGGCCTTTACGTATTGCGTGTCGTCAACATAGACGCCGATCACCGTGCCGTTGATACGCGAGCTCACGGAATTGAGATGGCCATCGATCTGCGCGTCGTCGGTCGTCTCGTACGAGCTGACGTATTGCCACAAATGGTCGCTGCCCACCGCAAGCAACGCCATTACGACCGCTGCGATCGCAGCGCGCAGAATGATCCGGCCCGTGCGGCGTCGCGGCTCGGCGTCGGGAGGCTCATCGTGCTTCGGCTCGTGATGACCCTGCCCGTCCACTCCAAACTCGCCATCCTGAGTTATAACCGAAGGCGCCTGTTGCAGGGCGTGCTGCTGCAGGGCCTCCTGCCGCTCGCGCAGGCGTTGCACCTCTTCGCGCAGAATCGCGACCTCTTGGCGCAGCGATTCCTGTTCGTCGGCCTGGTGATTCTTTCGGCCTTCGGCCAGCAAAGCCTCGCCGCCTCGTTCGAGTTCCGCTTCGTACATCATCATCGCTGTACTTAGCCCACGCAGCTCTAGGGTTGCGCGGTATCCAACGTTACGGTTCTACCGCGCGCTTCGTCGTATTCCGCTTTCGACTCGTGCGTTCGGCCGCCTGTTACTTGGAGCGGCCTGCACGCCCGTTTCAGCAAGCGCGAGCCGTTCGCCAAGCCAGTGCAAAAACTCCGAGCGCCGCGCGACAAAGTCCGCGTCGCTCGGTTCCTTGCCGCTGATAAGACGCACGAGCTGGGGAAATGCGTAGGGGAAGACCGTTACCGCTACCAAGGAGAGGAAGAGCTGCGTAAGATCCAAGCCTAATGACACGTTTCCCTTCTCTTGTGCGCGCCGCAACTTCGCCAGTGCCGCCTTGAACAGCCGCCGCCGAGTCTCTTCGATTACTACCGGGCCAGCACCCGATTCGAGCGCCTCCCATTCAAGCAAACGCACCCAGTCAGGATCCTCGCGGCAATTGCCGTCCCACTGGACCAGCGCCGCGCCCACCTCGTCCGACACGGACTCAAGAAAACGCGCGCTTTCCGCGCTTTTGCGCCGCAGTATCTCGTTGTACAGCTCTTCTTTTGAACCGAAACAATAGAAGAGCATCCGCTTGTTCACGCCTGCGCGCCGGGCGATCGCTGCCGTGCGCGCGCCGGCCAGTCCCTTGGCGCAAAACTCGGTCCGCGCCGCTGAAAGGATCTTCTCCCGTGTCCGCTCGAGGTCTCGCATGGAACGCTAATTAACCACCTGGTGACTTACCGATTTCAGATATTAACCCGATGGTGAATTTTAGTCAATCCTACTCTCCGCCTCCCAGCCGCGGTTTGCGCCCGCGCTTCGCCGCCTCTTTATTAGCGCGCCTTCAGGGCAGCGACCGCCTTTCTCATAACCCCGACCCGGACTCCGGGATACGCAGACAGGAGGCAGTGATCTCACGATGCGGCAAACGAAAAGCGAACTCGCGAAAATTCGGACCGATCGGCGACTTGCGCCGAGCGGGACGAGAATGACGTCGGGGTAGTGAGCCCGAGAACGAGTCGCTATCTTGTAGGCGATGCAATTCACCCCTGAAGGGTTCCGAGGGCTCAGCGAGGCTGAAGCTGCGGCCCGGCTCAAGAGATTCGGACCCAATCGTTTTGTACGGCTCTCCAAGACCGCGCGGGTCAAAGAGGTGATTGGCGCCTTGGCCGACCCGATGGTGCTGATGCTGCTCGGCGCGGCAGCATTCTACGCGGCATTGGGCAACCGCCACGACGCAATCGTCTTGACCGTCGCCGCGGTTCCGGTGCTTATCGTGGACGTGCTGTTCGAGCTGCGGGCGCGCAAGGCGCTGCGTCGGCTGGCAAGCGCCGTCGCGCCGCGGGCGCGAGTAGTCCGCGAGGGCCGTCATCGCGAGATCCCGACCGCGGAGGTGGCGCCCGGGGACATCTTGTTGGTCGGCGAGGGCGACGTGGTGCATGCCGACGGAACTGTCCGATGGTGCGCCACCTCGCCCTGGACGAATCGCATCTGACCGGCGAGGCTGAACCACAGCACAAGGTCGCGACCGACAAGACGAGCGACGAGGTAACCGGCGAGGAAAACAGCGTGTTCGCAGGCTCGCTCGTGCTGAGCGGCCACGGCTACCTCGAGGTCACCGCCACCGGCGAGCGGACCCGTTACGGCGACATCGCGCGCCTGATGAGGGAGTCACCAGAGGAGCGCACTCCGCTGGAGCGCAAAACCGCGCGCATGGCGCGCAAGTTACTCATCTTCGCCGTGACCGTGGCAGTGGGAGTGTTCGTGCTGATGCTGCTGCGCGGGAACACGCTCAAGCGGTCATTCCTATATGCGGTTACGCTGGCGATCTCGGCCGCACCCGAGGAATATCCGCTGGTGATGGCGCTCTTCTTAAGCCTCGGCGCTTGGCGGCTTAGCAGCCATGGAGTCCTCGCTCGCCGGCTCTCCAGCGTCGAGGCGCTCGGATCAACCACCGTAATATGCCTCGACAAGACCGGCACGTTGACCGAGGGCCACTACGGTCTGGCAAGTCATGAACCCCTTGGAATCGGCTCATCGGCCAAGACCCTGCTGGAAGCCGCGGCGCTCGCTTGCGAGCTCGACGCCGCAGATCCGATCGAACAGTCGATTCTGTCTCACTGCCGCGCGTACGGAGTGGACGTCGCCGCTCTTCATGCTCGCTGGCAGCTCGCCTACGACTACCCTTTCGAAGCCGCGGGAAAACACATGTCGCACGTTTGGATCGCCCGGACTGACGGCGGCGACGGGCTTTCCGCGCAAGCGCGAATCGTCGCTAAAGGCTCGCTCGAGGGAATTTTGGAACACTGCCATCTCAACATCAGCGAGCACGCCGCGGTCGAGGCCGCGCACGCTGCGATGGCTGATAAAGGCATGCGCGTTTTGGCCGTGGCCGGACGATGGGCAGGCGAGCCGGCCGCGCCAAAGCAGGCTTCCGGAGCCGCTCTCTCAGATGTCTCTGCGCGCTCCGAGGAGAACGGCCTATTCAACGGAGATCGCGAGCATGACGAACGCGGACTTAGACTTTACGGCCTGCTGGCATTTCGCGACCCATTGCGCAAAGGCGTCGTCGGAGCCGTCAGGCAATGCCAAGAAGCAGGCTTGCATCTCAAGCTGGTCACCGGCGACCATGCAATCACGGCGCACGCCGTTGCCGAAGCCGCCGGAATCATCCATCAAGACGACAAGATAGTAAATGGACCCGACCTCGACGGCGTCACGCCGGAGCGCTTGACCGATCTTGTGGCCCACTCGAGCATCTTTGCGCGCGTGCGGCCCGAGCAAAAATACGCCATCGTCGACACCCTGGTCCGCTCCGGCGAGATCGTCGCGATGACCGGCGACGGGATCAACGACGCCCCCGCGCTTCGCCGCGCCAACATCGGCATCACCATGGGCAAGCGCGGAACCGAAATCGCGCGCGGGGCGGCCGCGATGGTCTTGCTCAGAGACGAACTGGGCGGACTGGTCGCGGCGATTCGCGAAGGCAGGCAGGTGTTTGAGAATATCCGGCGGGCCTTTTTCTTCCTCGTCGGATTCAAGGCGACCGTTGTTGGCCTGGCGCTGCTGGCGCCCGCGCTGGGTATGCCGATTCTGCTGCAACTGGTTCACCTCGTCTGGCTCGAGCTGGTGGTCCATCCGACCGCGGCCTTGGTCTTCGAAGGAGAGCCGCCGGTGAGCGACGTGATGAGAGATCCTCCGCGAGCGCCAGCGGCGCCGCTGCTGCCGCTGTGGCCCGCGGTGCGTGCGGCGTTGACCGGCGCGCTGGTAATGGCGGGCGCGCTAGGGCTTTACGCGTATCGGCTGGCCCTCGGGGCCGCGTATGCCAGAAGCGCCGCGATGGCGGTGGTCATCGGCGGTAGCCTGATGCTAGCGTGGGCGGAACTCGCCGGCAGCCGACCGTGGTGGCACGCCCCGTGGCCGCGACGACTCCGTTTCTGGGCGGTGGTAGCAGGCGTCGCCGCCAGTCTTCCGCTATGCATGACGTTCGGCCCTTTGGCGAGTCTGATGCAAATGCAGCCGATTTCGCCTGCCGACTGGGGATACGCTGCGCTGATCGTACTGATCGCCGTGGGCTGGAGAGCGTTTGGCTGGAACTTCGCGGGGATGCAGCAAGAAACCCGCTCGCGATAGCGTTTGAGGTTTTTCGATGCTAAAAGCAAAGACTTTCGCCGCGCATCTCGCCGCCGCCGCGAGCCGCAAAAACTTTTTTGACGAGCACTTGGGTAATTTACGCCGATGAAGACGCCATTGAATTACGCCGAGGAAGCGGTCGCATTCCTGCGCGCGGCCGACAGGACGCTTGCCGAAATTATCGCGCAGGTGGGACCGTTTCAGATGATGCTCAGGCGCGGGCGCTTTCAAGTACTCGTGCGAGCGATCATCTTCCAACAGCTCGCCGGATCCGCCGCGCAGGCAATCTACGATCGCTTCGTCGGCATCTTCGACTCGCGTGCCTTCCCCACGCCGGAGCAGGTGGCAAGCGCGCCCGATGAAAAGCTGCGGACCGTCGGCTTGTCGCGGCAGAAAATTCTCTACTTGAAGGATCTGGCAGATCGTATCGCTTCGGGAACACTCAACCTGGCGCGGTTCAGCGTCATGGAGGACGAGGAAATCATCAGCGAACTCACCCAAGTCAAAGGTATCGGCCGCTGGACAGCCGAAATGTTCCTCATGTTCAACCTCGGCCGCCCCGACGTCCTGCCGGTTGACGATCTCGGGTTTCGCAATGCGGTCGCCAAGGCCTACGGGATGGAGCGGATGCCGAAGACGAGCGAGCTTCGAAGCCTCGGCGAGATCTGGCGCCCATACCGCACGGTGGCGGTCTGGTACTTGTGGCAGAGCCTCAAGCCGAGGTCGCCGACACCGCGGGTGGGCGGACCCGCGGCCGACGGCGCCAGCCGTGGAAGAAGCGTTGTGAAGAAACTTCGTCAGCCATTGGACTAATGGGAAAATACACCAGGGAGGGCGACTTGGTTTATTCAGCCTCTGCGGTTGTGCAATGATTTCGTCGATGAATTTCACCGACCGTGTAACCGAGCTTTCACAAGCCAAGCAAAGCGTGCTCGTGCTCGGTGTCGACCCACAGCTAGACAGCCCGCAAGCGCCCGGCGTGCCGACCGACTATTCGCTGAACCGCTTCTGCTCGGAGATCATCGAAGCCTGCGCTGACCAAGTCGTAGCGGTTAAATTCCAACTGGCGTTTTTCGAGGCGCGGGGACTCGACGGGATGCGGGCGCTCGCCGAGGCGATGGCTTTCACTCGCCGATTGGACTTGCCGGTTATCGCGGACGCAAAGCGCGGCGATATAGGCTCCACCTCCGCCGCTTACGCCGAGGCGTTCTTGGGTCGGGGCAACTTCGCGAGCGACGCGATGACGATAAATCCCTACCTTGGCGCCGACGCGATCGCGCCGTTTCTGCCGTATGTAGAAAGCGGGCGCGGTCTTTTTGTTTTGGTCAAGACCTCGAATCCGTCGTCGGGCGACTTCCAAGATCTGCCGGCCCCCCACCGTCCGTTGTGGGAACTGGTCGCGGAACAGGTCCATAAATGGGGCGAGCCGTTTGTCGGCGAAGCGGGACTCAGCTCCGTCGGCGCGGTCATCGGCGCGACCTATCCGGCTCACGCTGAACGCGCGCGCATCCTGATGCCGCGAGCGCTGATCCTCGTGCCCGGTTACGGCGCCCAAGGCGCGAGCGCCGCCGACGCTTTGGCTGCCGCTTCCGACGCGCCGGCTCCGGGCGTGGTCGTCAATGCCAGCCGCGCGATCATGTATGCGTATCGGAACGACACGAGCAGGAAGCCGCCGGAGGCGGCGCGGCGCGCCGCGCAAGCGATGCGCGCGGAGCTGGCTCTCGCGCTCGCTCAGCGCGAGGGCTGACTGCGACAAAAATTGACGGCCGCTTATTGCGCGGCTGAGACTTCGCTTCGGTACGTCGCGAAACTGACCGCGGATCACGGCTGACCGCCTGCATCGACGAGTGCTTACGTCGGTTTCTTCGAAAGCTGGCAGCAACGGTGCGCCGGCGCCGGCTCGTGCCAATCCTTTCGCCGCCCGCGCCCAAGCGCTAAGATGCTCGGCGTGGGGACACAACGAAGTTCAAACAATTTGCCTCCGTTCATCTTGACCGATGCCGCAGGAACGCAACGCACCTTTCCAGGGGAGCGTCCCGCGATGCTCTGCTTCGTCAAGGAGGATTGCCCGACGTGCGACCTTTCGGTGCCGTTGATCGACGCGGCCTTTCGTGCGATGCGTGCGAAGGCCGATATATGGGCGATCGGCCAGGAGCGCGAAGGCAACCTTAAGTTGGTCGCGCGCCACGGGCTCGAAGTTCCGATGCTCGACGACTCGGCGTTGAAGGTTTCCTACGGCTTCGCGATTGAAATCGTACCGACGATCGTCCTGGTGCGAGCGGACGGGAGCGAATTGCGCCGCCTCGAAGGCTTCGTGCGTGACGAGTGGCGCAGCACGTTCAAGGAATTTGCCGCGCTTGCGGGCGTTGCCGAACCGGCGCTTGATTGGAACAGCTATCCAGCCTGGCGCGCGGGATGCGGCTCGAAGTCGCTCGAGCCCCAAGCGGCGCAGCGGCTTGAAGCGGAAGCGTCAGGCTCGCGCTTGCGGGCGCGCCGAATCGAGTTGGGCTCGGCCGAGGACCCGTTCGAATTCATGTTCGAGCGTGGGCTTACTGACGGCCTTCCGGTGATACCCCCAACGCCGGAGCGTGTGGTGGCGATGCTGAAGGGCACGCGGCGCGACGCGCAGGAAGTGGTCGCAATCGTGCCGCCGAACATGGCCCCGGCGACCGTCGAAACGGTTGCGGCGAACGCTGTGATGGCCGGGTGCAAACCCGAATATCTGCCCGTGGTGCTCGCCGCCCTTGAGGCGGCATGCACCCCCGAGTTCAACGTCCACGGCGTGATGGCGACGACTTGGGGTGCAACACCGGTGATTGTCGTCAACGGCCCGATTCGCCATAGGATCGTGATGAATATGGGACGCATGGTGCTCGGGTACGGGAACCGCGCCAATGCCACGATCGGGCGCGCGTTGAAGCTCGTGATGCGCAATCTCGGCGGAGCACGCCCAGGCGAAGTTGAGCAAACCACGCTAGGCTCTGCCGGCAAATACACGACCTGCTTCGCGGAATGGGAAGAACGGACTCCGTGGGAACCGCTTCACGTGGAGCGCGGATTTAAGCCCGAGCAAAGCGTGGTTACCGTCTTTCCCCTCGAGTCCGGCTCGCGCCAGGTTTGGGATCAAACGTCGCGCACTGCAAGCTCGCTCGCCGCAAGCCTGGGTCTGGGCCTCGAGGCCTGCGGGCATCCCAAGGCGCATGACTACGAGCCGGAGGTGCTGATCGTGGTCGCGCCGGAGCACGCCGCCGTATTTGCCCGCGACGGATGGACCAAAACTCAGGTGCGCGAACGAATTCAGGAGATCACGGCTCGGCCGCTTTCCGAACTGCTGCCGAGTTCCGAGTGCGCGGTCGGAACGGCGCCCGGAGTCCTAGGGATCAAGGAGCCGACAACCGCCGATCTGGCGCGCCGCATCCCGAAGTTCCGCGAGGCGGAAGGAATCAACATTGTCGTCGCCGGCGGCGAAGCCGGAAAATTCACGGCGATTTTCGCCGGATGGTACGACAGGGCCGCCGCGCGAAGCGTAAGCCGCGTGATTGAGGAGGTGTGAGCAAACCATGGAGATAATCGATCCGACCGACGAGCGTGTGCCGGTAAGACGAACTCTTGCCGCACGGACGCCACAACTTCACGGCGCCGTGGCTCTGCTCGATATCAGCAAACCGCGCGGCGACGTCTTTCTGGATCGGCTCGCGGAGTTGCTCAGCGAGCGGCTGCCGGAAGTGAAATTCAACCGGTACCGCAAGCCGACTTTTACCAAGCCCGCGCCGGAAGAGCTAAGGCGCACTATCGCCGCGGAGAACGACTTCGTAATCGAAGCCCTCGCCGATTGAGGGTCGTGCACGACGTGCAGTGTGCACGACTCAATATGGTTTGAAACCAGCGCTAAGCCGGCGGTCTTCTTGGCGTCGGACGTTTTCGTTGAAGCTGCGCAAAGGCAGGCCGACGCCCTCGGCTTGCCGGAGGTGCGACGGATCTTCGTCCCCCATCCAATCCAGGATGCGACCAATGAGGAGATGAAGGCCAAAGCCGAGGCTGCAGTCGACAAAGTAATCGCCGCGCTCACGCGCTGACCGTCTTGCGGCGCGAGGGTCGAGCAAGTGAGTCAGGTGAGAATTATCGCGAACTCATGTCGCTCGGTCCTGACAGCGATCAGCGCCGAGGCTTCAGCGCGCGCCGGACAGGTATTCGCTTGCCTGACCGCTAATCTCTTTTCGTTGGGAATCAGACGAATGCGCGGTTGCTTAAGTCCGGCGCCAGCCCAGCCGTTTTAATCGTCGAGGTCCAGGCGCGCCATCAGTTCGGGGAGCTGCCCCATCGAGTGCAGCACATGACCAGGCTTGAACTCGGGATGGCCGCGCAGATGCTCGAAACCGGCAGCACCGGTGGCTACCGCGATAGCCATGCCGAACTTGGCATTTCGTGCCGCCATCGTATCGCGCGGCTCATCGCCGACGTATGCGCAATGCGCCGACAAGACGCCCGCACGCTCGCACGCAAGGGCGAGGCTCTCTGTCTTATCGAGCGCGCTTAGGTTGTTGATGCGCGCGGTGAGCACGTGGTCCAGCAGCCCGGCCAAACCGCAAGCGTTGAGCTTATAGCTAATCGCCTCCGCGTCGCCGGGGCGGCTCGTCACGACGCCCGTCGTGTAATTGCGCCGCTTAAGCTCGGTCAACGCTTCGGGAACCTCGGGAAGGATCTCGAATTGCGCGTCCTGAGCTTGGGCCATGAAGTGTGATAGGACGAGCTTGGCATATTGCCGTCTTTGTGATTCCGCCACGCCCAGCGACAACCCCTCTCGCAGAAGCAGTTCCTCGTAGCGCTCGCGGGTCAGCGCCGGCTCCGCACCCATGCAATCAAAAGCGTACCGCACGGAGGCGTAAAGCGGCCCGCGGATGTCAATCAAGGTCCCGTCCAGGTCGAAAAAGATCGCCTTAAACCTTTTTGCACTCATTGCCATAAAGAAAATCCAGCGCTCCCCCTTTATTCTTGCGCCGCACCGCCTCGGGCGTCAGCGGCCGGCGTGAACTCCTCACTACCCGCGCGGCTTGGGGTGGAGCGATGCGTCGGCGGTCCGTACAGCATCCGATATTCGCGCAGGCCGCCGATGACTCTTTTTACATAGCGGCGGGTTTCTTTGTACTCGATATTTTCAACCCATTCGTCGTCGTCTCCAGAGAAACTGGAGTTCCAGCGCTCAACCGCCTGCTCGCCGGCATTATAAGCGGCAACCGCTTTGAATAGGTCGTCCCCAAAGCGATTTAACAAACGCTTTAACTCAAGCGCACCGAGTTCCAGATTACGCTGCGGGTCATAAAGATCGACCTGGTCGCGAGGCCCGTTGCCAAGCCGCCCGGCGGTTGCCGGCAGCAACTGCATAAGCCCCCGCGCGTCGGCTGGGGAGCGGGCGTTCGGGTTGAAGAGGCTTTCCTGGCGCGCCACGGCGAGCAACAGATAAGGGTCGAGGCCGATGCGAGCGCCGATCGGACCGATCCAGTCCCAGTAGGCGCGCGGATAGCGCAAGCGTTCCGCCGCGGCCGAGTCCAATTCGCCACGCTGCTCCATTTCCACCGCTACCATGATCGCGTCGTAGTAGGCTTGAGCGGCCTGCAGCTCGACCAGCACAAAGTTACGCAGGCTCGATTGCTCCCTGGCGAATTTCACTAATGCGAGCAACTCGTTGGCCGTTTGGCGCTTTAGCCCCAGCGCGGCAAGCTCGTCGGCTCGCACCAGGTGAAACGCCGCCGGACCGTTGACCCGGGGTGATCTTCCGGCCACCAGATCGACAGTTGCCAAGATTGGAGGATCCTCGCCTATTCTGCGAGCGGCGAGCGCCGGATAGTAGTTGCTGGCGAGGCTCTGAGCGACTGTCGCGAAGCGGGTGCGCGCTCTGTCAGGCTGACCCGATTTCTCCCACGCTCGCGCCTCCCAGTAGCCGAAGCGGTCGCGAGCGGCGCCGGCGGGCGTCCGCTCGCGAAGCCCGCTGAACTGTTCGCCTGCGGCGCGATAGTTCTCGCTCATGTATAGCATCCATGGCGCGCGGAATTGCGCCTGTTCGCCCGCGTCGCTTTGTGGGTAACGGGCGGCCAAGCGCAGATATTCGGTGCGCGCCAGATTTAAATCGCCTTCCTCCTCGGCGATGCGCGCAGCCCGCAGCATCGCCTCGGCTGCCAGCGGGCTGGCGGCGAATCTGCGCGCTACGCGGGCAAACCAATCCCTGGCCAACGCGGTCTGATCCTCATGCCAATACCATAGCCCCAGCGCGTAGGTCGCCTGGGGCGCCGCCGCGCCGTTCGGCGCCAATTCCAGATACCGGTCGAGCGCGCGTTTTTGGCGCGCGCGGTCAACATGCGCCGCCGCACGAGCCTCGATCCACAATATCTCCGCCGTCATGTCCGCGCTGGGATGCAGGCTCAGCGCCTTATCGACGGCCGTTAGGGCTTGAGCCGCGAGGCCTTCTCTGTACAACAACTCGGCTTCGCTCCTGAATTCCTCTGCCGTGTGCAGCCCGATTATGCTGGGATAAAGCTGGCGTAATTCGGTCTGCATCACGCGGGCCTTCGCGTCAGCGGCGGAATGGGGCATCTCCTGGCGCACTTGTTCCAACTGCGCGTCGGCTTCGCGGATCTCTCTGCGACCGACGAGCGCTCCCGCTAGCACCACTCGTGTCTCGCCTTCCAGTTCGGTCGAGGTAATTTTAGGCATCAGGTGCACCGCAATCTGTTCGGCCCGCGTAAACTGCGCTTGCTCGAGAGCTAGCTTGGCCAATTCGAATTCGCTGCGCTCAGCCAGAAGACTTTGCGGGTAAGAGCGCAATAATCGCTCGAAGCTCGCCTCGGCCGCACTCGCCGATCCGAGCTTGCTTTGCGCGCGCCCCAGATAGAACAGAACGTAGTCGCCGAGCTCAGGATAACGTCCCTCGAGCGCGCTGAAAACCCGCGCCGCCTGCGCGTAATCGCCGTCGACCTGGGCCTGATAACCACGCAAAAACTCGCGGCGCACCTGCTCTTGCTGCGCGGACCCAACCGCGGCATTGGCGGTGTTAGTCGATAGCGCAGCGATCTCCGATATGCGCAAAGCACTCGCCAAGCCGCCACCGGCAAACACCAGAGTCAGCGCCAAGACGAATCGTGCGAAACCAGCCAAACGCTCCTTAGGCTTGGGAAATACCTGCCCCTCATCCATCACGCCTTAGCTCCTAATTCCCAAAACCTACTGCGCCAGACGCAAAGCCGCCCAGCCGGCCATCCACGCCCGTGGTGGTACCCGCGTCCCTCCGCCGTGCAGACACTCGTTCCATGGTGAGATTCGCACGGGTTGAGATTTGCACGCGACCACTGCATTATACAACGTAGCTCTTGGAAGCCGTGGCTCGGGCGTCTTCGATCTAAAGCTATAGCGCATCAAAACGAAACAATGAGACGATTCATCCTCGCCTCCGCGTCTCCCCGTCGGCGCGATCTTCTTGCCGCTGCGGGTCTTGAGTTCGACGTGCTGGCAACAGCGGTGGCCGAAGAGCCGCATGAAGGCGAGCCGCCGCGTGAGTTCGCGCTGCGGATGGCGCGCGCAAAAGCTCTGGCTGCTTCCCGTGTCAACCCCGCGCACCTGGTGCTGGCGGCCGATACCATAGTCGAGCTGGAAGGCGAAACAATCGGAAAACCGAAAGACCCGGAAGCAGCCCGCCGGACGCTCAAACGCCTATCGGGCCGCACTCACACGGTCATCACCGCGTTCGCTATCGCTCAAAGAGAAGACGTTCTGGAGGCCGAGGCGGTTTTATCGCAGGTAAGTTTTCGCACGCTGACAATTCAGGAAGTAGACGCCTACATCCTCAGCCGTGAGCCATTCGACAAGGCCGGAGCCTACGGTATCCAAGGAATGGGCCGCGGCTTCGTCGAACATATCGAGGGTTCGTTCACAAACGTGATGGGCCTGCCTATAGAGAAGGCGCTGCCCGCGCTGAAACGCTACCTTTCTCCGGCTTCTTGAGCGCCGCCGCACCGAAATCAGGCTTTTCATATGGTTGAGATGAAGGAATACCTGGTATCGGACTTAGAGCGCGAGACCTGCGAGCGTTTCAACTCCGTGCGCGAACGCATTGCAGCGGCCACTCGCCGCAGCGGACGCACCCCGGATAGCGTCCGGCTGGTCGCGGTAAGCAAGACTCAACCACCCGAGAAAATGCGGGCCGTCCATCGCGCGGGCGCGCGGGAATTTGGCGAGAACTACGTTCAAGAGGCGGTCGCGAAACGAGCGGCGCTGGCCGACCTCTCCGACATCCGATGGCACCTTATCGGTCATCTTCAACGCAACAAAGTTGCGCAAGCTCTGGGCTGTTTCGGTTTGATTCATAGTCTCGACTCCGTGCACCTTGCAAGCCGTCTCGCACGGTTGGACGAGACCGCCCCGGTGGAAGTGCTGATCCAGGTAAACGTAGACGATGAAGCCACGAAGCATGGCGTGGCGCCGCAGGAAGTGGAGGCGCTGCTCGACGCCGTGCGCGGGATCGTAAAGGTGAGCGGCCTGATGACCATTCCCGCGCCGCCGATGGCGGCCGAGGGTTCCCGCCGCAGTTTCGCGCGCCTGCGCGAGTTGAGAGACGACCTTGCACGCTCGACGGGTCTTGAGCTGGGCGAGCTTTCGATGGGAATGTCCGACGATTTTGAAGTCGCGATCGAGGAGGGCGCCACTATCGTCCGGATTGGGCGGGCGATCTTCAGTGAGCGCGTCAGATGAAGAAACTTGGATTCATAGGCGCAGGCAATATGGGCGAGGCGTTGATCCGCGGCCTGCTCGAAAAGAAGGTCTTCAAGGCAACCGAAATCATCGCCGCCGACCCCGAGCCCAAGCGCCGGCAAAAACTGGCGCGCACGCTGGGCATCGAGACGACGACTAAAAACCCGGAGGTTATCGTCAACGCTCCGGCGATCGTGGTCGCGGTAAAACCTCAGATAATCGACACCGTGCTTGAAGATGCGAAGCGCGCGCTCGAACAAACCTCTCAAGCGCAGGCTGGTCGATCAGTTTCGGCGCGCAGCAGCGCCAAAAGCAAACCCAAAGCCGGCCGGCTTTTCATTTCGATCGCCGCCGGCATCACACTCAATCACTTAGAGGGGCAATTAGGCTCATTGGCACGGGTCGTACGCGTCATGCCGAACGCCCCGGCGATGGTCGGGCGCGGGATGGCGGCCGTGGTGCGCGGAGCGCGCGCCAGCACCGCCGACGAGGCGCTGACGCTAAAGATCTTCGGTGCAGTCGGCGAAGCCGTGGCGATAAAAGACGAAGCGGCGCTGGATGGTGTCACGGCTCTTTCCGGCAGTGGCCCCGCGTACGTTTACCTATTCGCTAAGGCGTTAGCCGACGCCGCGGCGAGCGAAGGAATCGAACCGCGGCTTGCGCTTAAGATGACGCTGCAAACGCTCCTCGGGGCGGTCGCGATGATGCGAGAGTCGGGGCTCGGCCCGGACGAGCTGATTCGGATGGTCGCCTCGCCTGGCGGCACCACCGAGGCCGCGTTGAGCGCGTTTTCGCAGCAGGGTTTTACCACGGTCGTTGCCGGCGCGGTTCGAGCCGCGGCGGCGAGGTCGCGTGAACTTGGCAGGATCAGGTAGACTGAGCTTGTCGTGGTTATCTGGGCAAATTTCGTAATCACTATCACGCAGATGCTGCAGATGCTTTTGCAGCTTTACTTCTGGGTCGTAATCATCGCGGCCATCATGAGCTGGATCGAGCCGAACCCGTACAATCCCATCGTCCGCGCGATATACTCGCTTACTGAGCCGGTGTTCGACTGGGTACGTACGCACATGCCCGTGATGTTCGGGGGGATTGACTTCTCGCCGATGGTCGTGATTTTCGCGATTTATTTCATGCAGTCGTTCTTGATTCCCACCATGCGCCAATTGGCCATCGGAGGGTTCAACTAGCGTCGTCGCCACGTGGAGATGAGGGCCACGCGGCAACCTGCCGCGGATCGGGCCCTTGGTCGCTCACGAGCTCGGCGACGGCCGCTATCTCCTCGCCCGTAGCCGCCCTCCAGGCGGGTCTCCTTGAACTCGCTGCGGCGAGGACCGAAGTGAGAGCCTTCGCTTCTGCACGCCGCGATGACGCGGCAGGACTCAGGCCTGTCACGCCGCGGATGCGGCCAGTTGACGATAGATTGAGATGCTCTGGGACGCGTACGCGTCCCAACTGAAGCGGGCGGCCCAACGAAGACCTTCATCCCGCCGCGTCGCCCATCGCTGCGGTTGCGCGCGTCTTTCCTCGAAAAGAGCGAGGATAGTTTTGGTCCAGCTAGCGACATCGCCGACGGGGCAGTACTCAGCCACGGCGCCGCCCACCTCGCGTAACGCGGGGATGTCGCTCGCGACTACCGGTGTTCCGCACGTCATCGCCTCAACCACCGGCAAACCGAAGCCCTCGCCCTCTGATGGCAACAGCAGCATAGTGGCGCGCCGGTACACTGCGGCGAGGTCGCTTCGTTCCAAGTATGGCATCACCACGACGGAATCTTCGATTTGCAGATCCCTCGCAAGCTCGCGCTGTGCCGTTGTAAACTCGCCGCCCACGCGCAGCAGGCGCGCCGAAGGAACCAGTTTGCGCACCTCGGCGAAAATCCGCAACAACAAATCGATCCTCTTTCGCGCGATGGTTGTCCCTACGTGGAGCAACTCCACCGCGTCCGCCGATGGATTCCCTAGCAACCGCGCAATGCGCTGGTCGCTGAACCGGTCGGGGTCGGGCGAGCAAGCGCCGTCCACTCCGTTGGGCATCACAACCAGGCGATCGGCCGGCACTACCTTGTGAGCGAGGATTTGATCGCGCGTCGCGCAGCTGTCACAGGTCACGACCGCAGCGCGTTGAAGACCGCGCAAAATCCGCCGGGTCATAGCCTTGAAGGCGACGGACCTAGGTTCGAGGTCGGGGGCGAGCAGACACCTGAACGTGTCAAGGTCGTGGCACGCTACCACTGTGCGATGGCTGGGGAGCTGGTGAACAAGATGGCTGTAGCTGTGGTCAATGATATGAAAGACGTCGAAATTGTCGCGAATCCGTCGCAAGAACGCCGGATAGTTAACGAAGCGGTTGAGAAGACGGTCGGCGTTGAACAGAGCCTTTCGCGTGTTGATGTGGGGAATTCGCGTCGCCGTTCGCACGAACCGCGGCCGAATGAGCTTGGGTTGAATGTCAGCCGAAGCGTTGTTGGACGCAAGCCCGTCGAACAGCTTCTGCGCGACCAGCTCCATACTGGGCCAGCGCTCTTCCAGGAAGTCGCATACAACCGCGACGCGAAGCGGCTTCACGGGGCCATCAGCGGAGCGAGCACCGACCTTCCAGGTCTGCTGTCGGTCCGAGGGATTTTTCTGTTGCGGCGATCGGAGTTGCCGATGGTAACTTCAACCTTGGCACATCAGCACGGCGCTCGAGTTGGCTTGTGGTTCAGCGCTATCGGATTCATATGGTATCTTATTACGCCGGCGATTATATCGAAGCCTACGATCACGTGAACAGGGCCCTGCGCGGCCCCGCTAAGCTACGGACGGCAAGCCTGTCACGAGCGGCGAATCGGGACAGGCGAGCGCAGGCTTGGCGCTCAAGCCGCGGTTTTTCGAGAACCGGCCCGAATCTGAGGCACCGACCCATGGGCTGAACGAGGGCCGGGCGCGCGCTCCCTTCAAAGCCGATTGTCGCGGATTAACCATTTAATTGAACGCGGCGGTTTTAGCCGGCATGGTTGACAGGTTCTCGCCTCCCGGTCGTCATACAGAACGTAGGCAATGACGAGCGCGTGCCGGCCCGCACCTGCCCTAGAATGCGGCAGTCGCGCGCCATCGACATGCAAGCGTCGTAAGGAAGGGTTAAACTACTTCTCGGCCTTTCGGCTTAGGAATCAAGATGCTGGAAGTTCTCGGCGGACTTTTTGCGCTGGCCCTAGGCTCCGGGTTCATCGGAGCTCTTTCGGGACTGGGTGGGGGGGTGTTTATCGTCCCGGCTTTGGTGATCCTCGCCCACGTGCCGATGTATGTCGCCGTGGGAGCAAGCCTCATGTCAGTGGTCGCAACCAGCGCTGGCGCCAGCGTGGCCTTTGTACGCGACGGCTGGACCAACCTGCGGGTCGCGATGGTGTTGGAGTGCGCCACCGTGACCGGCGCGGTGGCCGGGGCTTTTTTGGCCGGCCACGTGCCCCCGTGGGCGTTGGAGTTATTGTTTTCCCTGACGATGCTCCAGTCGGCCTATTTTTCATCGCGCAAGAAAGGGGAAGGCATCCTGGCGCAGAGCGACCGGCTCGCGACTCGGCTGAGACTCTCCGGTGTTTACCCGGCCTCGTTGTCAAACCCTTCAAGCAAGCCGATTTCGTATGGGGTCGAGAACGTACCGGGTGGCGCGCTGGTGATGCTGCTGGCGGGGATCACCTCAGGCTTGCTCGGCATCGGTTCAGGAGCGCTCAAGGTCATTGCGATGGACTCGGTGATGCATCTGCCGCTCAAGGTGTCGAGCGCAACCAGTAATTTCATGATCGGAGTGACCGCTGGGGCTGGAGCACTGGTCTTCTTGGCGCGCGGTGATGTTCCGACGGCGATAGCCGCGCCCGTCGCCCTGGGTGTAACCGCCGGCGCGCTCGTGGGGAGCAGGATGCTGGTTTTTATCAATGTTAAATGGCTGCGCCTTACCTTTATCCTGCTTCAGGTACTGATCGCAGCAGAAATGGGATGGCGTGCGTTGTCCCGGATTTAATGGGATTTGCAGAGATGGTTGACCGTGGAACAAACGACCAGGAAGAGCGCATTCTTCGCCTCTGGACGCCGCTTCTGTTGCGTTCCATCCTCGTGGCCTCGGTAATCCTGCTGGCTACCGGCCTTGTTCTCGCGATCACCGGCCCATCGCAGCATTACGTGAAGACCTTCGAGAACGCGCAACACGGCCTCACGCATCAGCCGACCTCTTTTCCGATCATCGTGCACCATGCCCTGCAAGGGGATCCGGACGCGGTTATGACAATCGGCCTGATGGTGCTGACGCTGGTCCCGCTGGCACGCGTTCTATTCTGCTTTCTTCTCTTTCTTCGCGAGGGCGATTTCGTCTATGTTTTGTTCACGGCTTACGTCTTGACGAGCTTGATCTTGGGGATCGTCCTGGGTCGAATCGGCTAGAGCAAAGCAGGCGGCGCAGCCCGCGACAAGCCAACGAGCTTGAGCGGAAGGAAACGACACGCCTGATCAAACCAAGCGATCGCGCCTTGCGTTGACACCACCGAGCCTTACGGTCAGCCTTCGCGTCTTGCGCCGGCCGCTTATCGCGTGGTTAATCACGCGCCTGACAAGACGCCGCCCGGTCCTTCTAGGCGGCGTGCGGCGGCGCCGGCGAAGATTTCGACGTCGACGAGCCGCCCTTTAGCGGCGTGCTGCTCTGCGAGCGAAGCAGAATTAGCGCCCCGCAGAACACCCAGAGACCGCCGAGCAGGCCTATAGCGAACCACACACGCCGGGAATGGCCGCGCTTGGCAGCCAAGCTCGCTGTCAAACAGGCGAGCGTCAGGTCAATCACCAGCGACGTCATCAATAGCTCTGAGTCCGGGCCTTGAAAGCCGAAGAGAACAAAGCCTGAGGTCACGCTAACGATTCGCGCTAGTGTCGTCATCTGGAGAGCCGTCCCTTAGGTCGCCTGTATGCCTGTCAACTAAAAGTGTAGTAGAATCCTGCGACTAATGGCACGCCGCGACACAGATACACTGGTTTCGCGCCTGCGACGGCTGAGCGAGGACGCGCTGTCAACGGTTTTCGACGAGTTCAAAACCAACCGCGGCTTGCGCCGCGGCTTCGAACGCGCCGGCGAGCGGCTCAAAGAAAACAAGGGGATGCTCGACCGCAACTTCGAACTGTTGCTCGATCTGGCCAATCTGCCGTCCAAGCGCGACTTGCGCGAGTTGCGCGAACGAGTGGAGCGCCTCACCGCCCATGTCGTGAATCTGAATCTGAAGCTCGATCGCCTGCTGAACCAATCCGTTGCCAAGTCCGCACCGACGCGACCTCGCGGCCGGCGCACCGCCGCGCACCACTAAGGGCCTGTCCTAGACTGCCGTCGCAACTCGACCTTCACGGATGCCTCATTCGGCCAAACTTGTCGCCGCCGAAGCGTTTGCGTCTCGCCCTTTGGCATAGGCGGCCCCAGCCATGGCCACTGCGACACCAAAATTGAGGACGGCTACGGCGCAGCATAAGGATGAACGAGAGGAATAACCGCGTCATTGTGCCGCCGCACCGTCCTCAATGGGTGGCATGGGTAATCCACGTTCCGGCGGCGCAGATGGCGCTCTTTAAGGCGATCGTGGAGAGCTACGATAACCTAGCCACGCTGCGCACCGAAGACCCGGCCAACGAGTTGCTCAAGCTTTACTTTTCACCCGAGAGCAAAGACGACGTGGCAGCCTTGCTGCATTCGCTTTCACCGGTAATCTCAGTTGAGTTCGTGCTCGCCGAGTAACCGATCGAGCGCTAAGCGAGAATCAGGCGTCGCTAAGCTGCTTGGGAACCTCTGCTTCCTCGCCGTCCGATGGCGGAGGAAGGCGAAAGGCGTACGAAACGGCGATGCTGAGGGCGTAAAGCAACAGCAGGGGAATGGCCAACAGAAATTGCGAGATCATATCGGGCGGGGTTAGAGCCGCCGCGACGACGAAGATTATCAGTACCGCGTAGCGGAACTGCTTGAGCATCATGCGGTAATCGATGATTCTCACCCTGGTGAGAAAGAACGCAAAGATCGGCATCTCGAAGGTGAGCGCGAAGGCGAGCATGAGTTTCGCTGAAAAGCTGATGTACTCGCTCACCCGAATCGTCGGGGTTGCCCCAATGCTGGCGTATTCGGCGAGAAAAAAGGCGTAGCCGACCCGCAGCACTACCGCCCAGCAGAAATAGCCGCCAAGGCAAAAGAAAAGCGTGGCGAAAAGCACGAACGGCTTGGCCGCGCGCCGCTCTGCTTGATAGAGACCGGGGGCGACGAATTTCCAGATCTGCCACAGGATCACGGGACTGGCGAGAAAGAGCGAGGCTATAAGCGCGACCTTTATCTTGGTGAAAAATGCTTCGCCGACACCGGTGCCGATTAGCAAAACGTGGTTGTGCGAAACCTCGCGAATCGGCCAAGTGAGCATCTGAAACAACCGATTGGCGAACGCGTACGCGACAACAAACGCCACGGCCACCGCGATTATCGCGCGGATAAGGCGCGTGCGAAGCTCCTTGAGATGCGCGAGCAGCGGCATGCGCGCCGCGTCATCTTGCGCCATTCGCTCGTCCGTCAGAACAGCGCTCACGATTGCGTGGACTGTAGCGGAGATTTGCCGGAAACGCGCGCAGGCTCGTCGACGCCTGGCGAAGTAGTTTCCTCACGCGCCTGCGCGGGCCCCTCGGGCAAGGCTTGCGCTAAACCGGAGGAGTTGCCTTGCGCCGGTGTATCGCCATTAGGAACACCCGCGCTTTGCGCTGGTGTTGGGCTCTCGGAGGTCTGGTGCTCCTGGTCGGCGCTTGTCGGCGCGACACTGGTGTGGTCTTCGGCACCGGCGGACACCTGAGGCGAGTCGCCAACCGGAGTCGCTTGCTGCGGCTTCGCAACCTCTTCGGTTTCCCATTCCTGCTCGTGCTCCCGGGGGTTCTCGGCCGCCGGCGAATTCCCCAACTCTTGACGACCCTCGAACGACCGATAGGTCACCGACCCGTCGAGGTGCAAGGGGCTCTGATCCGGTTCGGGGCCTCTTTGGTGGGTCGACGCTGCGGTGTCCGCGGAGTGCGCAGGATCATCCGCGTTCGGCTGAGCTTCGATCCCCGCGTGACCCTCATCATGAGACGGAGGAACCCATTGCTCGCGCTCCGGAGGGAGTTCTTCGAGTGATTGTCTGATCTCGCTTATGGTGTCGTTTGCCGCCGCGCGCAATTCGCGAATGATTTTAATTACTGCGCGCGCGACCACCGGCATCTGCTCCGGTCCCAAAACGACCAGCGCAACCACCAGAATCAAAACTATTTCAAAAACGTCGAACGTAGGCGTCCGGCCAAAAAAGGCGTAAACTAATTAATTTGAGCGCTTAGCTTAGCACACGTTGAGCGGTGTGGTACGCACTGATCATCCTAGCTCAACTCGGGGGTGTCAAACCATGCTTAGGACAGCGGTCGTTGTCGACCGCGCATATATCAACCATCGAGCCACGTACGAGCATCCGGAGCGGCCTGAGCGGGTGCGAATATTGCTCGACATGCTGAGCGGGTTCCAACGAGACAATCTGCGCTCAATAGTTCCTCGGGCGGCTACGCGTGCAGAGGTAACGCTGTGCCATGACGAGGATTACTTCGCCTTCGTCGAGGGCGCGGCGGCCTTTCGCGACTACCAGTTCGACCCTGACACCTATGCCGGCCCGGGTTCTTTTGCCACGGCGCTTTTGGCTGTGGGCGGAGTGCTGACGGCGGTTGACGCGGTGATGGCCGGGGAGGTGGACAACGCCTTCGCGATCGTCCGTCCGCCAGGCCATCATGCGCTTAAGCGCCGCGCGATGGGCTTTTGCCTGTTCAATAATGTGGCGGTAGCCGCCGCCTATTTAATTGAAACGCTCAAGCTTAAACGCGTGATGATTATCGACTGGGATGTGCATCACGGCAACGGCACGCAAGAACTCTTTTATCGTTCGTCGCGCGTCCTCTACGCCTCGCTGCATCAGTACCCGTTCTATCCGGGGACGGGGGCGCTGGGCGAGGTTGGCGCCGGCGAAGGCGCAGGCTTCACAGTTAACGCGCCGCTCTCGGCGGGCTATGACGACCAGGAATATTTGCGGGTCTTTGACGAGCTGTTCATGCCCATCGGACGGCGGTTCGAGCCCGAGTTCGTACTAGTGTCGGCGGGATATGACTGCCACGCGCGCGATCCGTTGGGCCAAATGCGCGTGAGCGAAGCCGGGTTCGCCGCGATGGCGCGGCGGGCCAAGCGTCTGGCCGCGGAGACCTGCGATGGCAAGCTAGTCGCCGCACTGGAAGGAGGCTACGACCTTCAGGCCTTGGCGAACTCGGCGCGCGCCACGTTAGAAGAATTTGGACGCGAGGCAGACGAGCCGATGCCGGGTGCCGAAGGAGGCCGGCGCGCCGATGAGATGATCGAAAAGGCCCAGGCGGTGCTCAGTCGTTTCTGGACCGTTTAAAGCCTCTCTGGAGCCAACGGCGGGCTGGAACGCAATAACCGCGTTAAGTCTGACCGGCAAGCGAACGGAGCTACGGATTCGGGGGAGCGGTGAACTATGATTCGTGTCGAGCGCATCGGCCACGTGGTACTGAACGTCCGCAACCTTGAGCGTTCACGCCGTTTTTATGAAGGCGTGCTTGGCCTTAAGGTCATGGGTCAAGTGCCCGAACTT